>CAYXTN010000100.1:0-1865 GCA_964468085.1 uncultured Clostridia bacterium | reverse complement strand
ATTTCGGGCGTAGAGCTCGCTTTGACCAACCTCAACGCGGGCGGAAAATTCGGCGGCGGCAACAAGGCGGGCGGTTATAAAATCTCGTCGGGACTGCACGGCGTCGGCGTATCCTGCGTCAACGCGCTGTCCGATACGCTCATTGCCGAGGTCTGCCAAAGGGGTCACAAGTTCCGTCAGGTCTACCACGAGGGCGTTCCCGAAGAGCCTTTGAAGATAATCGAGGACACCGACGCGACGGGCACTTCGATTTGTTTCCACCCCGACCCCACAATGTTCGAAACGATAGAGTTCAGCTACGAAACGCTCAGAACGCTTTTAAGAGAGCTTTCCTATTTGAATAAGGGCTTAACGCTCACTTTGACCGACTACCGCGGCGAAAAGGTGCGCACTGACACCTTCTGCTACGAGGGCGGCGTAGTTCACTTTATACAGGATATCAACGAGGGCAAGAACGTGCTTTTTGCTCAGCCCGTATACTTCGAAGAGAGCGAGGGCGACGATAAATTTTTGGAAGTAGCCATTCAGTACAACGACGGCTATTCCGAGCAGATTTTCCCCTTCTCAAACAATATCCGTCAGCCCGACGGCGGCACTCACCTGGACGGCTTTAAGGCGGCGCTCACCAAGGTTATAAACGACGCAGGTCACCGCCTGAATATCTTAAAGGACAACGACAAGCTTTCGGGCGACGACGTGCGCGAGGGTATAACGGCGGTCGTTTCGGTAAAAATCGCCGACGCTCAGTACGAGAGCCAGACGAAGAGCAAGCTTTGCTCGACCTACGTCCGCGGCTTCGTACAGAAAGCGGTAGTAGACAAGTTTGGCACATACCTCGAAGAGCACCCCGCGGAAACCAGAGAGCTCGTGATGCGCTGTATAACCGCTCAGCGTGCGCGCGACGCGGCAAGGCTCGCAAGGGAAGAAACGAGAAGAAAGGGCGTTCTTGAAAGTACCAAGCTCCCCGGAAAGCTCGCCGACTGTTCGGATAAGCGCTCGGAGCTGTGCGAAATTTATATCGTCGAGGGCGACTCGGCGGGCGGCACGGCAAAGCAGGGGCGCGACAGACGTTTCCAGGCAATCTTACCTTTGAGAGGCAAGATATTAAACGTTGAAAAGGTAAGAATTAACCGCGTACTCGAAAACGAAGAGATTAAGGCAATGATAACCGCATTCGGTTGCGGCATTCAGGAAAACTTCGACGAAAGTAAGCTGAGATACGACAGAATTATAATTATGACCGACGCCGACGTTGACGGCTCGCACATAAGAATTTTGCTTTTAACTTTCTTCTTCCGTTATATGCGCCCGCTCGTTGAAAACGGTCATGTATACGCCGCACAGCCGCCTTTATACAAGGTCAGCGGCAAGGGCATAGAGGACACGTACCTTTACGACGACGCGGCGCTCACCAAGTTCAGAGAGGAGCACCCCGACGGCAAGTTCGAGCTTCAGCGCTATAAGGGTCTCGGCGAAATGAACAAGGAACAGCTTTGGGAGACGACTATGGACCCCGCAAAGCGCACGCTTGTGAGAATTAACGTAGAGGACGCCGTAGAGGCTGATAAAATGTTCGCGCTTTTGATGGGCGAACAACCGGAACTTCGCAGACAGTTCATAGAGGACAACGCAAAGCTCGTTGCCGAGTTGGATATTTAAGGGAGAAAAGATATTATGGCTAAAAAACAGACCAGCCCCGAACTCACCGAAGAGTTTGTCAAAACGCTCGCAATGACCAAGATGCTCGAAGTCGAGGTGGACGAAGAGCTGAAAAAATCGTTTATTGCCTACGCTATGGCGGTTAACGTATCGCGTGCAATTCCCGACATAAGGGACGGCTTAAAGCCCGTACACCGCAGAATTTT
>CAYXTN010000099.1:0-1985 GCA_964468085.1 uncultured Clostridia bacterium | reverse complement strand
TTAAATACTTATCGATATATGCCTGCCGTATACGTTTAAGTTCGGTTACGGGCAGAATTTTCAAAAGCTCCCAGCCGATATTCAGCGTTTCCTCAACCGGTCTGTTCGCGTCGAAGCCCTGATTTATATACACCTTTTCGAAGTTCTCCGCAAACTTGGCGTACAGCTTATCGGTATCGGACAGAGCCGCCTCGCCCAAGATGGCGGCAAGCTCCTTACTCTCTTTGCCGCTTGCGTACGCGGCGAAAAGCTGGTTCATTGTGTCGGCGTGGTCCTCGCGCGTCTTGCCCTTGCCAATACCCTTGTCTTTAAGACGGGATAAAGACGGCAGAACGTCGATAGGCGGGTTTATGCCCTTCTTGTACAAGTCACGGGAAAGCATTATCTGCCCCTCGGTAATGTAGCCCGTAAGGTCGGGTATGGGGTGAGTCTTATCGTCCTCGGGCATGGTCAGAATGGGTATCTGCGTTATCGAGCCCTCCGAGCCGCGTATTCTGCCCGCGCGCTCGTACATAGTCGCAAGGTCGGTGTACAGATAACCGGGATAGCCGCGCCTGCCTGGAATTTCGCGCCGAGCCGCGGAAACTTCGCGCAGAGCCTCGGCGTAGTTGGTAATGTCGGTCAAGATTACGAGCACGTGCATACCACAGGTGAACGCAAGATATTCCGCACAGGTCAACGCCATACGCGGGGTGGAAATACGCTCGACCGCGGGGTCGTTTGCAAGGTTGGTGAAGAGCACCGTCCTCTCGATTGCGCCCGTCTTTTTGAAGTCGTCTACGAAATACTGCGCCTCTTCGAAGGTTATACCGATAGCCGCGAACACGACCGCGAACTTGCTGTCCGTGCCGCGCACCTTTGCCTGCCTTGCTATCTGCGCGGCAAGCTCCGCGTGCGGAAGTCCGCTCATAGAAAACACGGGTAATTTCTGCCCTCTGACTAAGGTATTAAGTCCGTCAATCGCGGATATTCCCGTCTGAATGAACTCGTCGGGGTAGTCGCGCGCGGCGGGGTTGATAGGTTCGCCGTTGATATCCAACACCTTTTCGGGAATAACGGGCGCACCGCCGTCGCGGGGGTTGCCCATACCGTCGAACACTCTTCCGAGCATATCGCGCGAGCACGCGAGCTGCTGACTGTGCCCCGTAAAGCGCGCCTTTGCGCCCGAAATCTGCAAGCCCTGCGAATTTTCGAAGAGCTGTACTACCGCCTTGTCGCGGTTGATTTCAAGCACCTTGCCGCGGCGGATAGTACCGTCGTGGCAGATAATATCGACAAGTTCGTTATAGGTTACGCCCTCTACGCCGTCAACAACCATTAAAGGTCCGACGACTTCGCGGATAGTTTTGTATTCCTTAAACATCGTCCTCACCTCCCTGGCAGATAGCTTTGAACTCGGCGCCCATAAGCTTCAATATTTCGTCGAACTCGTGAAGGTTTTCTTCCTTGATATATTTGGAACGTCCCAGCCTTTCCTTGCTCTTGCTTGCAAGAATATCGTTTAGAGAAGCGAACGAAGCAACGGCTTCCCTTGCGCGGGTGTCGAACTCGTAAATGAGTTTAAGCATTAAAAACTGTTTTTTCATCGACGTGTAGGTGTCGATTTCGTCGAACGCGTTCTGGTGCAGATAGTCCTCGCGGATAATCTTGGCGGTCTCCATCGTAAGCCTGTCCTTGGACGAAAGCGCGTCCATACCGACAAGTCTTACAATCTCGTTGAGCGCCGCCTCTTCCTGCAAGACGGTCATTATGAACTGACGGTACTGCGCGTATTCCACGCTGACGTTCTCATTGTACCAGTCGCGCATTTTGTCCGCATAGAGCGAATAGCTTATAAGCCAGTCGATTGCGGGGAAATGTCTCTTGTATGCAAGCGAAGCCGAAAGTCCCCAGAACACCTTGACAATTCTCAAGGTTGCCTGCGAAACGGGTTCGGACAGGTCGCCGCCCGGAGGGGAAACCGCGCCTATCGCGGTAACCGAGCC
>CAYXTN010000098.1:0-2068 GCA_964468085.1 uncultured Clostridia bacterium | reverse complement strand
TATCGCACGTAACCTCGTCGGGAACGAGCTTGCCCGCGTCGATATAGCTTTTGGCAAGCTTGCCTATCGGCGTGCCGCCCTTGATATTCGCCCTGAATATATCGCCCGTGGAAATATGCACGAGGTCAAACTTTTCTTCGATTAAGCTTGCCTGCGTACCCTTTCCCGCGCCGGGTGCTCCGAGTAATACAATGTTCATATTACTTTAAGAAACCTTTTTTATAGTTCTTCATCATAAGCTGCGACTGCAACTGTTTGTCAAGTTCCAACGCACACGATACGACGATGAGAATACCCGTCGTCGAGAATACCGAAATAAGGTCGGTCGACATGCCCGCCGCGGAAAGTATTACCGCGAGTATAGAGGGCACGAGTGCGACTATCGTAAGGTATATCGCGCCGAAAAGAGTAATTCTGTTGTTGATTTTCTTTAAATAGTCGGCGGTGGGTTTTCCGGGGCGTATACCCTGAATAAAGCCGCCGTTCTGCTGTATGGTCTTGGAAACGTCGTCGGGGTTGAACTGCATCGACGAATAGAAGAACGAGAAGGCGAATATCAGCACGCACAGCACCACCGTGTAGATGAGCTGACCGTACCATGCGCCGTTGCCCGAGAACCATTCGTTAATGCGCGCCGTTGCCGTTCCGTCGGGAGCTGCAAGGCTGGCAATCATTGCGGGCGCGCTTATAATCGCAAACGCGAAGATGAGCGGCATTACGCCCGAACCCGATATACGCATGGGAATGACCGTCGACTGTCCGCCGTACATTCTCCTGCCCTTGACCTGCTTTGCATACTGCACGGGTATCCTTCTTTCCGAAAGGTCGACCGCGCAGATTGCCATAAATTCGATTACCGTTAAGATAACAAAGCCTAAAACTTCCCAGAGTACCGAGGGCTGAGCCGCGCCGCCGTTAATGCCGACAAACGCCTGAGTAAACTTTCTTACAAGCTGGTCGCCCGCGGTGGATACGATGCCGATAAAGATTATCAGCGAAATACCGTTGGAAATGCCGTACTCGGTAATTCTTTCGCCTATCCACATAACGAGCATCGAGCCCGCGGTGTAGACAACCGTCAAGAATATGCCTGCAAACCACTTAGCACCCGTCGTGCCGAGCGACGATTTCTCGCCGAAATACAGCAGTCTTATTGCCGAATTTTCGCCGCCGTTGAGCCCTAAGTTGATTATGATACCGAGAGCCTGAGCAATTGCAAGGACGATAGTAAGAACACGCGTAATCTGCGCGATTTTCTTTCTGCCCTCCTCGCCCTGCTTGGAAAGCCTTTCGAGTGCGGGAATGCCCACGCTTAAAAGCTGAACGATAATCGAGGCGTTAATGTAGGGGCTGATACCGAGCGCAAAAAGAGTTGCGTTCGCAAGCGAGCCGCCCGAAATGGACGACATTATGTTCAGAAACGACTGTCCTTCGATAGCCGATTTAAACGTGCCCGCGTCGATACCCGGTACGGGTATATAACAGCCGAGACGGAAAATAAGCAACAAAAGCAGGGTTATCCAGATTTTCTTGCGTATTTCCTTATTCTTAAAACAATTTTTTATTGTTTCGAGCATTATGACCTCACTTTGATAATTCAGAATTAAAAAATTCGGAATTATTCGGCTATTTCTGCCTTGCCACCGGCTTTTTCAATGGCTTGTTTTGCACTCTCCGAGAATTTAGCCGCCTTAACGGTTAAAGCAACCTTAACTTCGCCCTTGCCGAGAACCTTCAAGCCGCCGTTGTTCTTTACAATCTTGGTAAGGCTGTGCTCAACGACGTAGTCGTAGTCGACAACCGTGCCCGCGGGAACGGATTCAAGCTGCGAAAGATTGATAATAAGGTAGCTCGTAGCCCACTTGTTGTGGAAGCCTCTCTTGGGTATTCTTCTGTGAAGGGGCATCTGACCGCCTTCGAAACCGGGACGTACGCCGCCGCCCGAACGCGCCCACTGGCCCTTATGACCCTTGCCCGAGGTCTTGCCCTTGCCCGAGCCGATACCTCTGCCTAATCTCTTGGGAGAAGTGGTTGCGCCCTCTGCGGGCTGTAATGTATCTATTCTCAT
>CAYXTN010000097.1:0-2079 GCA_964468085.1 uncultured Clostridia bacterium | reverse complement strand
GCGAGTGCGTTATGCCCTCGAGCGCGTCGGACACGGGGTGCGCGAAGTCGTACATAGGATATATGCACCACTTGTCGCCCTGACGGTAATGCGGCACGTGCGCAATGCGGTAAATTACGGGGTCGCGCATATTGATATTGGGCGACGACATATCTATTTTCGCCCTCAAAACCTTTGCGCCGTCGGGGTACTTACCCTCTTTCATTTCGCGGAAAAGTTTCAGGTTTTCCTCAACACTGCGGTTGCGGTAAGGGCTATCCTTGCCCGCCTCGGTCAGAGTTCCGCGCGTTGCGGTTATCTCGTCCGCGGACAAGTCGCAAACGTACGCGTTGCCGTCCATAATATACTTTTCGGCAATCTCGTACAGCTTGTCGTAGTAGTCGGAGGCGAAAAAGAGGTTGTCATACTCGAACCCCAGCCACTTGACCGCGTCGATAATGGAATTGACGTACTCGTAATCTTCCTTTGCGGGGTTGGTGTCGTCCATACGGAGATTGATTTTGCCGTCGTACTTTTCCTTGACGCCGAAGTTTATGCAGAGCGCTTTGACGTGCCCTATGTGCAGATAGCCGTTGGGCTCGGGAGGAAAGCGCACGACTATTTGGTTGCCGCGCCCCTCGTACTTGCCGCTCGCCAAATCTTCGTTAATATACTGTTCGATAAAATTGGTTGCTTCGGGTAATTTCATATTAATTCCTTATGATAAGCCTGTAATTTTTCCGTTACCGTCAATATCTATGTGCTCCGCGCAAGGCACTTTTCCAAGCCCGGGCATAAGCATTATACTGCCCGCAATTGCAACAATAAAGCCCGCGCCGCCGCGGTATTCTATGTCGCGCACGAAAATTTTAAAGCCCTTGGGAGCTGCCAGAAGCGCGGGGTTATCCGACAGCGAATACTGCGTTTTGGCAATGATTACGGGCAAGCCCTTGTCAAGCCCCTTAGCTTCGAGCGCGGCAATTTTACTTTCGGCAAGCTCGGAATACTCCGCGCCGTCGCCGCCGTAAATATTTTTGACTACGCCCTCTATCTTAGCCTTTACGCCGTCCGATAAATCATATGCAAAGTGCAGTTCGCTCTTGACCTCGCACGCGGAAATTACCGCCTCCGCAAGCTCTTTGCCGCCCTCGCCGCCCTTTAAAAAGACGTCGGTGAACACCGCCTTTGCGCCCGCCTCTTTGCACGCGTTCATAACCGTTTCGATTTCTGCGGGGGTGTCCGTAAAGAACCTGTTCATAGCCACGACGACGGGCTTTTTGTACACGTTTTTCATATTGTCGACGTGTTTTAAAAGGTTGGGCAAGCCCGCTTTCAAAGCGGGGATATTCTCTTCCGTCAGCGTGGTTTTGTCCGCCCCGCCATGAAGCTTTAACGCCTTTACCGTAGCAACCACCACCACGCAGTCAGGCTGAATACCAGCGATGCGGCACTTAGCGTCGAGGAATTT
Organism: uncultured Clostridia bacterium; assembly: GCA_964468085.1. Taxonomy (GTDB): domain Bacteria; phylum Bacillota; class Clostridia; order Christensenellales; family Borkfalkiaceae; genus Coproplasma. The sequence continues at coordinate 632 of CAYXTN010000097.1, read as the reverse complement.
TTCAGCACCGAGGTCCGCACCGAAGCCCGCCTCGGTAACGGCGTAGTCCGCAAGGCTCATTGCAGCTAAGGTTGCCCTAACCGAGTTACAGCCGTGCGCGATATTTGCAAAAGGTCCGCCGTGAACTATCGCGGGAGTGCCCTCCAAAGTCTGTACCAGATTGGGGTTGATTGCGTCCTTCAAAAGGGTCGCCATCGCCCCCTCCGCCTTCAATTGACGGGCATATATGTACTCGCCAACCGAATTTTCGCCCACTACTATGTTCCCGAGCCGCGTCTTTAAATCGGCTATATCTTTGGCAAGGCATAAAATTGCCATAACCTCGCTCGCCGCCGTTATCGAAAAGCTCTCTTTACGGGAATAGCTCTCGCAACCCTTCATATTGCCCGCGGGGCAGTCGAGGGTTATATCGCGGAGCGCCCTGTCGTTCATATCCATACAACGGTGAAAATGCACCGTCTGAATGTCGAGCGCGTTGCCGCGGAAAATGTGATTGTCAATCATTGCGCACAGAAGATTGTTCGCCGCTGTGATTGCGTGCAAGTCACCCGTGAAGTGCAGATTTATATCCGCCATTGGCACGACCTGCGCATAGCCGCCGCCCGCCGCGCCGCCTTTGATTCCGAACACGG
>CAYXTN010000096.1:0-2141 GCA_964468085.1 uncultured Clostridia bacterium | reverse complement strand
CCCATAACCGAGCCGCCCTTGAAGGCAACCTTTAAGGTCTTGCCCGTGTCGCGCGTTTCGTTTGCCGCATTGGTAACGCGAACGTTGGCGTACGTTGCTATCTTCATACCGACGAAGCCTGCCGCCGCCGATACGAGCGCGCCGATTACGAACGCGAGTCCCGTCTGCCAGCTTACGAACGCAATCAAAATCACCGCAACGACCGAACCGATAATAGCAACGATTTTGTATTCGTACTTAATGAACGCACCCGCACCGACGCGAATTGCCGACGCGATTTCCTGCATTCTTTCGTTCCCCTCTTTCAACTTTTTCGTAGTGAAATAGTTGAGGGCCGCGCAGGCGCACGCGAGTATTACCGCAGCACCCACAATGATTAAGAGCAAATAGATATTATCCATTTTCCCAACCCCTCTTTGTGAAATTTATTATGAAAAAATTTTACCATATATTGTGATAAATTGCAATATATATTGTGTAATTTTAAAGAAAAAAATGACCGCCAAGTATTGAAATGTGCGTTTGCCCGTGATAGAATATAGTGTGATAAATATTTTATTATAAGGGGAATATTATGAAAGATACCAACTGCGGCTACTGCGTGGGCGGCGAGCCTTTAGCAAAGTTCGGCATTAAAATCTGCGATTTGAACGTTTCGCAACTCATTTTGTTCAAGGAACAGTCCAAGCGCGGCAGGTGCATAGTCGCGTACAAGGACCACGTGAGCGAAATCGTCAACATTTCCGACGAGGAGCGCGATTTATTCTTCGCCGACGTCAATAAGGCGGCAAAGGCAATTCACAAGGCGTTTTCGCCCGACAAATTAAACTACGGTATGTACGGCGACACGGGCTGTCACCTGCACGTACACCTCTGCCCCAAGTACGCGGGCGGCGACGAGTGGGGCGGCACGTTTACCATGAACCCGAACAAAACTTACCTTTCGGACGAAGAATACGCCGAAATGATAGAAAAAATCAAGAACGCTTTAAACGAGGTATAAAATATGGCGCATAACGTTATTGCCGAGGCAAAGCGTTGCCTCAACTGTAAAAAACCTTTGTGCAGAACGGGCTGTCCCATAAACACGCCCATTCCCGACTTTATCCAGACCTTTTTGAAGGGCGATATCGACGAGGCGGGCAAAATGCTTTTCGACAACAACCCCCTCTCGGTCGTCTGCTCGATTGTCTGCAACCACGGCAACCAGTGCCAGGGTCACTGCGTGCGCGGTCTTAAGGGCGAGCCCGTCGAAATTTCGACTATCGAAAACTTTATTTCCGAGCGCTATCTCGACAGCCTCGAATTAAAGCGCGGAGAACCCAACGGCATTAAGGTCGCCGTCGTGGGCGCGGGTCCTGCGGGCATTACCATATCTATTAAAATGGCTCAGCTCGGCTACGACGTGACCGTGTTCGAGAGCAAATCGGACATAGGCGGCGTTCTCCGTTTCGGCATACCCGAGTTCAGACTGCCCAAATCTATCGTGGACAGATACAAGACGCTTATGCTCCGCCTCGGGATAAAGCTCAAATTCAACGTTACTATCGGCAAGGCTTTCGGCATAGAAGAGCTCTTCCGCGACGGTTTCAAGGCGATATCCATCGGCACGGGCGTTACCTGGCCCATTGCGCTGAATATTAAGGGCGAAACGCTCGGGCACGTGCACTACGGCGTGCACTTCCTCGAAAAACCCGAGGCTTACCGCGACCAGCTCGGCAAGTCTATGGTAATAATCGGCGCGGGCAACGTTGCAATGGACGTGGCGCGTACGGCTCTCCGTATGGGCGTTCGCGACGTCAAGATTACCGTGCGCACGGACAATTACAGCGCGAGCGACGAAGAAAAAGAGTACGCGGAAATCGAGGGCGCGGAGTTCATCTACAACAAACAGCCCGTTGAAATCACCGACGACGGCGTAATGTTCGTCGATACCGTCTGCGACGAAAACCACAGAATTATTTCGACGGGGGATACTCCCTCTCTTATTCAGGCGGACAGCGTTATGATTTGCATTTCCCAGCGCCCCTCGAATATGATTTTGACGCAGACCAAGGGACTCGAAACCAACGAACGCGGTCTTGCCAAGATTGCCGACAACGGCGAAACCACCCGCGAGGGCGTGTTCGCTTCGGGCGACG
>CAYXTN010000095.1:0-2150 GCA_964468085.1 uncultured Clostridia bacterium | reverse complement strand
AGATAGATATACCCAAGATTGAGGTAGTGGAAAGCGAGAATCAGTCATACGCAAAGGTCGTTGTTGAACCCCTCGAAAAGGGCTTCGGTCTTACAATAGGCAACTGCCTTAGAAGAATATTGCTCTCGGCGCTCCCCGGTGCGGCGGCGCAAGGCATAAGATTTTTAGACGGTTCGGTCAAGCACGAATTTTCGCCTATCGCGGGCGTTAAAGAGGACGTAACCGAAATCATATTGAACTTAAAAACTCTTGCAATCAAGACGAAAATTACCGATAAGGACTACATCAAAGTAGTTCACCTCTATAAGGAAGGTCCCTGCGAAGTCAAGGCGAGCGATATCGAGCAGGACGCCGAAATCGAAATCATCAACGGCGACCAGCATATCTGCACGATTGACGAGGGCGGCAAAATCGATATGGAAATCACTATCGGCCGCGGCAGAGGCTACAAGGGTGCGGACCACACAAGAACCGAACTTATAGACTACATTCCCATCGACTCCATCTACACGCCCGTAAAGAAAGTCAATTACAGCGTTGAGAACACGAGAGTCGGTCAGAATACCGACTTCGACAAGCTTGTTTTGGAAGTGTGGACGAACGGCGCGTTCTCCGCAAAGGAAATCGTATCGCTCGCAGCCAAGATTATGCAGGACCATATCGGTCTGTTTGTCGATTTGTCGGAAACGATTAAAGATATGGACATACTCGTTAAAAACGAGGACGACCGTCAGCAGAAGATATTGGCAATGGCAATCGAGGATATGGACTTATCCGTGCGTTCGTACAACTGCCTGAAGCGCGCGAATATCCACACGGTTGAGGACTTGACCAAAAAGACGGAAGACGAAATGCTCAAGGTGCGCAACCTTGGCAGAAAGTCGCTGGACGAAGTAATTTTGAAATTACAGTCCTACGGACTTTCGTTAGCTAACAAGGAGGACTAATAAGATGCCCGCAAAATTAGGAAGAACATCAGAACAGAGAAACGCATTATTAAGAAACCAGGCTTCCGAGCTTTTATGGTACGGCAAAATACAGACGACTGCGGCAAAGGCGAAGGCTTTACAATCTTACGTTGAAAAGATTATCACCAAAGCTATGAGCGTTTACGACCTCAACGAGGAAAAGCAGGTTAAAAAGACGGACGCTAAGGGCAAAGAAGTAACCGTTAAGGTTATTCAGGACAGCCCCAAAAAGCTTGCGGTTCGCCGCGCTTTGATGGGCAAGCTTAGAGACTTGCAGGAAGTTAAAGGCTTCAACGAGAAAAAGAGTGAGTACAAGGCGAGAACGAAGGACATTCAGCATCCCTTAATGGAAAAGCTGTTCAACGAAATCGCGCCCAAGTACGCTCAGCGTAAAGAAGAGCTCGGACAGGGCGGCGGTTACACCCGCATTTACCTTCTCGGACAGCGCAAGGGCGATGGTGCGGAAGAAGCTATTATCGAATTAGTTTAATTAAATTTTTAAAGAGGCGGTTGTGTTTCGACCGCCTCTTTTATATTTTTACATTATTTTCACAAATTTAAAAGCATAAATTTAATTGACAATATATATAAGTATGATATAATAAATACAGTAAAACAAAAAGGAGAAAAAAAATGGCGAAAAGCGGAAAAGGCTATCTTGGCCTTGACAATTGGATAGTTAACATTATCTTAGCTATCATTCCCTTTACGAGCTGGTTGCTTGGTGCGATTACTCGTATTACCAGAGGACATATCATTGCGGGCATTCTGCAACTTATTCCTCCCATCACGCTTTTCTTCTGGATAACCGACATTATCGGCGTTCTTACGAAGAAAGATTTGTGGTTCTTCGCTTAATCTGTGCGAATATAAACCAAAAAGTAGCAATCGGCTTGGTTTAAGACTGAGCCGATTTTACTTTTTAATGCATAGTTTCGGCTTGTCCGTCATAAATATATTAACGGTCAAAATTAAAAGGAGTTAAAAAATGGAATTTGATAAGTGGTTTAATAAACAGAGCACGCTGTTAAAAGTGATTTTGCTCATTATCCCTTTCGTGGGCTGGATAGTGGAGTTGCTCGTTCGTGCAAGCGTCGCCTTTACTAAAAAGGACGCTGTGAGCATCGTGGTATTGATACTCTACCTTGTAATCGGTTGGGCGTGGTTCCTCTGCGTAATCGA
>CAYXTN010000094.1:0-2226 GCA_964468085.1 uncultured Clostridia bacterium | reverse complement strand
CGAACCCATAACTAACCCTTAGGAGGGGTTTATTATATCCATTTAACTACGGAAGCAAAGCTGTTAAAGCTTTATCATAATACAACAACCGAAGTTAAAAATCAAGTTTTTTGCGCACGGTAAAAAACTTTTACTTGCGCTTTTTACTTAACAACACGTTAAACGCCACGTAAAGCCCGACAAGCAACGCAATACTTAGAATAACCACAAGATAGCAAACCCATATCTCCACTTTGTTGCCGAAAAAACTCAAATCGGCGTCTATCGAGCCTCTTATGCCGTCGATAACTTCGCTTGGCCAGCCCTGCGACTGCATTTCACGGAAAGTTCCCGCCATAACGTGATTGCGTATAAGCGCAGTGCCGTACGTGCCTGGCAGAAACCCGAATATGTTCTGCAACACGCTGCCGTACTCGCTTATGGGCATATACGCGCCGCAGATGAAACCGTAGCCCGCACTCACTATCGTGCCCACCGCCTGCATCTGCCCCTGCGTGCTTAAAAAGAAATTGACTACCGACGACAGCGCAGTACCGAACATAACGAGCAACACGACGTCGACAACCGAAAGCATAATGTCGCCGAAGCTCATATACCAGCCAGAGCACGCAATATAAATGAGCCCGCCGCACAGCGCGATAAGGCAGACAATCAACGTCGAAAATGCGGTCGACAGATAATAACCGAGCGCGTGCACCGCTTTGTTTGCGGGCGTAATCATAAGGTCGCCGCGCGCACCCGTCACCTTGTCCTGCACCATTAAAAGGTTCGAGCAGAACGCAACCGTAATACAGCATACGGCGAGCAGCGACGAACATAGCTGTCCCGCAACAAAACCGTCGATTAGCTTGTCGGGCACTTCTACGCCGTCAATCGAGGCTAAAAAACTGTTTTTAAACACTCTTGCCAGAAACACCACGTAGAGCACGAGCAAGATAATGGGCGTAATCAGCGAGGAAATAAACATTCCCTTGTCCTTGAAAAACACCTTGCAGTTGCGCTTAACCGAAGATAAAAGTCCGCTCATTTCACACACCTCCGCCGAGTTTTTTGCCTGTGACGGCTAAAAATACGTCGTCCATTTTGCCCTTAGTCACTTCGTAATCGGTAAACAGTTCGGGATACTTTACAATCAGTGCGGTCGCCTCCGCGCTGTCCTTTACAGAAATTCTGAACGCACCCGCAACGCTCTCGTACTTTACGCCCAGCGCCGCAACGCGCTCTTCGTCAAGTCCGTAAACCGTGATAAAGTCGCCCGTATACTTGTTTTTAAGCTCCAACGGCGTACCCTCGGCAACAATCTCGCCGCTGTCGATAATAACGACGTGGTCGGCGTCCGCCGCCTCTTCCATATAGTGCGTTGTCAGCAGAACGGTCACGCCGTCGCGGTGGCGCAACGTGCCGATAACTTCCCAGATTGTCTTTCTCGTCTGCGGGTCGAGCCCCGTTGTCGGCTCGTCGAGAATTAAAATTTTAGGGCTGTGAACGAGCGCACGCGCAATGTCCACCCTTCGCTTCTGACCGCCCGAAAGCTTTCCGAGCGTGCGTTTTAATATGGGTTGCAGGTCGAGCAGCTCGCTCAGCTCTTTGAGCCTTGCCTTAAACTTTTCGCCGCTTATGCCGTACAACCCCGCCCTGTATTTCAGGTTGTCGAGCACCGTAAGCGATTTGTCAAGCGCGGAGTTCTGGAACACTACGCCGAGGTCGCGCTTTACGCTCCTTATATCGGCGTTAATGTCCGTTCCGTTGACTTTTACCGTGCCGCTATCCGCCTGCAACTGACCGCAGATAATCGAAATTGTCGTACTTTTACCCGCGCCGTTGATGCCTAAAAAGGCGAAGAGCTGACCCTCGTACACGCTGAAACTCAAACCGTTTACCGCGTGCACGTCCTTGAAGCTTTTGTGAAGATTTTCGATTTCTATTACTTTTTCCATAATTACTCACTCATTATAGATTTTACAGGCGTTTTTGCTATGCGGAAAACGTAAAACAAATTTAACGCCTCGTATGCAACGATAAAAACTGCAAGGCATATGCCGAACGCTTTCCAATCGAACGCGTAGTGCGAAGTGCCCTCGACCGACGAGAAAACAATGTTTATCATTACGTTGAGTACACCCCACTGATAAACGCACCCTGTCGCAAAGCCTATTACCGCGGGAATATGATACAGTCCGAGCACGGCAAGCCCGCTCTCTTTGAGGCTGTAACCGTTGGCTTTGA
>CAYXTN010000093.1:0-2234 GCA_964468085.1 uncultured Clostridia bacterium | reverse complement strand
AATAAAATATTAAAAAACTTAAAATTATTTTAACATATATGACAATATGTGTCAAGTATACTGACTTATAATGACGTTGTAAATTCGGAGGTGATTGAAATGACGGTTTTGAATTATATGAGAAAACAGAGGGAAAGAATTGTTGCGCGGCACTTCGGCGAGACGTTTTTGTTCGGTTCAAGCGGCGAGGCGGTCGAGGTCGAGCAGAGGACGGCATACGACATTTTAAGGGAAATCGACGCGATGCCGGGGCTGAACGTCAAGGAAAGACAAGCGGCGCGCGAGGGCGTGCCCGCATAAAAAAGATATAGGGCGCGGGCGGTTTAAAACCGCCCGCGCCTTAAATTTATTTGGTGAGTTTTTTCTCGATAAGCGTAATAATTCCGTACATACCGCCCGCCAGAATACAGAGTATAAAGGTGGAGGTCATAACCAAGTCGAGCTTGAATACCTGCCCGCCGTAGACGATTAAGTACCCCAGCCCCGCGCGCGAGGACACGTATTCGCCCATAACCGAGCCTATCCAGGCCAGACCGACGGCAACCTTCAAGGTGTTGATAAGCGACGGCACCGAGGCGGGTATTATGAGCTTAAACAGTATCGCGTGCTTCTTTGCGCCCATCGCCTGCATAAGCGTAAGCATGGTTTTATCGACCGCCAGAAAGCCCGTAAGCGTGTTCATTATGCACACTATTATCGCAACTATTACCGTCATAAAGATTATGGAGGGATAGCCCGTGCCCATCCATATGATTATAAGCGGTCCGAGCGCGATTTTCGGCAGTGAGTTCAAAACGACTATATACGGCTCGAAAACCTTGTGCACGCTGTCGCTCATATACAACAGCACGGCTATCGTGTAGCCCGCTACGACGGCTATTACAAAGCCGACGAGCGTTTCCATAAGCGTTATGCCTATGTGCTTAAAAAGCGTGCCGTTGTTGTACAGCTCCGCAAGCGTTTTTGCCACCCGCGAGGGGGAGCTGGTTATGAACGAGTCGATTACTTTAAGGTCGGCAAGCAGTTCCCAGATGCCCAGAATTGCTACCAGCAGTCCGACGCGCACTACGTTTATAAGTACGGTTTTGCGCCTGTTCTTTCTTAAATAAAGGATATGTTCCTTCGAGTAGTTTGCGTGTTTCATAAGTGAAAAAATTCCTTTCGTTAAGGGATATTATGGGGTTTACAGACCAAGTTCGGAGCGTAAAACCTCGAACGTCTGCGAAAACTCGGGGCATTCGCGCCGCGATTTCGGGGTGTTGTCGCCGAAGTCGATTATATGCTCTGCAACGACGGTGGCGGGGCGCGCAGAGAGTACTATAACCTTATCCGAAAGCGCAATCGCCTCCGACATATCGTGGGTGACGAGTATCGCCGTCTTTTTTTCGCTCTTTATTATCGCCTGCACGTCGTCGCACACTTTGAGCCTCGTCTGATAGTCGAGCGCCGAAAACGGTTCGTCAAGTAGGAGTATGTCGGGCTGTGCCGCAAGCGTTCGGATTAGCGCAACCCTTTGGCGCATACCGCCCGACAGCTCGGTGGGCTTCTTTTTCAAAAAGTCCTTCAAGCCGTACTTTTCGGCGAGCCGCAGTGCGTTTTCGCGCATTTCGGCGGTGTTGCGCTTTTTGACTTCCAACGGCAGAAATATGTTCGCCTCGACCGTGCGCCAGGGGAAGAGCGCGTCGCGCTGTAGCATATAGCCGAACTCGGCGTTTTCCCTTTTAATCTCGCCGTACGACGGCTTTAACAGCCCCGCGGTCAGAGAAAGAATAGTCGTCTTGCCGCAGCCCGACGGTCCGATTACCGCGACGAACTGTCCCCGCTCGACGCCGAACGACATATGCGATATCGCGTTGGTTTCGCCGTCCTTGGTGTGGTAGGTGTAACCTACGTCGTTGAATGAGAGTATCATGCGTACACTTCTTGATAAATTTCGTTCGCCCTCTGCGTGAGCACTATGTCGCCAAAAGATACGCGCCTTTCGAGCTCGCCCGCATTCTGGATAATGTCCTGCAAGCGGTTGAAGCGGCTTTCGGTCATTGCCATATTGGTCACCCACGTGTTAATCGCCTTGTAGTTTTCAAGCGAAACGGTGATGCTTTCGATGCTTGTGTTGTCGAAATACTTTGCGATTTTGTCCGCGACGTCGCTCGTTTCGTGCTCGTAGATATACTTGGTAGCCTTGGTAACCGAGCGCAAAATAGCGTCGACTTTGCCCGTTTCCTTTTCGATGA
>CAYXTN010000092.1:0-2235 GCA_964468085.1 uncultured Clostridia bacterium | reverse complement strand
GCCAAAAGCTATATCGACGCGGGCAAGCTCGTTCCCGACGAGGTTACGTGCGATATCGTAAAGGACAGACTGTCTAAAGACGATATTAAGGGCGGATATATGCTCGACGGCTTCCCCCGCAATATCTTTCAGGCGGAAGAGCTGGACAAGTTCGCGAAAATCGATTTGTGCATAAATATCGACGTGGATATATCCCTTTTAATGGACAGAATCTGCGGCAGACGCGTGTGCAGTTGCGGCGAAAGTTATCACGTTTCGACTTTAAACGGCGAAACGAATTGCAAAAAGTGCGGCAAGCCCCTCTATCAGAGAGCGGACGACAACCCCGAAACGGTGGGCAAGCGCCTCGATACATACTTCAAGGAAACGGCGCCGCTCGTCGAATACTACAAAAACCGGGGCAAGCTTTTCACGGTAAAGAGCGGCAAACAGCCCCCGCAAGAGGTGTTTGCAATTATCGCAAAAGAGCTTGAAGGGCGCGTCAGATAATGGTTACGGTTAAGACTGCCGAAGAAATCGAACTGATGCGCGAGCCGTGCAGAATAGTCAAGGAAACGCTCGAATACGTGGGGAAGCATATCCGCGCGGGCATGACCACCAAGGAAGTCGACGAACTTGTCTACAAGTACATAACTTCCTGCGGGGCAATTCCCTCGGAGCTCGGGTACTGCGGTTATCCCGCAAGCTCGTGCGTGTCGGTCAACGAGGTCGTCGTGCATGGTATTCCCGGCGACAGAATTATCGAGGACGGCGATATCGTCAGCGTAGATATAACCGCCGAGAAGAACGGTTTTCAGGGCGACGCGTGCAGAACCTATCTTATAGGCAACGTTTCCGAGGAAAAGCGCAAGCTTGTCGAAGTGACTAAGGAATGCTTTTTCAAGGCAATCGAGGGCTTAAAGGCGGGCACGCCGCTCTACGATATCGGTTACGCGGTGCAGACGCACGCCGAAAGTCACGGCTACGGCGTTGTGAGAGCGCTCACGGGGCACGGCATCGGAAGAGAAATGCACGAGGACCCGTCCGTTCCCAACTACGGCAGAAAGGGCACGGGCATGCGGCTTAAAGCGGGTATGACGATTTGTATAGAGCCTATGATTAATATGGGCACGTACAAGGTTGTATTCGACAGAAACGACGGCTGGACGGTGAGAACTGCGGACGGTAAGCCCGCGGCGCACTACGAAAACACCGTGCTTATCAAAGAGGACGGCGTCGAGATATTAACTCTATGAAAGTAAAGATGCCCGAAAAGGGAGAAGCGGTTATCAGCTTGCAGGGGCGCGACAAGGATAAGTATTATATTATCGTTGAAGTGCAGGGCGACAGAGTACTCGTTGCCGACGGCGTAAAGCGCAAGCTGAATAGCCCCAAAATAAAGAACGTAAAGCATTTACGGCTTCTGCCGCGCAATATTTCCGAAGAGGGAATTAAGTGGGATAAGTCGTTCGACGTCCGCGTGGCGCACTATTTAAAGGTGCTGGCGGAAAAAGTTAAATCGGAGGATTAAGGTTTGTCAAAGGACGACGTTATCGAGGCTGAGGGCAAGGTTATAGAATGCCTTCCCAACGCAAATTTTAAAGTTAAACTCACCAACGGCTACGTAATCACGGCGTACATTTCGGGTAAGCTCCGCCTCAATTATATAAGGATAATCGAGGGCGACAACGTAAAGCTCGAAATGAGCCCGTACGATTTGACGAAAGGACGTATTACGTGGAGAAGCAAGGGCTGAACCGCGTAATAATTTAAAATAAAATAAACGGAGAAAAGTAAAATGAAAGTCAGACCTTCTGTAAAGCCTATGTGCGACAAATGCAAGGTAATAAAAAGAAACGGCAAGGTTATGGTTATCTGTTCCAAGAACAAGAGCCATAAGCAAAGACAGGGCTAACCCCTGTTTAGAGCGGAAAATTTATCCGCAGATAGCAAATTTTGTAAAAATCGCTTGTTTTTAAGTGAAATTTTAATTGCAAACTTGTTGTAGCCTATGATATAATGTATGTTGCAGCATTTTGCTGAAAGGCTCACCGCACTCTTAAGAATTTAAGGTGCGGTATGGGCGTACTTTGCTTTTAAAAACAATTCCGTGCAGTGCGTTTTGAGGGCGCACATTCCAAAAACTTATTGCCCCGCGCACGGTTCGGCTCTATATATACAATATTAAATTTTAGTTTATTAACGGAGGAAATAAATCGTATGGCACGTATTGCCGGTGTAGATTTACCCAGAGAG
>CAYXTN010000091.1:0-2315 GCA_964468085.1 uncultured Clostridia bacterium | reverse complement strand
CTTTCGGGACTTTCGGCAACCGTTTTAGACGAAACGGCGAGCAACTTCTCGCAGATTTTGGAGGAGTTCACAAAGCTCACTCGCGACAAAATACGTCACGATTTAATATCCCGTCTGCCCGGCGAAGAGACGGAGGGTGCGCTCACGTTGGAGCTTATGTCCTTCCGCAGACAGACCAAGGGCAACCTGCGCGGACTTAATTTACGCACGCTGTTCGGCGAAATACCCGAGCTTTTAAAGGTGGTTGCGCCCTGTATGTTGATGAGCCCGTTCACGGTTTCGCAGTATCTGCCCGCAACTCCCGACCTCTTCGACATAGTAATATTCGACGAGGCGTCGCAGCTTCCCACGTGCGAGGCAGTGCCCTCGCTGGCAAGGGCGAAGAGCGCGATTATCGTCGGCGACCCCAAGCAGATGCCGCCCACGTCCTTCTTTATGTCGGTCGGCGCGGACGAGGACAGCCCCGAAACGGAAGATTTGGAGAGCGTGCTCGACGACTGCCTGGCTCTCGGCATACCCGAAAAGCACCTGACGTGGCACTACCGTTCCAAGCACGAAAGCCTTATCGCTTTCTCGAACATTATGTACTATTCGTCCAAGCTGTGCACGTTCCCGTCGCCCGACGCGCTGGATTCAAAGGTCAAGTTCAACTACGTCGAAAACGGCGTATATCAGCGCGGCGGCTCGAAGTGCAACAAGGAGGAGGCGGAAAAGCTTGTCGCCGAGGTCATAAGGCGGCTTTCCGACAATAATTTACGCCGCTCGTCGATAGGCGTCGTGACCTTCTCGACGCCCCAGCAGGTGTATATCGAAAGAATGCTCACAAAGGCGATAGCCGAAAAGGGGCTCGACGAAGTTGCGTACGAACGGGAAGAGCCGCTGTTTATTAAAAACCTCGAAAACGTTCAGGGCGACGAGAGAGACGTCATTCTCTTTTCCGTGTGCTACGGTCCCGATACGCTCGGCAAAATTTCCTTAAACTTCGGACCTTTGAACCAGTTCGGCGGTTGGCGAAGACTGAACGTCGCCGTTTCGCGCGCAAGGGAGGAGATGGTAGTCTTTTCGTCAATGCGCTATCCGATGATAGACCTCTCGCGCACGACCTCGAGGGGCGTTGCGGGCTTGAAGGGCTTCCTCGAGTTTGCCGAACGCGGCAGAACTGGTATAGCCACCCCGCACGACGAAGTTATAATCAATAAGAGAGGTATTGGCAAATACGTTGCCAAGGAGCTTGCTTATTACGGCTACGATTGCCGTTGCGACGTCGGCGTTTCCGATTTCAAAATCGACGTGGGCGTATTAGACCCCAAGAACAAGCGCAACTTCATTTTAGCGGTACTCTGCGACGGCACGAAGAACTTCTCCGTCAAGGATAAGTACGTAATGCAGGTCAACACCTTAAAGCGCAACAACTGGAACGTTATAAGGCTGTACTCGGTTAACTTCTTCAACAACCCCAAGCGCGAAATCAAAAAGATTAAGGACTATCTCGACAGACTTACCTCGACTACAAGCAACGTTTCGGGCAACTACAGAAGACCTTACAAGCTTGCCAAAGCGCAGGTTACAAAGTGCGATATGAACGCTCTTTTGAGCGGCGATTTGGACGCGGAGCTTATCCGGACGATAAAGACTGTAGTGACTGCCGAAGAGCCGATTTCCGAACAGTTTTTGATAAGGCGCGTGCTCGCTCAGTACGGCATATTAAAGTACGGCTCGAGGCTTGAAAACAAGGTAACCTCGCTTATTCCCGCCGCCAATTTGAAGTCGGCGGAGCTCATGGGCGCTACGCACTACTATAAAACCGACAAGGCTGTCGCGTTCGACAAGTACCGCGTGGAGGAGGGAGCTTACGTCCGCACAAGCGAAACCGACTACTCGCCCTACGACGTTATAGCGCTCGTAAAGGCGGTGCTTTTGGAGAATGTAAGCCTTTACCGCGACGAGCTTATAAACGCCGTAACGGCGCAGTTTAAGCCCACGCGTGCGGGCGAAAAATTCTCGTCATATATAAGCGCGTGCATAGACGAAGGAACGGACAGCGGTATGTTTATCCGCAGTGTTTCCGACAGAATTTCACTCGGCTGATTATAAGCGCCGAACGGTAAAACCGTTCGGCGCTTTAAGATTTCAAGAAAAATATTTTTACACAATTTTCACATAAAATTTACAAAAAAACGCGTTAGTTAAGGCATACTACGGGGGCAATTGCAATTTCCGCGCGTTTTATGCCGTTTTGCGCAAGGGGCGCAAATTGTCGAAATATTGTTATACAATAGGCTTGTCAGTTAGGGCAAGCCTTTAATTTTTGGCAA
>CAYXTN010000090.1:0-2362 GCA_964468085.1 uncultured Clostridia bacterium | reverse complement strand
CGCTCGTAACTCCCGAAGTGTTAAAGACTTTGGAAGAAAAGACTTTCGAGCTTGCGCCTTTGCATAACCCCGCGGCGGCAACGGGTTTAAAGGCGTGCATAGAGGTTATGCCCAAGACGCCTATGGCGCTCGTGTTCGATACGTCCTTCCACGCAACTATGCCCGAAAAGGCGTATATGTACGGCATCAAGTACGAAGACTATAAAGAATACGGAGTAAGAAAATACGGATTCCACGGCACGAGCCACAAGTTCGTTTCGGCGGAAGCGGCGAAATACCTCGGCAAAAAGCCCGAAGAACTTAAAATCGTAACCTGCCACCTCGGCAACGGTTCGTCGATTACGGCGGTAGACGGCGGCAAGTGCGTCGATACCTCGATGGGCTTCACGCCTCTGGACGGCGTGCTTATGGGTACGCGTTCGGGTTGCATAGACGCGTCGGCGGTCGAGTTCCTCGCAAGAAAGAAGGGCTTGAACCACGCGGATACGGTAACTTATCTCAACAAGCAGAGCGGCGTTGCGGGTATTTCGGGCGTTTCGTCCGACTTCCGCGATTTGGACAGCGGCGCGAAAGAGGGCAATAAAAGGTGCGCGTTGGCACTCGATATGTTCAATTATCAGACGAAAAAGTTTGTCGGCGCGTATGCGGCGGCTATGGGCGGACTTGACTGCATAGTATTCACCGCGGGTATCGGCGAAAATTCGCCCAACGTCCGCGAGGGCGTTTGCGAGGGGCTCGAGTTCCTCGGCGTTCAGCTCGACAAGGCGGAGAACGCTAAGCGCGTGGACGGCATACACGAGGTTTCGGCTAAGGGCAGCAAGGTAAAGGTGCTCGTTATTCCTACGAACGAAGAGTTGGTTATTGCCCGCGAAACAGCGGAATTATTATAAAAAACCACAATTACGGCTTGTTTTGAGTTGACAAAGCGCGCAAACGTAATATATAATCGTATAGTCGGCTTAGGGTATGATTTTAGAGATTAAAAAGCTAATGGCAAAGGGCGCGTACACGGGCGAAATTTCGTTCGATTACCAGCCCCCGCAGGACGTAAATTTACTTCCGCTGTGCAAAATCGACGGCGGTGTAAAGGTGGAAGGCACGTACGAAATTTTCGAGGGCGACGAAGTCGAAATTACCTTGAAACTTCGTTATAAACTTGCAGGTTTGTGCAGTTATTGCCTTGCGGACGCGGAAGAGCAAATCGAATACACGACCGAGCCGCTGTTGTTCGCAACCGAAGAGGATGAGGACAACTATGTGTACGACGGTAACAGACTCGATTTGTCGCAGGTCGTTGTGGACGCATTGCTTTTCAGTCAGCCCAAAGTCTTGCTTTGCGGTAGCTGCTGCAAAGGCGAAAAGATTTAAGAAAATATTGAGAGGTGAAAGATAATGGCAGTACCCAAGGGAAAACAGTCAAAGAGCAGGACGAATAAGAGATTTGCCAACTACAAGGCTACGGCTCCTACGCTTGTAGAGTGCCCTCATTGTCACGAGCTTATGCAGGCGCACCGTGTGTGCGGCAACTGCGGCTACTACGATAAAGTAGAAGTTGTTGCTCAGGCAGACGCTAAGAAGTAATAAATTTTAAGAAAATTAAGGTAAGGCGGGCAATACTTGCCCGCTTTTGTCATTAAATTAAAAAATTCTTATTTTGAATAATAAGGTTTCGGAGGATATATATGAATATTTTAGATATGGTTCGTGAGCGTATTGCTCTACATGAGATTGAGGCTGTCGAGGATGCAGTTCGGGATTGTATAGTTGTAACGGCATTAGCAATGTTGGAGGCTGGTGTTGAAAAGGAAAAAATAAAGGAACTTATGCAAAAACATTATAATTTGCGTCCGAGTGAAGTTGATTTCTTTATCGAAGAGGCGGAGAAATCTAAAGAATAAGCCGAAGCATAAATTTCTTTACATTCACAGGGTAAACTGGTATAATAAATTTATGGATAAGTTGTGTTTTGTTGCCGTGGAGTTTCCCGACGACCCCAACGTGGCAGGGTTGACCTATTGGTATCTCTGTGGTTTTGCGGGCGCGGAAGAGGGGTGCGAGGTTATTGCGCCACTCGGCAGGCATAACAATTGCCAAAAGGGAGTTATCCGTCGCGTATTATACGCAACCGAGCAAAACGCGCCCTATCCCGTAAACCTTATTAAAAAGATAAATAAGCTTTTAATTCCAAATCAGGAGTGAACAGATATGTATAAGATAGTCAAAAAGCGTATACTCAACCCTACCGTAACCATGCTCGATATTCTTGCGCCGATGGTTGCAAAAAAGGCTCAGGCGGGTCAGTTTATTATTTTGAGAGTGGACGAGGACGGCGAAAGAATACCCTTGACCGTTGCGGGCTACG
>CAYXTN010000089.1:0-2647 GCA_964468085.1 uncultured Clostridia bacterium | reverse complement strand
TAAAAGGGAGCTTGCCGCCATCGAAACCACGCCGCCCGTAAAGGAGTACATCACCGCCGAAAGATTGCCCGCAAACATTGCGCCGAGTAAAGTTCTGGCCGCAACGATTATAAAGGCTTCCAAGGGTGAGTACAGAATCAGCGCGATAAACGAAAACGCGTTGGCAAGCCCCAGCTTAGCCCCCGGAATAATGAGCGGGGGGAAGAGGTTTTCAATCAAAAAAGTTATCAGACTCAAAGCGGTAAGCACGCCCAGCGTCGCCAACTTTTTTGCCGTAAAAAATTTTTCACCCATATCAAGTTAATTATATACCATATTTAATAATTAGTAAATAGCATTGGCAAAATTTAGGTGAAAAATATTTCGCAAAAACCCGCGCCGCCGCGTATTGACAAAATGCACAAAGTCAATTATAATGACGGGTGGAAAAGGAGAATTAAAATGGAATACGAGTATAAAAGAAGAAACTGTTATAAGGAAGCGGACGAAAAGGAGCTGAAAGCCATCTTCGAGTACGCCGAGGGTTACAAGGACTTTTTATACACTTCCAAGACCGAGCGCGGCGCAACCGCAACGGCGGAAAAGCTGTGCAAACAGAAAGGCTACAAGCCCTACGCGTTCGGCGACAAGATAAAGGCGGGCGACAAACTCTACTTTATCAACCGTGACAAGAACATTTTCATTATAAGAGTGGGCACTAAGGACGTAGAAAAGTACGGCGTTAAGATTATGGCGGCGCACGTTGACAGTCCCCGCCTCGATTTAAAGCCCAACCCCGTGTTCGCCGACGGAGGTATGGCTTACCTCAAAACCCATTACTACGGCGGCATTAAAAAATATCAGTGGCTGACCATACCCCTCGCTCTGCACGGCGTGGTTGTGCTTCGCGGCGGCAAGAGCGTAAACGTCTGCATAGGCGAAGAGGAGGGCGACCCCATCTTCTACATTTCCGACCTTCTGCCTCACCTTGCTCAGGAGCAGAGCGCCAAGCCGCTCGGCACTGCGATTAAGGGCGAAAACTTAAATTCTATCCTTACCTGCATACCCGACGGCGACGATGACGACGGCGTAAAGGGTGCGGCGTTAAAGCTTCTGCACGACAAGTACGGCATAACCGAAGTAGACTTCCAGACGAGCGAGCTTTGCTTCGTTCCCGCAGGCAAGCCCCGCGACGTAGGGCTTGACCGCGCTCTGATTTCGGGCTACGGTCACGACGACAAGGTGTGCGCTTACCCCGAAATGACGGCGCTTTTCGACAGCAATACTCAGGATACCGTCATTGCGGTTTTCGCAGATAAGGAGGAGACGGGCAGCAACGGCGTGACGGGTATGCAGTCGCGCGTTATACTCGATTTAATCGAGTGCATTGCCAAAGGGCTTAACGCAGACCCCGTGCTCGTACGCTACAATTCCAAGTGCGTTTCCGCCGACGTTACCGCGGCTTACGACCCCGCATACGCCGACGTTTACGAAAAGAGGAACGCGTCCCATATCAACTGCGGCGCGTCGCTCACAAAGTACCACGGCTCGCGCGGCAAGAACTCGACCAACGACGCGTCCGCCGAAATGGTGGGATATCTTCGCGACGCGTTCGACGACGCGGGCGTAATCTGGCAGACGGGCGAGCTCGGCAAAATCGATATCGGCGGAGGCGGCACGGTTGCAATGTATATCGCCAACCTCGGCATAGACACCTGCGATATGGGCGTACCCGTGCTCTCCATGCACGCACCCTACGAAGTCATTTCCAAAGCCGACCTTTACAGTATGCACAAGGCAATGGTTGCGTTCTTAGAAAAGTAAAAAAGAAAACAAATCAGCCGCCGCGCTTTTCAGCGCGGCGGCTTTAATTACGCCATATTACGGGGGCAATCGCCCTTTAAACCTTAAAAATCGCCTTTAAAATCAATCCGAAGATAAAGGTTGCGAACGCGCCTACGAACGCAAGCGCAATCTTGTTTACGATATCCAGCCGCTTCTGCTTTTGGTTGCGCTTATAGGCAAGTCCGTTCTCTTTTAAAGAGATAACGTACATTTTTTCGCCCTTGCGCTCGGAAGGGATTACGTCCAGATAGCCGTCCGTCTGCAGGGAAAAGAGCGCGTCGTCCAAACGCTGAACGCTGTACTTGCGCCCCGCGGGCAGTATGCTCATAATGTCAAGCGGGGATATAAGACAGCCGTCCGTGCCGTCGCAAAGGCAGTACACCGCGTTCATAACGTCGTTTTCACAGCGGTTCAGCATATCACAGCACCGCCTGTAAAACGGCCGCTACGCACCCGCCCGCCGCTCCGCCCAAAAACGCGAAGAGGGATAAGAGCAAGTAAGCGGTCTTTGGAAATGCTCTTGTCGCGTTTTCTTTGACTGAGGGTAAAACTTCGGGCTCGGTCTGCACCTTCAAGGCTTCGTATTTTTTAAGACACGCAATGCAAAAGGTACTGCCGCGCGCGTACTTGACGTCGATATATCCGCCGCCGTTTAAATTTTTGAGCGCGGCTTCGAGCGTTTCGCGGTTGCGCATATTGTCGGGCAGACACTCGGCGAGTTCTTCCTCGTAAAATATTTTATAGCCGCCCATACCCGCATCGCAAAGTAGCGCGGAAAGCTTGGTGCAGATTTCTTCCATTTACTTAAATAATGGCTCAAAAT
>CAYXTN010000088.1:0-2699 GCA_964468085.1 uncultured Clostridia bacterium | reverse complement strand
CAGAGAGGATAATCCGAAAACGGCTGAAAGGTTATCCATTCGCTTTAAGTACGTTATTCACTTACGAGCCGCGCGTATGAAATGCAAAGAGTAATTCGCGCCGCGACACTCTGCGTAAAAGGGTAATTAAGGCGGACATATGTGCCCGCGAAATCAGGTGGTACCGAGTTTTAAACTCCCTGTGCTTTGGCACGGGGAGTTATATTTTTTAAGAGGTTTTTATATGCAAGAAAAAATCAACGAACTAAAAAAGAAAATCGCCGAAGCGATTAAGGACGTCAAATCGTCCGACACCCTCTTCCAGATTAAGATGAAATTCCTTGGCAAGAGCGGCGAAGTTTCCGAGCTTATGAAGGGCATGCGCGACGTGCCCAAGGAGAAACGCCCCGAGATGGGTATGATTATCAACGCCTTGAAAGCGTGGGCGGAAGAACAGTTCGGCAACCTCGAAAAGACGGTCAAGGCGATGGAGCTTAAACTACAGTACGCCGCCGAGGCGATTGACGTAACCCTGCCCGGCAACACCGTGCAAAAGGGCGCGTACCACCCCAACACTCTGGTCAAGCGCGAGCTCATTTCCATTTTCGCGGGTATGGGCTTCACCGTGTTCGAGGGTCCCGAAATCGAGAACGACTACTACAATTTCACGGCTTTGAACACTCCCGCAGACCACCCCGCAAGGGATATGCAGGACACTTTCTATATAACCGACGAACTGCTTCTCCGTACCCAGACGAGCGCGGGACAGATTCGCGTTATGGAAAAGTGCAAGCCGCCTATTAAGATTTTGTCGCCCGGCAAGGTTTACCGCAGCGACGACGACGCAACCCACTCCCCTATGTTCTCGCAGATGGAAGGGCTTGTCGTTGACAAGGGCATTACCCTTTGCGACTTAAAAGGTATGCTCGACGAGTTTGCCAAAAAGATTTTCGGCGACGGAGTTAAAACCCGTCTTCGCCCCTCCTACTTCCCTTTCACCGAGCCCTCGGTCGAAGTGGATGTGAGCTGTTTCGAGTGCGGCGGCAAGGGTTGCAGACTGTGCAAGGGCACGGGTTGGATAGAGGTTCTCGGCGCGGGTATGGTCAACCGTCACGTGCTCGAGGGCTGCGGCATTGACCCCGACGAGTACTCGGGCTTTGCGTTCGGCATGGGCGTAGAGCGCATTGCAATGCTCAAGTACGGCATCAACAATATGAAGCTCTTATTCGAGGGTGACACGAGATTTTTAAGGCAGTTCAAGGGTTGAGGTGAGAAAATGTTACTTCCTTTAAGTTGGTTAAAAGATTACGTTGAAGTAGATATTCCCGCGGAGGAATTACAAAAGAAGCTGTTCGGCTGCGGTTTCGAGGTCGAGGAGCTTATAGAGGTCGGCAAGGATATTTCGGGCGTTGTCGTCGGCGAAGTCATCGAATGCGAAGCGATTGAAGGCACTCATTTGCACGTGTGCAAGGTAGACTGCGGCGAGCACGGCGTAAAGCAAATTTGCTGCGGCGCGGACAACGTTGCAAAAGGCATCAAAGCCCCCGTCGCTATGGTGGGTGCGACCGTCTATGCGACCGCGAAAGACCACGTTACAATCGAGGGTGTGATGACAATCAAGAAGGGCAAACTGCGCGGCATCGAGTCCGAGGGTATGCTCTGCTCGGGCGTGGAAATCGGCGTCAACGGCGATATGTTCGACGGCGGCGATTACTGCGGTTTATTGCTTCTGCCCGACGACTTTGCAAACGGCGCGGACGTAAAACCTTTGCTCGGTCTGGACGACTACATCTTCGATATCGGCGTTACGGCTAACCGCCCCGATTGCCAGAGCGTTGTGGGAATGGCGCGCGAAGTTGCCGCCGTTCTGGGCAAGAAATTCACAGAGCCCGACTGCTCCTACACGGCAAAAGAAAAGGGCGAAAAAGTGACCGTAAGCGTCATTGCCCCCGATATATGCCCCAGATACATTGCTCACTACGTTAAAGACGTGCACCCCGCCCCCTCCCCTTTATGGCTGAGAAAACGCCTCGCGCTGTGCGGTCTGCGCTCGATTAATAATCTCGTAGATATCACTAATTTCATTCTTTTGGAAATGGGACAGCCCATGCACGCTTTCGACTGCGCTAAGCTCGACGGTCGCGAAATCGTCGTACGCCGCGCTAAAGAGGGCGAGGAAATAGTCACGCTCGACGGCAAGAGCTTCAAGCTCACGCCCGACAACCTCGTTATCTGCGACGGCAACAAGCCGTGCGCTTTGGCGGGCGTTATGGGCGGCGAAAATTCCGAAATCACCGACGACACGCGCGAGCTCTTATTCGAGAGCGCGAAGTTTGCGCGCGACAGTATAAGAAAGACTTCGCGTGCGCTCGGTCAGCACTCGGACAGCTCGGCGCTGTTCGAGAAGGGCGTCAACGAGTACACCACCGAAAAGGCTATGGCAAGGGCTTTACACCTTATCGAAGAGCTCGGTTGCGGTACGGTTACAAACGTGCACGTTGACGTCAAGACCGAGTACTCGCACGACGGCAAAAAGGAAATGACGGTAAGTCTTTCTAAAATAAACGCGCTTTTAGGCATTGAAATTCCCGAGAAAAACGCGGTCAAAATTTTGAAGGCTCTGAATTTCAAGGTCGAACAGGACGGCGATATTTTAACTCTGCAAGTACCCCCCTACCGCGAGGATATCGACGGCTATGCGGACATTGCCGAGGAGCTTA
>CAYXTN010000087.1:0-2882 GCA_964468085.1 uncultured Clostridia bacterium | reverse complement strand
TTCTTCAAGCCGTACTTCTTTCTTTCCTTTGCGCGGGGGTCGCGGGTGAGGAAGCCCTCTTTCTTTAAAGCGGGCCTCGAATCGGGTTCTGCCTGCAACAGCGCGCGGGCAATACCCAAACGAATCGCGCCAGCCTGACCTGTGTAACCGCCGCCGTACACGTTAACCATAACGTCGTACTTGCCTTCTACTCCTAAAAGTGCAAGGGGCTGTTTTACCTGATACTGAACTAAGCCCTGAGGGAAGTATTCTTCGAAAGCTCTGTCGTTTATAACGATAGTTCCGCTTCCTGCGGGAATAAGGCGAACGCGGGCAATAGCCTTCTTTCTTCTGCCTGTTCCCCAGAACTGCAACTTTTTCTTTAAATTAGCCTTAGCCATAATCTTCTCCTCTTACCTTTAAAATAATTTAAGCTCTTCGGGCTTCTGTGCGGTGTGGTTGTGTTCGCCACCCTTGTATACTCTCAACTTCTTTATCATATCTCTGCCCAAAGAGTTCTTGGGAAGCATACCTCTTACCGCTTCGTAAACGGCAAGGTCGCTCTTTTCCGCAAGCATTTTTTTGTAAGCTATTTCCTTTAAGCCGCCGATATAGCCCGTGTGGTATCTGTAATACTTGTCCTCGAGCTTCTTACCGGTAAGCACAACCTTATCGGAATTTAAAATAATAACGAAGTCGCCGCAGTCAACGTTGGGCGTAAAAGTAGGCTTGTTTTTACCGCGAAGAATAGCCGCCACTTTGGACGCCAATCTTCCCAGAGGAACGCCTGCCGCGTCGACAACGTACCACTTTCTCTCAACTGTCTGGGCGTTTGCCATGTAGGTTTTCATTGTTTTCTCCTTATCGGTTTTCCCCTCGGAAACCGACCCAATTTTCACTCTTTTTCTTTGTTTTCGGTCAATGTAAAACTATTTTATTATTAAATGACACTTATGTCAAGCCGTTTTGAGCGCGGAAACAAAGTTTTTTAGAAATTTAAAAAATTTTATTTCAGCCCCGCAAACGGGCGTTTTTGTTACATAAATTTATATAATTAATCGTTTAGTCAAGCCCCTCCGTTAAGAAGCGAGCAAGACAAGGAACGCGAGCACCGACCGACAGAAGTGTACATAGAAGTACACGACTTAGGCGGCGCGAAGCGCGACACAGTATTGCGAAGCTTATTAGCGGAGAAGCACCGCTTTTATGCGCTTTACGCCCGCCGAAACGTTTTCCTGCTTGGCAATTTTAAACGTGCCCAAAAGCCCCGTGTGCTCGGCGTGAGGTCCGCCGCAGATTTCCTTGGAAAACTCGCCTATCGAGTAGGTCTTTACAACCTCGCCGTACTTGCTCTCAAAGAGGCCCGTAAAGCCCTCTTCCCTCGCCTGCTCCAAAGGCATTTCGCGCATAACCACGGGCAAGTCCTGCTTAATAACGTCGTTGACCATATCCTCGACCGCCTTGACCTCTTCGGGAGTAAGCTTGCGCGCAAAATTGAAGTCGAAGCGAAGCCGCTCTTCGGTTATGTTCGAGCCCTTCTGCGCAATCTCGTCCGAGCACACCTTTTTGAGCGCGGCGTGCAAAAGATGGGTTGCCGTATGCAAATTGGTCGTCTCTTCCTTATGGTCGGCAAGACCGCAGGCAAACTTCTGCTCGCTGCCCGCGCGCGACTTTTCCTGATGCTCGGCAAACGCCTTGTTGTAGCCGTCCACGTCCACCTTGAGGTTTTTCTCAGCCGCCATTTCAACCGTGATTTCCACGGGGAAGCCGTAGGTATCGTATAAATGGAAAGCGGTCACGCCGTCGATTGCGCCGCCTGCCTGCAAGCTTGCGGCAACTTTTTCAAATTCCCTGATGCCCTGCGCCAAAGTTTTCGAGAACTTCGCCTCTTCCTTGTTGAGTTCCTCCTCGATTTTTGCGGAGTTAGCCACGAGCTCGGGGTAGATATCCGCGTACTTCTCGACAATCGTCTTTGAAATTTCGTTTAAAGCGCCCTGAGGCAAGCCGATATTTCTGCCGAAACGCACCGCGCGCCTTATTATTCTTCTTAATATATAGCCCTGGTCGGTGTTCGAGGGAACTATGCCCTTGGTATCGCCCAGCATAAAGGTTGCCGTGCGCACATGGTCGAGTACCACGCGAAACGCCTTCGTGGTCTGCTCGTTTTCGTTATAGGTGTGACCCGTCAGCTCCTCGATTTTGGCAATCGCCTTTTCGAAAATGTCGGTTTCGTAAACGCTGTCCTTGCCGTTTAAAATGCACAGCGTGCGCTCCAGACCCATACCCGTGTCGACGTTCTTCTGCGCGAGCGGCTCGTACTTGCCCTGCTCGTTCTTGTTGTACTGCATAAACACGTCGTTCCAGATTTCGAGGAACGTACCCTTGGGCGC
Organism: uncultured Clostridia bacterium; assembly: GCA_964468085.1. GTDB lineage: Bacteria > Bacillota > Clostridia > Christensenellales > Borkfalkiaceae > Coproplasma. The sequence goes on along the minus strand of CAYXTN010000087.1, from coordinate 513 downwards.
GTCGTCGAACTGGTCGGAAGAAAGCTTGTCCGCCGCCGCGTGGTTGCGGATAATGTGCATTTCGGTGTCCGGGCCGCAGGGACCGGTAGTGCCCGCGGGACCCCACCAGTTGCCGCTCTTGGGCAAAAAGTAAACGTTCTTCGGAAGTATGCCGCACTTAATCCACTTGTCCGCGCTCTCGGTGTCGCGGGGGCAGTCGCCATCGCCCGCAAAGCAGGTGACCGCAATGTCCTCTACGGGAATACCGAGGTACTCGGGCGAGGTCAAAAACTCGAACGACCAGGGTATCATTTCGTCCTTGAAGTAATCGCCCAACGACCAGTTGCCGAGCATTTCGAAAAAGGTACAGTGCGAGCTGTCGCCCACCTCGTCGATATCGCCCGTACGCACGCACTTCTGCACGTCGGTGAGGCGCTTGCCCGCGGGGTGCTTTTCGCCCAAAAGATAGGGCACGAGCGGGTGCATTCCCGCCGTGGTGAACAGCACCGTGGGGTCGTTTTCGGGTATGAGCGA
>CAYXTN010000086.1:0-2886 GCA_964468085.1 uncultured Clostridia bacterium | reverse complement strand
CACCCATATCGTCAGTAAATTCAATCTGACGGTAACCGTATACATTGCTCTCTACGGCGTTGCCCCTGCCGCAGACGTGCAACACGTTAAACTGTCTGCAAAGTCTAAACAGAATTTCGCGCAGACTGTCGTTGATAATTTTCGAGCCGCTGCCGCCGCCGAATACCAAAACGGTAGGGCGGTTGTCAAGCCCGAGAGCCGCGCGCGCCTTAATGCTGTCGCGGTTGAACAGTGTTTCGCGCATGGGCGAGCCCGTACAAACGCCGTTTTTAAACCGCTCGGCGGTCGAGGGGAAAGAGGTCAGAATCTTTTCGGATTTCGAGGCTATAATTTTATTGGCGATACCCGCCGTTAAATCGGACTCGTGCGTAAGAACGGGAATACCCGCCTTTGCCGCCGCGAGCGCGGGCGGGAGCGAGGCGTAGCCGCCCTTACAGAAAAGCAGGTCGGGTTTTACGCTTTCCAAAATAGCGCCGCATTGTTTTACGCTCTTTAAAAGTTTAAACGGAATAGCGAGGTTGCAGAAAACCTTGCCGCGCACGAGTTTAACTCCGTTAAATTCGTAAAACTTAATGCCGAAATCGCCGCATATACGCTTTTCGATGCCGTCGGTGCCGATATAGGTGACATCGTAGCTGTTTGACAATCTTTCATAAATGGCGATATTGGGGATAACGTGCCCCGCGCTGCCGCCGCCGCAAAACATAATCTTTTTCATCGCAATAGTATATTTAGTATTGCCCCGAAATATGTTTTTCGTGCAATTGCGGGCAGTTTTGCGTAAAATCGCAAAAATTTTTAATCGGGGTTTGACAATTTACTTTTGAAAGTGATAAACTGTAAATATGAAACCCGAATACATTTTACTGATATGCGCGGGCGGCGTTTTCGCATTGCTTGTGTTCATATATCTTATATATGCGATTGAAAAGGCGAAAGCCAACAGACGCAATAAAGAGAACATAATCAAATCGTATTCGCCCGAAAATCTGCAAAAGATGGAATACGACGTGGCGTTTTACGATAAAAACGTGTTCACTTACGGTTACAGCCGCGAAGCCGAAAGACAGGTGACTATCGACGATATTTTAACCGACGAAGCCGACAATATGACGCAGGTGGCGGAAGAGGCCGTCTTTGCGCAGGTCGAGGACAAGGGCGTCGAGCAGATTAACGGAAAATTCAATCCCGCAAACTGAAAATAAATATAAAGCCGCAAGTTTTACTTGCGGCTAAATTTTTACGTGCTGAACGTCATAAAAAGCTGTTTGCCGAGTATCGGCATACTGAGGTTGAACTTTCCGTTTTCGATTTTCGTGGCTTGTCTGAATTTGAAGCCAAGTATTCCGATTTCGGCTTTCAGTTCGCCCGTTTCGTCGTCGTAGGAATAGGTGGAAGTGTAGGTGTGCTTTTTGCCCTTTTTGCGTTTAAAGCTGACTTCGAGCTTTTCGTCGTCGAGCAGGGTAATTTTAAGGTATTCGTACTTTTCCAGCAAATCCTGCTTGCCGAGTTGCGCAAACGTGCAATCGTAGGTGGCAATATAGGGCTTGGTGAGCGATTTTACCGACGAATCCATATCGAAAGTAAACGCGCACATACACATACAGGCGGCAACGGCAATAAATATCACCGCAATAAATTTCTTTTTCATACGCAATAAGTATGCGCAGTTATAAAAAAATCAACCGCCGACTGCAAAAACAGTCGGCGGTTGTAAAAATTTTATTTGAAATTTAAGCTTTTCCTATGCAACCGAAGATTTCCATCTTTTCCTTAACGGTAGCTTTGATAGCGGCGCAACCGTCAGCGAGCAGTTTTCTGGGGTCGAAGCCCTTGCCTTGCAAATCCTTGCCTGCCTCGATGTATTTTCTCGTAGCTTCCTGGAAAGCGAGCTGGCACTCGGTGTTAACGTTGATTTTCGCAACGCCGAGAGAGATGGCCTTTTTAATCATATCGGTGGGGATACCCGTGCCGCCGTGCAGAACGAGGGGCATATCGCCGACTTTTGCCTTAACCGCGGCAAGAGTTTCGAAGCTCAAGCCTTCCCAGTTAGCGGGGTACTTGCCGTGAATGTTGCCGATACCTGCGGCGAGCATCGTAACGCCCAAATCAGCAATTTTCTTGCACTCGTCGGGGTCTGCGCATTCGCCCTTGCCGACAACGCCGTCTTCTTCGCCGCCGATAGCGCCGACTTCCGCTTCGAGCGATAAGCCGAGCTGTTTGGTTACCGCAACGAGCTCCGTTGTTTTAGCAATGTTTTCTTCGATGGGGAAGTGCGAGCCGTCGAACATAATGGAAGAAAAGCCCGCCTTGATGCACTTGTAGCAACCGTCGTACGTGCCGTGGTCGAGGTGAAGGGCTACGGGAACGGTGATATGTAAGTCCTCAATCATCGCCTTAACCATGTCCGCAACCGTCTTGAAGCCGGTCATATATTTGCCCGCGCCCTCGGACACGCCGAGTATTACGGGAGCTTTCAGCTCCTCGGCAGTCTGTAAAATGGACTTTGTCCATTCCAAATTGTTGATATTGAACTGACCTACCGCATATTTGCCGTCTTTTGCCTTTTCAAGCATTTCCTTTGCCGAAACCAATCCCATAGAAAACCTCCGAATCATATATAATATAAGGTAACGAAATTACCTTATTTAAGTATAATTGATAAGGCGGCAAATTTCAAGTATATTTTCAAAAATTGTTGATAAAAAATAACCTCGCTTTGCCGATAATTTTTGTTGACTTATGTCTAAGCAATTTGATATAATAACGACGCTGGTAACTTTGGTTATCGCATACAAAATTGTAAATATTTTTTATTCGGAGGAATATATTTATGGCTAATGTAAAAGTTGCTATCAACGGTTTCGGTCGTATCGGCCGTCTTGC
>CAYXTN010000085.1:0-3143 GCA_964468085.1 uncultured Clostridia bacterium | reverse complement strand
ATTCGTCGCCAAGCTCCTTTCTGAGCTTAGCGGGTATTCTCATTCTGTTTTTCGCATCGAGTTGGTGATTGTACTCACCCGTCAGCATAGGCATAGAATTTGTTTCCTCAGCAGTTGGTGAGATTATGATAACATACGTTTTGCCCACTGTCAACCACCAAACGTAAAAAAATTCAAAAAAATTGGAAAAATTTTAAGATTTTTTATTCTGCAAACCCGCCATTACTGAACAAACATTTCATTATTTGTGCATAGCGTTCACAATTTTCGCATTTATATGTTATTTTTAACTCATTTTGAGTAAGTGGTCGAAAATCCCCGTTCGAGGGGCGAATGTGGTCAGTCATCCCCACAATTTCCGAAAAATGGACCGCCGTCCCCTCCGTACCGTCAAAAACGGGGCAGCCGTATCGCCTTTCTATCTGCCTTTTTATAAAGGCGTAATGTGTACAGCCGAGCACCACGCTGTCAGCCGAAACGTCGGGAAGAAGTTCGGGCGGCAATTCGTCGGGAAGGGACAGCACGTTCTGCTCGATATACGATGCGAGCCGTTCGCTGCCCACCACCTTCGTATCCCCGGGCGCGAAGCGGTTGACGAGGTTTAAAAACGCCGCGCTTTTGACCGTTGCGTTGGTTGCGAGCACGAGGCACTTTCCACCTACTGCCGCCGCCTGCTTCACCGCCGGCTGTATGCCGACCACGGGGAAAGAAAACTTCCGCCGCAGTTCCTCTATGCAGTTTGCCGTAACCGTGTTGCATGCAACGACGAGCGCGGCGGGGTTGAGCTCCTCTATTCCGTCGAGCGCGGAGAGCGTCAGCCGCATAATTTCTTCGGGCGAGCGGTTGCCGTAGGGAACGTTGGCGCTGTCGGATATATAATAATAGTGCGCGTGCGGCACGCGTAAGGCGCATTTATATAGAAGATTGAGCCCGCCTATGCCGCTGTCGAAAACCACGACCGAAATTGACTGACCCGCCGACTGCTTTTCCATATAATATAAATATTAAAAAGGTTACAATAATATTAAAAAAATTGCAAAAGACGATTAAAAACAGTTTACAAGCCCTTTTTTTTATGATAAAATTACACAAGATTTAAAGTTGAATATATCCAAAGGAGATACAAACCGTGCCCAATATAAAATCAGCGAAGAAGCGCACATTAGTTACAGAAAAGAAGACGGAGCAGAACAAAGTCGTTAAGACCCACGTAAAGAACCAGATTAAGAAGTTCCTTGCTGTGGTTGCAGGCGGCGACAAGGCTGCGGCTACCGCCCTCTTCCCCGAAGTGTGCTCCACTATCGATAGCGCCGTTACCAAGGGCGTTCTTAAAAAGAACACCGCTGCCAACAAGAAGTCGGGACTTGCCAAAAAGCTCAACGCTATGGCGTAAAATCAAATACGAAACTATCCGCGCAGACAGTTTTACTGTCTGCGCATTTTTTTTGCGCAAATTTTTTTATTCCTCTATATAAAAATAATTGACATAATACGCGCGCGTATATATAATTTGTAACGTCGTTTATTTTTACTAAACTTTTGGTTTATTTTTAATAACCGTTTAGCAAAAGTAAACGCAAAGATTACTACGGAGATAAAGTATGGAAATCGGCTCTAAAATAAAGAGATTGCGACAACAGCTCAACTTATCGCAGGCGGAGCTTGCGGACAGGTGCGAACTTACGAAGGGCTACATTTCGCAACTCGAAAACGATTTGACATCGCCCTCTATCGCAACGCTAATGGATATCTTGTCTGCTCTCGGCACTAACCCCGCGGAGTTTTTCAGAAAAGAGAGCGACGAGCGCGTAACTTTTTCGGAAAACGACTTTATCGAAAAGCACGAAGACGGAATGGTTTTAAAGTGGATTATTCCCAACGCTCAGAAAAACGAGATGGAACCCGTGCTTGTCGAGCTTTTGTCGGGAGCGTCCACTTCCGTCGACTTCCCGCACGAGGGCGAGGAATTTGGTTACGTTTTAGACGGCAAGATTTGCATAACTCTCGGCGAGAGCAAGTACGTTTGCAAAAAGGGCGAAACCTTTTATTACGCCGCAAACAAGTCGCACGCCATTAAGAATATCGGCAAGACGATTGCCCGCCTGCTGTGGGTTTCCACCCCGCCCAACTTTTAAGGAGAAAACCGATGAACGAAAACAATAACATTATCGAGCTTATAAACGTAAGAAAAGAATTTGACGACGAGACGATTGCCGTCGACAATTTCAATCTCGAGGTCAAGAAGGGCGAATTTGTTACCTTTTTAGGACCTTCGGGCTGCGGCAAGACCACAACTTTACGAATGATTGCGGGCTTCGAACTGCCCACGTCGGGTGAAATTTTACTGAACGGCGAGGACATAAGCAAGCTTCCCCCCAACCGCCGCCCCGTAAACACGGTCTTTCAAAAGTACGCCCTCTTCCCCCATATGAATGTTTACGACAATATCGCTTTCGGGTTGAGGCTCAAAAGAATAGAAACGACCGTCACCGACAAAAACGGCAAGGAAAAAGTCAAAAAGGTCAAGCTTTCGAAGTACGACATCGACAAAAAGGTCAAGAAGGCGCTTGAAATAGTCGATTTGGAGGGCTTTGAAAAGCGCTCCGTTTCCACCCTTTCGGGCGGTCAGCAACAGCGAATCGCAATTGCGCGCGCGATTGTCAACCAGCCCGAAATTCTGCTTTTAGACGAGCCGCTCGGCGCGCTCGACCTGAAGATGCGCAAGGAAATGCAGATTGAGCTTAAGAACATGCACAAAAAGCTGGGCATTACCTTTATTTACGTTACGCACGACCAGGAAGAAGCGCTCACGATGTCGGACAAAATCGTCGTTATAAACGACGGCGAAATTCAGCAAATCGGCACTCCCACCGAGATTTACAACGAGCCCGTCAACACGTTCGTTGCAGACTTTATCGGCGAGAGCAACATTTTCAACGGCACGGTCGTCGGCAAACTCAAAGTCAAGTTCTGCGGCGCGACCTTCAACTGCCTCGACGACTTCGAAATCAACGATATGGTCGACGTCGTCGTGCGCCCCGAGGACATTAAAATCTGCGCGCCTGCGGACGGTCAGCTCAAGGGCAAGGTCATTTCCACCGTCTTCAAGGGCGTTCACTACGAAATTACCGTCGAAGTCGGCA
>CAYXTN010000084.1:0-3300 GCA_964468085.1 uncultured Clostridia bacterium | reverse complement strand
TCCTCGTACGTCTGAATAATCAGCCCGTCGCCGTTGTCCATATGGTCCTCGAACGTGCGCACCATTACGTTTTTGCCGCTCTCTTTAACGCCCGCTTTTATGTAGCTCAACAGTCCGCACGTCTCCACGAGCCCGCCCGTCAGAAACACCTTTTTGACCTCGCTGTTTACGGGCAAGTCGAGCTCTTGTAAAACGTAGTCCAGAATACTGCGGGCAATGCCGCTGTCGCTCTCTATGCCTATACTGCGCTTGAGCTCGGCTTTCGTCAGCCGCAGTTGAAGATACAAATCTCTGTGCAACGACACGGGCACGCCGCCCTTGAAAACGTCCTCCAAGCTCGGTATGCTCAACAGAAGTTTCGCCTTTTTGATTTCCTTTAAAAACTGGTACTGCTTGGTCTGAAGCCCCTCTTCGTATATGTGCCCCTGCTCGCCGAAAGAGGGCGAGCCGACCGTTTCGCGGCGGGATATAGTGCCCTCAATGTAGTCGGCAATGGAAAAATCGACGTCGTTTCCGCCGATATTTATCGGCATCGAGTGGTCGGCGGCGGGTTCGACAACCACGTTGCCGTCGTCGTTTATAAAGCATTTCAATACGGACAACGTGTCCTCGCCCATATCGAAAATCAAAATCTCGTCGTCACTGCGCACCGCGCCGCGCTCTAAGGCGAACATACTCAACGCTCTGCCGCTGTTCATGACCTTGTGCGGAGCTTTGCCGAACGCCGTTTTGACCGCGGCGGACAGCTCCTCCACGTACAGTTTGCCCACCTGCGAGGGGTGCACGAGCGAAAGCCGAACCTCGTCGAAGCGCTTGTTGACTTTTTTTTCGAGCTTTTTAATGCCGCCCTCAACTATCCCGCGCGCGTACTCGAAGAACATTTTGCACACCTTCTGAGGTGTGTAACCCGCCGCAACGAACGTGCGCTCGTCTTTAATGAGCTCGGCAAAGTTGTCAAGGTTTTTCTGCCTTGTGGGAAAGAAAAATTTGGGGAAGTTGTTGCCGTGGAAGAAATAGTCGCTGTTGGGGTAGATTTCACCGCCCCTCTTTTTGACTATTCTGCCGTTCTCGATTTGCGGATACAGAAGCGAAAAGAGGGTCTTTATGCGCACTACGTTTATAAAGGGTTTTTCGTCGCCCTTTTCCACGTCGCTACCGAACAGCCAGCCCGCCGTCGCGTCGTAGTACGCAATCGCGGGCACCGCCACGTGCCGCACGCTCTCCTCTTTTTCTATTTTACCGTAGACCACGCTCGACGACTTCGAAAAAGCGTACGAAAGCTTTAACGTGTCGCAACCGAGGTCTATGCCGATTGACAATATTTCCGCCATAATTTTACTTTTTAAATTATTATATATAATAATTCTATCACACCGCAATACATTACGCAAGAGAATAAATTTGTAAATTCTGCATAATTCCTTTTAAATTTACAGAAGCCGCCCGCGCAACGAACCGTTGCGCGGGCGGCATAATAAGTACTGTTTTGCTGATATAAAGCCCCACTTACAGTTAAGTAATTAAAGGACTTGGCTGCGGCGACACGCCGCTTACTGTTTCTCTATTTTAGCTCCGTACAGTGACGAAACGTCGGAAGAGAATTTCTGCATATTGTAGCACGATTTGAGCTGAACGCTGTCCTCGAACTCGTCAATCTTTTTAATCTGCTCGCGGGAAAGCTTGTTGGGTATGTCTATTTCCACCGTCACGAACAGACTGCCCGTGCCGTTGACCGTCTTAACGCCCTTGCCGCGCAGTGAGAAGCGCGTGCCGCTCGCCGTACCTGCGGGTATCGTCAGCTCGACCATATCGTCTACGGCGGGAACCTGAATTTTGCCGCCCACGCACGCCGTGCGGTAGCTTATGGGCACGGTCACGAACAAGTCCTTATCCTTGCGGACTAAAAGTTTGTGCGGCTCTATGCGGAAGTAAACGTACAAGTCGCCGCACTCTCCGCCGTTAGCCGAAGCCTGACCGTAGCCGCGCTTTCTGAGCGAACTGTCGCTGTCCACGCCCGCGGGAATATTGATTGTGAACGAGGTCTGTTTTCTCGTGTACCCCACGCCCTTGCAGTCGGGGCAACGGTCGGTTATCTTCTTGCCCGTGCCGTTACAGTCGGGACACGCCCCCACCTGAATGGTGCGCCCGAAAATGGTGTCCTGCTGATACTTGACTCTGCCCGAACCGCCGCACTTGGAACACGTCGTGAACGCAGTGCCGTTCTTTGCGCCCGTGCCCGAACACGATTTGCACGGCTCGTTGCGGAAGTAGCTGATTTCCTTTGAACACCCCTTGATAGCGTCGAGGAAGGACAGCCTTACCGTCTGCTCGATATCCGCCCCGCGCGAACGCTGGGGCGCGCCTTGTCTGCCGCCGAAACCGCCGAAGCCGCCGAACATGGACGAGATGATATCCTCGAAACCACCCATTCCGCCCGCGCCGCCCATTCCGCCGAAGTTACCCATACCGGGGTGCTCGAGCTCGTAGTCGTACTGCTTGCGCTTGTTCTCGTCGGACAGCGTTTCGTTCGCCTCGTTTATTTCCTTGAACTTCTCGGCCGCCGCCGCGTCATTCGGGTGAAAGTCGGGGTGGTACTGCTTGGCAAGCTTGCGGTACGCCGACTTAATCTGGTCCTGCGTAGCGTTCTTGGGAACGCCCAGAACGTCGTAGTAATTTTTCTTTTCTGCCATACGTTAAACCTAATATTGCAGCGCGCGAATATCGCGCGCTGCAAGCAATTTTTTTGAATTAACCCCTATATATGCCGCAATTAATGCTGTCTGAACTCGGTATCGTCGGGATTTCCGCCACTTCCGTTCTGACCGCCCTGCGCCTGCTGATAGAGCTTGGATATTACGGGCGCAACGTCCTGCTGCAGCTTTTCGAACGCCGCCTTGATGCGCTCGTTGTCGCCGCTGTCAAGCTCGGTCTTTGCACTCGCGCAGGCGTCCTCGATAACCTTTTTGTCGTCGTCGGAGAGCTTGTCGCCCGCCTCTTTGACGGTCTTTTGCAAGCTGTCAATCATACCCTCGAGGTTGTTCTTGTTGTCGATTTCTTCCTTGCGCTTCTTGTCCTCTTCTGCGTATCTCTCGGCGTCCTTGACAGCCTTGTCGATTTCGTCCTCTGAAAGATTGGTCGAAGCCGTAATGGTTATATTCTGGCTCTTGCCCGTGCCCAAATCTTTCGCCGTAACGTTTACTATACCGTTCGCGTCGACGTCGAACGTGACCTCAATCTGAGGCACGCCGCGGGGTGCGGGAGGAATGTCGTTGAGCATAAACTTGCCGAGCGACTTGTTGT
>CAYXTN010000083.1:0-3302 GCA_964468085.1 uncultured Clostridia bacterium | reverse complement strand
TACAGTCCGAGCACGGCAAGCCCGCTCTCTTTGAGGCTGTAACCGTTGGCTTTGAGCATTGCTATCGTCTTTGCGTTGCCGCCCACCACCGCGCTGAGCGCAAGTATCAGCGACATTGCCGCAAGTATCAGCCCGATAATTAATATCATATAGCCCATCATATCGCTTGCATACTTGCGCATAGAAAGCCCCATCAAAATCATCGAACCGAAGCAGAAACAGCCGAATCCCACGAAAAAGACGAGCATTTTTCTGTCTTTGAACACACTGAACGCGAGCTCGGTCAAAAAATTCCGGTTGCCTTTCCGCTCTTTGATTTTTATGCGCCGCCGCCTTTCCTCGCCCTTTATGAGAGCAAGCGCGGGCGTTTTCAATTTAAGGTATGCAACAGCTACCGACAACGCCGAATAAAACAGCGTGGGCAAAATAACGATTAAGAGCAACACGGGGTGATAGTGCAAAGCAACCTGCGGAATTATGTCGCCGTCGTTCTGTGTTGCGTAAAATCTTGTCATTATCGCCCAGCTTAACGCATAACCCGCCGCCGCGCCTACGAACACGCACAGCCCGAAAACGGCGCAACCGACCGCCACTTTAAAGTCACCGTACCCCAGCGCTTTTAAAATGCCGAACCGCGCCGAGTTTTGCTTGATATAGTGACTTATATAAAATACGAGCAACACCGCCGACGTCAGCGCAAGGCACCCGCCCGTAACGGCGCAGACCACTTTATTGTTTAATTTCATAGCCGTATAAGCTATCTGCTGTTCTTGCGTAACCTCGCCTGCAACCGCGTTCAAATCGATATTGTAATTCAGAAACATATTACAGACGAAAACCGCACAGCAAACGGTTATAATTATGCCGACGAATTTCAGTGCGTCCTTAAAACTTACCGTCATAATTACCACCCGATTTCGTACGCGCCCTCGGGCGTCTGATTGCGGGTTATATCAACTATAACTCCGCTGTTCAAGCGTATGACCGTGTTCGCCGTTTTTGCTATATTTTCGTTGTGGGTTACGGTTATCAGCGTGAACCCGCGCTCTTTTTGCAGTTTTAAAACGTAGTCCAAAAGCTGTCTGCCCGTAACTTCGTCGAGCGGCCCGTCGGCTCGTCCATAAACAGCACTTTGGGAAGCTTCGCCAAAGCCCTTGCAACCGCCACGCGCTGTTGCTCGCCGCCAGAAAGCTGTCGCGGGTATTTGTTCAGTTTATCGCCCAAGCCCAGACTTTCGATTATGCCTTTATAGTCCTTATTATTCGCCAAATCCGCGCCCATACGCACGTTTTTATCCACCGTCATATCGGGCAGAAGATAATACTGCTGAAACACAAAACCGACGTTATCACGCCTGAACGCAGTGAGTTCCTTGTCGGAAAGACGGGTTATTTCGTTGTCGCCGTAGAATATTTCGCCCTCGTCTACCCTTTCCAGCCCGCTTAAAACGTTTAAAAGCGTAGACTTGCCCGAGCCCGACGCGCCTAAGATTACGACGTTGTCGCCGTCCTCTACAGATAAATTTATACCTTTAAGTACTGTTTGTCTGTTGTCGGTCGTGCCGTAAGATTTCACAATTCCCTTTGCTTCAATCATTTGCCGTCCCCCTTAATCTGTTTGAGCATACTCATAAACGCAAAGGTCAGCCTTTCGCTTATCTCTTCGTCGGTGAACGCGCAGGAGTTCGTAACGCACAGCGCGGCTATTCCGTGAGTGTAAATGTTTATATCCTTATGAAGCTTTCTCGCCGTATCTTCGTCGAGCGACCAAGTACTCATAAGCGCGCCTATAATTTTGGAATTGTTATCGTCGAGCAGTACGAAGTTATCCATACCGCCGCGGCTTTCGGACATATACAGCACGCGGAAAAGGTTGGGCTCTTTTCTCGCAAACTCGATATACTTCAAGCCCGCGCCCTTGAACGGGAACGGTTGCTGTTTCAAGCCCTCGGCGATATAACCGTCATACATTAGCTTTGCCTGCTTTACAACCTCGCCGCGCACCTCTTCCATATTTTCGAACACGGAAAAAATAGGCGCAACCGAACTGTTTAATTGTTCGCTTAATGCCCGCGCGGTAAGCGCGGGCATACCCGCCGCACGGACTACCTCCGTTGCGGCGGCAACTATTCTTTCCCTTGAAAATCTGACTTTAGGCGGCATATTCACACCTTTATTAAATAACGTTCGTTATATAACATACATTATATTCAATAATTTCGTTTTGTCAACAAAAAAAAGCAGACTTCGGTTAAGAAGCCTGCTTTTAAGTTTTAATTTTAAATTACTTCAATTCAGCGAAGTACTTAATCGTTCTTACCATCTGCGAGGTGTAAGAATTTTCGTTGTCGTACCAGGAAACAACCTTTACAAGGGTCGTGCCGTCGCCGAGGGGCATGCACTTGGTCTGAGTTGCGTCGAACAGCGAGCCGTAGGTGATACCGATAATGTCGCTGGAAACAACTTCGTCCTCGGTGTAGCCGTAGCTTGCGGAAGAAGCCGCCTTCATTGCAGCGTTTACGCTTGCGGCGTCAACCTCGCCTTCGCAAACTGCGATAAGCTGGGTAAGCGAACCGGTGGGAACGGGTACGCGCTGTGCGCAGCCGTCGAGAACGCCGTTGAGTTCGGGAATTACAAGGCCGATAGCCTTAGCCGCGCCCGTCGAGTTGGGAACGATATTGACCGCAGCCGCTCTCGCTCTTCTCAGATCGCCCTTGCGGTGAGGTCCGTCGAGTACCATCTGGTCGCCGGTGTATGCGTGAATGGTCGTCATATAGCCCTTCTTGATTTTGCAGAGCTTGTTGAGCGTTGCAGCCATGGGAGCAAGGCAGTTGGTCGTGCAGCTTGCCGCGGAAATAACCGTGTCGCTTGCCTTCAAAGTATTCTCGTTTACGCTGTAAACAACCGTGGGCAAATCGTTGCCTGCGGGTGCGGAAATAACGCACTTCTTAGCGCCCGCCTTGATGTGTGCGGAAGCCTTTTCCTTCGAGCAGTAGAAACCGGTGCACTCCAAAACTACGTCTACGCCTACTTCTCCCCAAGGAAGGTTAGCCGCGTCTTTCTCTGCGTAAATTTTGATAGTCTTACCGTTAACGGTGATGCTGTCCTCGCCCGCAACTACCGTTTCGGCGTACTTGTATCTGCCCTGAGCCGAATCGTACTTTAAAAGGTGAGCAAGCATTTTGGGGCTTGTCAAATCGTTGATAGCTACGATTTCATAACCCTCCGCGTCGAACATCTGCCTGAACGCAAGACGGCCGATACGACCGAAACCGTTGATAGCAACTTTTACATTAGCCATAA
>CAYXTN010000082.1:0-3407 GCA_964468085.1 uncultured Clostridia bacterium | reverse complement strand
AGCCTGTCGGCGCTTAAATCTATTCTGTCCGTCTTGTTCATTAAATTAAAAAATTTCCTCTATACGCGTTTTACCGTATGTATAATCTTTGTTGCAGTAGTGACAGTGCACCTTGACTTCGCCCAGCTCGTCGCAGATTTTCAAAAGCTCGGCTTTGCCCACCGAAGCGAGCACGCCGCGTATCTTTCCCTCCGAACAGTTGCACTTATACTGCGGATACAGCTCGGTGACTTCTCCGCTTATATGCGGGCGGAAAAAGTCGGCAAGAATTGTGCGGGCGTCGCAGTCCGAAATTACCGTGTCTTTGAACTGTCCGAAGAGGTCGCCTGCCTCGTCAATTACGCCGTCGGAGGCGTCGGGCAAAAGCTGAATTACCACGCCGCCGAAATATTTGCAGTTGCCGTTTTCGTCGAAGTCCGACTTGAACGCCGCCGCCGTGGGTATCTGCTCGCTTTGCTGAAAATAGGTTTCGAGCATATCTGCGGCGTCGTCCGCACCTATTTCGCAAGTGCCGACGAACGGTCTGAAAGCGCCCTCTTCCCTCACTACGGTAAGCGTGCCGCCTTCGAGCGTTGAATTGCAACTGCCGTCGGCGTAGCCGCGCACGTGCAGATTGCCGTCCGCCGAAACGGACACCGCGCCGTCGCTGTCCTTTGCCTTGACGGTCAGCGAAACACAGCCGTCATCAACCTTTAAGCCCGCGGCGAGATACGCTCCGCAGGTCAAAAGCCCGCCTAAAATTTTTGCCGCCGCGGGCGTAGGGCTATGAATTTTGACCGCCTCGTTTACAAGGTCGGTCGTCTCCAACACGGTCAGCGAAACCTGACTGTCGCACATTAAAGCGCGCAGAATTTTATCCATAAATTTACCTCTTGAACGCGGCGAACTGTATGCGTTCTTTCTTGTCGCCGCCCAGATGTCCCTCGCACTCGACGCGGGCAAACCCCGCCTCTTTGAGCGCGGAAATTATTTCCTCTTCGGTGTGCGCGTACTGAATATGCGTTTCGTCGTAGCGCGTATAAAGCCCGTTTTCGCCGCGGATAAAAAAGGTCAAGTCCATCTGCACGCCGTCCGCCGTCTGCTTGTTGAACCAAAGGTACGAAAGGTCGTCCCTGTCCTCGCCGAACAGGTTTTCGCCCAGAATTTCCCTTATTTTATATTCGCTTGAAATATCGAAAAAGAACGCGCCTTGTGCGTTTGTTGCGGCATATATGCGGGCGAACGCGCTTTTAAGCTTGTTTTTCGGCACGTAATTGATACAGTCGTTGACCGCAGTGCAAAAGTCCACTTTTCCGCACACTTTCAGTTTGGTTATATCGCCGAGTAAAAATTCACAGCGCACGCCCTCTTTTGCGGCAAGCTGTTTTGCACGCGATAGCATACTTTCGGAAATATCGACTCCGTCGACCTTATAACCCGCCTTATTGAGCGCGCGGGTAAAATAGCCGTTGCCGCAGCCGATATCCAGTCCCGTGGAAAAATTGCCCGCCCCTTTTATTTTATTTAACAAATACTGCGACCATGTTAAATAGTCGCAGTCTGCGTTTAAATATTCGAATATGCCGCCCAAAGCGGTGTAACTGTTTGATGTCATTACTTAGATAAAAGATTGTTTTGGTTGAGCTTTTTCTTTTTGCCCTTTTTGTCGGTTGTGGAGAGCGCCTTTTCACGCTCGGCAAACAGTCTTTCGTACTCGACGTAGCGCGTGTCGCCCTTGTGCTCTTCGATATAGCCGTCGACCTCGCTCTTTATCTTTTGTCTGTCTTCGAATACGCGCTTTATGTCCGCTCTGCCGAAAGCCACGCCAACTTCCTTGACCTCCGTACCGCCTTCGATGGGTCGCATAGGTCTGCCTACGAGTTCGCTTCTGCCCGCGGCTAAAAGTTCGCGAGCAACGGCTTTTTCGTCCTCTTCCTTTTCTGCGGCAAGCTGCTTGGGAGTGAGATTGGCCTTACGCGCCTCTTCCTGCGACTTGATTGCCGGCGTTATATACGTATCGAACGCCCACTGCGTGAACGCAAGCCAGCACAGTATTATAAAGGAAAAGCCGAAGAACAGAAACAGTGCGTAGCCTATGATTTTGAAGAACCCGACGCTTTCGCCGATGAGCAAGAACCACACGGGGATAAGCGAGAAGCCGAGCATAAATACCGTCTGAATAATCGTACCGAACAAAAGCACGAACGAGTTTTTGATAAGGTACTTTAATTTAACCTTATAGCTGACGCCTACCGCAAGCACCCACGCTGCGACGACTCCCACTACTACGGCGGCGATAATTATGAACACCTTTGCCGTGATAGGTCCAGCCTTAGCCGCGCCGTTTGCAATCGCCACCGCCGACCAGTCGGAAATGATAAGCGAGCAATACACGAACACAATAAAAAGTTCTACGGGCAAAAGCACGTTGAAATAGCAGACCTTTACTCCGTGGAAATAGCCTTTGAGCGAAAACTGACCGTGCGTATTTATGAGCTTTTTAATCGAATAGCACGCGCCCGCAAGTCCTATCGAGGCGATTATGCCCGCGACGAATAAAAGCGCGTAGAAGCGTACGTCCCAGTTAAAGTAAATACTCTCCTGCAAGCCCTGCGTGCTATGAGACATCGGGTAGGTAAACAGTGCGTTGGAAGAAAGAGGGTACGCCGTGCCCATCTGCGCTATAACCGCGTTTCTGAAATAGATGACGAGAACGCCGGGAACGAAAAACAACAGCGTAAACACGTTTATTATTACGAGCTTGACGAAATTGGACTTAAACAAATCCCACGTATCCGCCCAGCGTCCCTTAGGAACGTGGGTGCGTACGTAGTCGTCGGCAAGTTCGTGCCCTTCAAGCGATGCAACTTTTGATTCAGCCATTAAAATGCAACCTCTGCGCCCTGCCTTTTCTCACGCGTGGGCGCACGTTTTTCGTTTATTATACAGCATATATAAAATTATTTCAAACGATTTCCTTACAGTTTGAAAAAATAAGATAAAATTCTTTGACTTTTATCTGCCGCTGTGCTAATATCTTAATGCAAAATAGAGGAGCGGACGAGCATAAGTACCCGCGGGCTAGAAACCTAATGGCGGTTTTTTGAAAGCTTACGGTTAAAGGGCATCGCCGCCGAAGTCGGAATTTAAGCCATACCTTTCGGCTGGGCGCACGGGCTAATACCCTTGCGACTGACACTATACGTGTTGCGCTATTTGCATGCAGAAGTAAAAACTTGCAGGCGGCGCGGAACCTTTTCGCGCCGCTTTAACTTTATTAAAGTAAACGGAGTATAATGATATGAAAAAGTACAAAGTCGGAATAATCGGCGCTACCGGTATGGTAGGTCAGCGGTTTTTAATGCTCTTGGAAAACCACCCCTGGTTCGAACCCGTCTGCCTTGCGGCAAGCGCGAACTCGGCGGGCA
>CAYXTN010000081.1:0-3576 GCA_964468085.1 uncultured Clostridia bacterium | reverse complement strand
CTTTTACTCAAGTTTTATAAGTTATGTTTTTTACGGCTTGTCTAATAACCGCATTGTAAAAATGTACAAGTTGTAGCAATGAAAAAGCCCCGAACGCGACGCGTTCGGGGCGTAAATTTATATGAGTTTTACGTTTTTAAAGTCTAGCTTCCACTTTCCGTTCTCGTCTTTGACAAGCTTGTCGTATACGAACATCAAATAACTGAGCGCCGCGAAAATCAAAAGCAGTACCAGCACCCAAAGGCATACTCCGCCGTAGCCGAGCTTGTTTACGTTTAAAAAGAAGTACGGATATTTGAACGGTTCGCCCGTTACCGACTGCGCGATTGCTCCGTAGATAAGTATGTACACAACGTAAATCAGCGGAATTATCCACGACTTTAACGGGTCGAGAATTTTTACCGTCTTGTGCTCGTCGAAGAGCGCCCAGTCGACGATAAAAAGAATGGGCACGGCTACGTGATAGGTAAGGTTTCCGAGCGCGTTCCAGAACTTCCACGAGCCCAAATCGCCAAGAAGCGTAACGTACACCAGAAATGTCACCATTATCATAACCGTCGAGCAGAATTTGAGCGTTCTGCAACAGTTGACAAAGCCGCGCGTTTCGCCGCTCTTTACCTTTTTGATTGTCGCAGAGCACACGGCTACTCCCACTCCGAAACAGAAGTAATTGGATATATGCGTATAGAACAGCCAGAAATCGTTTGAAAATGTGAATGTTTCCGAGCCGTAAACCTCTCTGAAATACCCGAAAGTCAACACGCACGCAAGCGCAGAAATAACGCAGAATACTATTCTGTAAATCATCTGCGTAAAAAGATTGTCGTTCATTTCCGCTCCGAATTATTAATTCCTTCTCGAGAAAAGCGCCGCAAACCTTACGAGCAGTTCCAAAATTTCCACATACAGATATATGAGCGTGGTGACGAGCGAGAAAGCCACGTTCCACTCGTACTTTTTATCGGCGCCCGTCTGCACGATATAGTCGATATTGCTCAAATCCCAGAAAAGCATTACCGTCGCCCAGATTATGCAGAGTGCGGAAATTGCAATCTGCACCCACATATACTGCGTATAATTGAACACTCCGAAAAGCGAAATTACAAACATTATGAGCTGTACGGCTAAAAGGCTGAACAGCGCAACCATAAGTCCGCGGACGAACGAGCTTGAAATTCTCACCTTGAACACGCTGTTTACTACCAAAGCCACCAAGAATACTATCGCCGTGCCGATAAACGCCGCGAAAGCAATTCCCGGATAGAACAAATCGACGAACGTTGCCAAAAGACCCAAAAGTCCGCCCTGAATTACCGCGTAAATACAGCCGAGCACTTTCGCCGTCGACGGCACGAACACTATGACGAACGAGATTATAAGTAGCGGAATAACGCAGACAAAAGCCGCAATTCCCACGGTCATCAGCGCGTTGCCGTTGCCCGTACTTATAAAGTACAAAACCAAAAATTCGGTGAGCACCGCCGCTACGATAGTCAATGCGGCATACAGCGCCGCTTTTAAATAAACGCCGCCATAGGTCGCCCTCTTGCCGAACGCCTCCAACTGACCTCTTTCGGCTTTTCTTGCGTACTGTCTTATTGCGGGATTTCCCATTCTCATCAGCCAAAACCTCCGTATATAACTATTTTAGCATAAATCGAGAGGAAATACAACGAAATTGAATAAAAACTGTGTGAATTTAGTAAAGCGCGCTCACCGCTTCGAAGCCCGCGGTCAAATCGGCGATAATGTCGTCGATATGCTCCGTACCAATCGACAGCCTTATGGTGTTGGACTTTATGCCCTGCGACAAGAGCTCCTCTTGAGTGAGCTGACTGTGCGTGGTCGTTGCGGGGTGAATAACGAGGCTCTTTACGTCCGCGACGTTGGCAAGCAACGAGAAAATTTTGAGATTGTCTATAAACGTGTGAGCCTCTTTAATGCCGCCCTTAATCTCGAAAGTAAATATCGACGCTCCGCCGTGCGGGAAATATTTTTCGTACAGCTTGTGGTCGGGGTGGTCGGGCAGCGACGGGTGATTGACCTTTTCGACGAGCGGGTGTTTTGCCAAGAACTCAACTACCTTCGCCGTATTCTGCGCGTGGCGCTCAAGCCTTAAAGACAAAGTTTCCGTACCCTGCAATAAGAGGAACGCGGCAAACGGCGAAATGCACGCGCCCGTGTCGCGCAGAAGTACCGCGCGGATATAGGTTACGAACGCCGCCTTGCCCGCCGCTTCGGTAAACGCTACGCCGTGATAGCTGGGGTTGGGCGAGGCTATTGCGGGATAGTTGCCAGACTTCTTCCAGTCGAAATTGCCGCTGTCGACGATAACGCCGCCGAGCGTCGTTCCGTGACCGCCTATAAACTTGGTCGCCGAATGCACGACGACGTCCGCGCCGTGCTCTATAGGTCTGATAAGGTATGGCGTGCCGAACGTGTTGTCTACGACGAGCGGCAGTCCGTGTCTGTGCGCAAGCTCCGCCACCTTGTCGATATCGGGGATATCGCTGTTGGGGTTGCCGAGCGTTTCGATATATATTGCGCGCGTGTTCGGCTTAATCGCCTCTTCCACCTCTTTCAAGTCGTAGATATTTACGAACGAGGCGGTTATGCCGTATGCGGGCAAGGTATGCTCCAACAGATTGTAACTGCCGCCGTAAATTGTTTTCTGCGCGACGATATGCCCGCCGTTTTGCGCGAGCGCCTGCAAAGTATAAGTTATCGCCGCCGCGCCCGAAGCCACGGCAAGTCCCGCAACGCCTCCTTCGAGAGCGGCTATTCTGTCCTCGAACACCCCCTGCGTGGAGTTCGTGAGTCTGCCGTAAATGTTGCCCGCGTCGGTAAGATTGAACCGCGCGGCGGCGTGCTCGCAGTTTCTGAAAACGTACGACGTCGTTGCGTAAATGGGAACGGCGCGCGCGTCGGTTGCGGGGTCGGGCTGCTCCTGCCCTACGTGAAGCTGAAGTGTTTCGAATTTATACTTTGACATAATTTTTTCTTCCTTTTATTAACCTATTAATTTGATATGTTGATAGAATTATAACTCTATAAACCTATAAAGTCAATAGGTTTTACTTGATTTTCGGAAAATTTTGTTATATAATTTTAAGTAAGGAGAAAAAATTATGATTTCGACGCGCGGAAGATACGCTTTAAGAGTTATGATTGACATTGCCGAAAACTCAAACGGCAACTATATTCGTTTGGACGAAATTGCAAGGCGGCAGGAAATTTCTGAAAAATATCTCGAAAGTATTCTCGTTTTACTCACCCGCGGCGGGCTTTTGGAGGGCTTGCGCGGCAAGGGCGGCGGCTATAAGCTGACCAAAGAGCCGAGCGTGTACACGCTCGCAAGTATTCTGCGGTTGACCGAGGGCACGCTCGCCCCCGTCGCCTGCCTTAAAGAGGGCGCGGCAGAATGCGGAAAGAGCGGCTCTTGCAAGACGCTCCCCGTATGGAAAGAGCTTTACGGCGTTGTGAGCGGTTATCTCGAAAGTAAAACGCTTGCCGATTTGATTGAAAAATAAAACCGAGGGGTTGGTTTCAACCCCTCGGTTTGTTTTTATTCGAGCT
>CAYXTN010000080.1:0-3689 GCA_964468085.1 uncultured Clostridia bacterium | reverse complement strand
TAACCATATTGGAAAGGACGAAGTCCACAAGGCGGTATCTGCCGCCGTAGGGAATAGAGCCCTTTGACCTTACCCTCGTAAGTTCCGCCGCGTTTTCGTCGTTAATGCTTGTAAAAATTACGCCTACTGTTGAAGCCATTTTCTTTTCCCCCTTAAACGTCCTTATCCACTATTTCGCCGGCGGCAACCTTTCCGCCGTCGGATACCTTTATGCCTCTGCCGAGAACGGTTATGCCGTTGGTCTTGCCTTCCACTTTGCTCGCCTCCGCCTTTGCCGCGCCGACGACTGCGTTTTTGCCTATCGTAACCTCTTCGTCGATAATCGAATAGTTGACCTTAGCGCCCGCCTTTACGACGATATTGCCCATAAGCACGCTGTCTTTGACAACCGCGCCCTTTTCGATTACGCAGTCGGTGCCGATTACCGAGTTGATAACGCTGCCCTCAACCTCGCAGCCGTTGGCAATCATTGAGTTGCAAACCTCGCCCGTAACGTATGCGGGAGGCGCGAGCGGACTGCGCGAATGAATTACTCTGTCGCTATCCCTCAGCTCGAAGTTGGGAACGGTGCCGAGAAGGTCCATGTTAGCTTCAAGCAACGAGGTTATCGTGCCGACGTCCTTCCAGTAGCCCTCGAAACGGTAGGAATACATCTTCTCGCCGGCATTGAGCATTGCGGGAAGCACGTTCTTGCCGAAGTCCTTTTCGGAATTGGGGTCCTGCTCGTCAAGCTCGAGATATTTAAAGAGCTTGGACGCAGTGAAGATATAGATACCCATAGAAGCCAAATCGCTCTTGGGCTGTTTGGGCTTTTCTTCAAATTCGTAAATCGTGCCGTCGGGTCTGGTATTCAAAATACCGAATCTCGAAGCCTCTTTCATGGGCACTTTCATGCACGCAATCGTGCAGTCCGCGCCAGCCTCGATATGAGCGGCAAGCATCTTGTCGTAGTCCATTTTATAAATGTGGTCGCCCGATAAAATCAGAACGTATTCGGGGTCGTACATCTTCATAAAGCGGATGTTCTGATAAATCGCGTTCGCCGTGCCCTTGTACCAGGATGTGTCCTTTTTAGCCTCGTACGGCGAAAGGATATGTACGCCGCCGAACGTTCTGTCCAAATCCCAGGGCTGACCGTTGCCGACGTACTCGTTAAGAACGAGCGGCTGGTACTGCGTGAGCACGCCTACCGTATCGATTCCCGAGTTGATGCAGTTGGACAGCGGAAAGTCGATAATTCTGTACTTGGCGCCGAACGAAACCGCAGGCTTTGCTATATTGCTCGTTAAAGCGTACAGTCTTGACCCCTGACCGCCCGCAAGCAACATTGCGACACATTGTTTTTTTCTTAGCATTTATAAATCCCCCAAAATATTTATTTTTCTTTAATAAAATACAGACAAGCCAGTTTCGGGATATCAACCGTTAAGGAATATTCCTTTCCGTGACTTTGCCGTTTTTTCGTCTTGAAAATTCGCTTATTCAACGTTCCGTAGCCGCCGAATTTCGGTGCGTCGGAATTGAAAACAAGTTTGTACTTGCCCTCGTGCTGACCGAAAGTATAATTTTTCTGCTCGATGCCCGAAAAATTTATTATCGCACAAAGGCAATTGCCGCTTTCGTCGTATCTGTTGAAGACGAGCACGTTATTTATTACGTCGTCAACGACCAGCCACTCGAAGCCTTTCCAGTCGGTTTCTATTTCGTAAAGTGCCCTGCACCCCTTATAAAAGCGGTTGAGCTCTTTTACGTAGCTCGTCATCTGACGGTGTTTATCGTACTGTTTGAGAGAAAATTCTATGCCAGCTTTATAGTTCCACTCGGAAAACTGCGCGACCTCGTAGCCCATAAAGTTGAGTTTTTTCCCCGGGTGGGCGTACATAAAGCCCAGAAGCGCGCGTTCGCCCGCGAACTTGTCCGCATATTCGCCCGGCATTTTGTTGACTATCGACCCCTTTACGTGCACGACCTCGTCGTGCGATAGGGGCAATACGTATCTTTCGTTCAATGAATACATCATTGAAAATGTTATCTTTTGGTGATGATAGTGCCGATAGAGCGGGTCCTGTCTGCAATAGAACAGCACGTCGTTCATCCACCCCATATTCCACTTGTAATCGAAGCCTAAGCCGCCATCTTCCACGGGCGTCGTCACCCCGGGGTATGCGGTTGACTCCTCCGCCGCGGTTATTGCGCCTGAAAAAGCGCTCTTCAATCTGAGATTGAATTTTCTTATAAACTCTATCGCTCTGAGGTTGCGGTTGTCGCCGTACTCGTTGGGAGTCCACTGCCCCGCGTTCTTGTCGTAATCGAGATAGAGCATTGCGGCAACGGCGTCCACGCGCAACCCGTCAATTGCGAACTTGTCCAAAAAGTACGCGGCAGACGATAAAAGAAAGCTGTCTACCCCGCCTCTGCCGAAATCGAATTTGCGCGTTCCCCAGCCGCTGTGCTCCATATTGTCCCATAAAGGACACTCGTACAGAGGTTGTCCGTCAAATTCGTACAGCGCGAAATCGTCCTTGGGGAAGTGCGCGGGAACCCAGTCCAAAAGCACGCGTATGCCGTTATCGTGAAAAGCCTCGACGAGCTCGGCAAAGTCCTCGGGCAAGCCCAGCCTTGCGGTCACGCTGTAATACCCCGTTACCTGATAACCCCACGAACCGTCGAAAGGATATTCGGTGACGGGCATAAACTCGACGTGCGTGTAGCCCATATTTTTTACGTACGGCACAAGCGTTTTCGTCAGTTCTTTAAAGCTGTAATACGAACCGTCTTTATGCCGTTTCCACGACAACAGATTGACTTCGTATATATTCACTGGTTGTTCGCCCTTTTCGGGAGGCAGTCTTTTTGCAGGCTTTAACGCCTTATGTACGATTGAAGCCGTCGAGCGGGGAAAATCGGAACGGAACGAGTACGGGTCGGCTTTTAAAAGCTTTCTGCCGTCGAACGTGGTTATGCAGAATTTGTATCTGTCACCCTCGCGGGCGTTAACCTGTGCCTCGAAACTTTCGCCGTCCGAAAGTTTTTCCATTATATCCGACTGCTCGTTCCAGCCGTTGAAATCGCCCACAACGCTTACTTTAACCGCGTGCGGCGCCCAAACTCTGAAGGCGTAACCGCTTCCGTTTTCGTGACAGCCGAAAAATTCGTACGCGCTTATATCCTCACCGTTATGGAATAATTCCAGCTTTTCACACTCAGTCATACTATACCTTTACTATTTTAACATAGTTAAACCGGCATTTCAAGACCGAAAATGAAAAAAACGGTAATTTTTTAAATTTTTACCTTTACGGCTTATAAGCCGCGGAAACCGTGCCGCGGCTTATAACGTGAAACTCTTTATTATTGATAATCTACGACGTTTATCCATCTGCGCAGGAACTCGTCTTCCTCGGGCTTTGCCTTGGTCAGGCGCGATGCCGCAACGATGGGTATCCACTTCTGAACGTACTGCTTTGCCGTGTCGCTCTTCAAGCAGTACAGCTTAAGATATTTTTCCGCAAGCTGTTCCTTGCCCTCGAGGTAGAACATTAAATAGGTTCTCGCGACGTCCGCCGAAGCGTTGCCCTGAGTCGCGTGCGCCCAGTCGATTATATAGGGCGTGCCGTCCTTGGTTATTATGATATTGCTCGGGTGGAAATCGCCGTGGCACAGATTGTAGTGCTTGGGCAGCGAATCGA
>CAYXTN010000079.1:0-3790 GCA_964468085.1 uncultured Clostridia bacterium | reverse complement strand
AATAATCATAAGCTTATAAAAAGTTTTAGGGTAGCAAAAATTTCGCTACCCGATTTAAACTGAATAATTAAACTGCCGCCTTTGCCTTTGCCGCAAGAGCCGCGAACGCCGCCGCGTCGTTTACAGCAAGATCTGCAAGTACCTTTCTGTTGAGGTTGATACCCGCAACCTTAAGACCGTGCATGAACTTGGAATAGGAAAGTCCGTTAATTCTCGCCGCAGCGTTGATACGGGCAATCCACAAAGAACGCATATCGCGCTTTCTAAGTCTTCTGCCGATATAGGCATAATTCAAAGACTTCATTACAGCTTCGCGTGCGATTCTGTAATTTTTGGACTTGTTACCGAAATATCCTTTTGCAAGGCGCAAAATCTTTCTGCGCTTCTTTAAAGCGTTTACCGACCTTTTAATACGCATAATTCAAACCCTCCGTTAAGCCTTATAGGGAATCATAGACTTGACAGTCGATTCCTGTGTCGTAGAAACGAGCGTATTCTGACGCAGGTTTCTCTTTCTCTTTCTGTTCTTGGTTTCAGCCTTGTGGTTTTTGCCGCTGTGAGGTCTCTGAACCTTACCGCTTGCGGTCAACCAGAAACGCTTTTTCGAGCCGCTATGTGATTTCTGTTTAGGCATTTTATTGTCCTCCGATGAATTTTTCTGATTTAATTATTTAAGATTTTGCAGGCGAAAGCATCATTGTAATATTTCTGCCTTCCGCCATGGGCTTTTTGTCCTGAACCGCTTTGCCACCTAAGCCTGCAAAGAAGTCCTCCATAACCTTAACGCCCTGATATGCTCTGGAATTTTCTCTTCCCTTCATTCTTATGGAAACTTTTACCTTGTTTCCCGCTTCGAGGAATTTAAGACACTGCTTTGTTTTTACCGCAATATCACCCACGTCGATAGTCATAGACAGACGGATTTCCTTAATCTCGACAATCGTCTGATTTCTACGGTTTTCCTTGTCCTTTTTGGCTTGCTCGTACTTGAACTTGGAATAGTCCATAACCTTGCATACGGGCGGAACTGCCGTGGGGGAAATTTTAACGAGGTCGAGTCCTGCGTCGTCGGCAATGCGCTGTGCCTGCTGAACGGGAACAATTCCTATCATTGCGCCGTCCGCGCCGATAACTCTCACTTCCTTATCCCTTATCGCCTCGTTGATTTGATAAAACTCTTTTATAACCTTTTACCTCTCTTAAAATTATAAAAACGGGTTACGCAAAAGTAACCCGTTTAAATGTCAAAAAATAGTCTTAACATTATTGAGCCGTTGCATTTATATGCAAGGCGAAAGGGTTTTCCTTTGCTTTACTCAAATATAATATACCCATTTTGGGGCAATGTCAAATATTTTAAGCCTTAAAAATTGATTTTTTGCCCGATTTCAGCCAAAACCGTCTTAACGAACTCGTCCACGCCGACAGTCGACTTCTCTTCAACGCCGCGCTTGTTGACGTTGACCGTCTTGTCATCGGCTTCCTTATCGCCGACAACGAGCACGTAAGGCACTTTTTCCATCTTGGCTTCCCTTATCTTGTAGCCGATTTTCTCGCTTCTGCCGTCAACCTCGGCGCGAATACCCGCGGCGGCAAGCTTTTTGCAAACCTCGTCGGCATACTCCGCCGTTCTGTCGGTTATGGGCAGAATTTTAACCTGTTTGGGCGCAAGCCATACGGGGAACTTGCCCGCGTAGTGCTCGATTAGAATGCCGATAAATCTTTCGATAGAACCGAAAATTGCGCGGTGAATCATTATCGGGCGGTGCTTTTTGCCGTCCTCGCCCACGTACTCGAGCTCGAAACGCTGAGGCATCTGGAAGTCGAGCTGAATAGTTCCGCACTGCCACGTTCTGCCAATGCTGTCCTGAAGATGGAAGTCGATTTTAGGTCCGTAGAACGCGCCGTCGCCCTCGTTGATTTCGTACTCGATGCCCATTTCGTCGAGCGCCTTTTTGAGCGCGGAAGTCGCGAGTTCCCAATCCTCGGCACTGCCCATACTGTCCTCGGGACGGGTGGAAAGCTCTACTTTATATTTAAAGCCGAACTGCCTGTAGATTTTGTCGGTAAGACGAACGACGCCCTTAATCTCGTCGGTAATCTGCTCTGGCAACATAAAGATGTGCGCGTCGTCCTGAGTAAAACAGCGGACGCGGAAAAGTCCGTGAAGCTGTCCGCTCTTCTCGTGGCGGTGAACCATACCCATTTCGGCAACGCGAAGCGGCAAGTCCTTATAGCTGTGGGGCTCGAGCTTGTACACGAGCATACCGCCGGGGCAGTTCATGGGCTTGACCGCACAGTCCTCGCCGTCGATTTTGGTCGTATACATATTATCTTTATAGTGTTCCCAGTGACCGGAATTTTCCCAGAGATTGCGCGTCAGAATTATAGGGGTCTGAATTTCTACGTAGCCCTCTTTCCTGTGCAAGTCGCGCCAGTAATCGACGAGCGCATTCTTTAAAACCATACCGTTTGGCAGGAAGAAAGGAAAACCTTTGCCCTCGTTTAACAGCGCAAACAGTTTGAGTTCCTTGCCAAGACGGATATGGTCGCGCTTTTTAGCCTCTTCGAGCATTTCGAAGTAAGCCTTCATTTCCTCTTTGGTTGCAAAAGCCGTGCCGTAAATACGCGTGAGCATCTTGTTCTTCTCGTCGCCGCGCCAGTACGCGCCCGCAATCGAAACAAGCTTGAACGCCTTAATTTTACCCGTCGACGGCAGGTGAGGTCCGCGACACAAGTCGGTGAACGTGCCCTGCTTGTAGAATGAAATTACCGCGTCTTCGGGCAGGTCGTTTATGAGTTCCACCTTGTACTTCTCGTTATACTTGGTCATAAGCTTTATAGCCTCGTCGCGGGGCAGTTCGAAACGCTGAATTGCGATATTGGACTTGATGATTTTCGCCATTTCCGTCTCGATTTTTTCGAAATCTTCCTGACTTATGGGCGTTTTGAAGTCGATATCGTAGTAAAAGCCGTTATCGATAACCGGTCCTATCGCAAGATTGCAGGTAGGGAAAATATTCTTTACAGCCTGTGCAAGCACGTGCGAACAGGTATGACGGTAAACCTCCAAGCCCTCTTTATCCTTCAACGTGACTATTTCGAGCTTGTCGCCCTCCTTGAGCTCCGTGCACAAATCGACGAGATTGCCGTTTACCTTAGCCGCTACTGCCGCGCGGGCAAGTCCCTCCGAAATTGCAGAGGCTGCGTTTGCGCAGGTTGCGCCGTCGTTCAAAGTCAGCTTGTCGCCGTTTTTCAATATAATTTCCATAATTACACCTCTTAAAATATAAAAAGTCCTTAAACTTCACACAAAGTTTAAGGACGCAAATTCAATGCGCGGTTCCACCCTAATTGCCGAAAAATTCCGACCGCTCTTTATAAGCCGCAATGTGTTTTAAAAGTGGTTTCCCGTTCTCCTTAGGATTAAGCGGCTCACAGCAAACGTCGCTCTCTCTGAAAATCTTTCGGCGGTACTTGTCTTTAATTTACGGCCAAGTTATTTAATTGCCTTTATCTTAGTACTTTTTTTAACGTTTGTCAACGAGTTTAACGCGCAAACGCAATAAATTTAATTGCCAAAGCCGACCAATTTATGTATAATTGTCAGTAATAAATTCAAGGAA
Organism: uncultured Clostridia bacterium; assembly: GCA_964468085.1. Taxonomy (GTDB): domain Bacteria; phylum Bacillota; class Clostridia; order Christensenellales; family Borkfalkiaceae; genus Coproplasma. The sequence continues at coordinate 164 of CAYXTN010000079.1, read as the reverse complement.
AATTGCTATGCCTTACACTAATTTCAGTCAAGTTGAAAAAAAATGGATGGAATACTGGGAAAAGAATAAAACCTTCCACACCGATTTGCACGATTTTTCCAAACCGAAATACTACGTTCTGGATATGTTCCCCTATCCTTCGGGCGCGGGACTGCACGTAGGTC
>CAYXTN010000078.1:0-3801 GCA_964468085.1 uncultured Clostridia bacterium | reverse complement strand
AGATATTCGAAAGCGGCGTAAAATACTTTAAATAAGCAAGGGGAAAAGATATGAAGTGTATGTATTGCGGCTGTGAAGACAGCAAGGTTATCGACAGTCGTTCGGCGGACGAGGGCAGAACTATCCGTAGAAGAAGAGAGTGCGTGCAGTGCGGAAAGCGCTTTACCACTTACGAAACTATCGAGGATACGCCCGTGCTCGTCGTTAAGACGGGCGGAACGCGCCAGTCGTACGACCCGCAGAAGGTCAAGAGCGGCATAATTAAGTCGTGCGAAAAGCGTCCCGTATCTATGGAAAAAATCGACAATCTTGTCGATGATATCACAAAGCGCATATACAATTCTATGGAGCAGGAAATTTCGTCCAAGCAAATCGGCGAAATGGTAATGGAAGGGCTTAAAAACCTCGACGAGGTCGCGTACGTGCGCTATGCAAGCGTGTACCGCTCGTTTACCGATATCGACAGCTTTATGCAGGAATTGCAGAAAATGATGGCAAGCAGAAAATAAAAAAGGTAAGGCAGTGCAAACTGCCTTAAATTTTGACATGGAAAACCGTAAAACAAAAAAAGTCAATATAGGCGGAGTGCTCATAGGCGGCGGCGAAAGCGTAAAAATTCAGTCCATGTGCACCACCAAGACTTCCGACGTCGAGAATACGGCGGCGCAGATTAACGCCCTTACAAACGCGGGGTGCGATATCGTGCGCGTGTCCGTTCTGGACGAGGACGATGCCAAAGCCATAAAAATATTAAAAGAAAAGTGCGTAGCGCCTATAGTTGCGGATATACATTTTTCGCACAAGCTCGCGGTTGCGGCAATAGAAAACGGCTGCGACAAGGTGCGCATAAACCCCGGCAATATCGGGGGCGACGGCGAGATTAAAATCGTTGCCGACTGCATTAAAGCGCATAAAATTCCCGTTCGCGTGGGAGCGAACACGGGCAGTATAGAAAAGGGCTTTCTTACAAAGTACGGCAAAAGCGCGCAGGCTTTGGTCGAAAGCGCGCTGTTTAACGCGGATATCTTGGAAAAGTACGGCGTTAACGACATAGTGATTTCGGTCAAGGCTTCGAGCGCAAAACTCACTTACGACGCCTATTCACTGCTTGCAACACGCTGCGCGTATCCCCTGCATATTGGCGTAACCGAGGCGGGAACAAAGCAAATGGCGGTAGTCAAGTCGGGCGCGGCGCTCGGCGGACTTCTGTTAAACGGTATAGGCGATACTCTGCGCGTTTCCATTACGGGCGACCCTGTGGAGGAGGTTTACGCCGCGCAAACGCTTCTCCGCGCCGTTGGGCTCGATAATAATTTCGTCGAGGTCATTTCCTGCCCGACGTGCGGCAGATGCCAGTGGGACGTTATAACGCTTGCCGACAAAGTCAACGAGCGGGTTAAAGGTATAAAGAAGCCCTTGAAAATCGCCGTTATGGGCTGTGTGGTAAACGGTCCGGGAGAGGCCAAGGACTGTCATTTGGGGATAGCGGGCTCTAAGGAGTACTGCGTGATTTTCAAGAACGGAGAAATAGAAAGGCGCGTGCCCGCGGCGGAAGCCGAGCGCGAGTTTTTCAAGGAATTGAACGGTATATTAAATGACTGAAAGCATAATTGACGAAATACGCACAATTAAATCGCTGAGCGCGGCAATATTGTCGTCCGTTTCGCTTATAAAAGCCGATGGGAAAGTGGAGATAGCGCTCATAACCGACAAACCGTATTCGGAGGAGGACCTTGCGGCGGCGAAAAAAATCGCCCGTAAATACGTGCCCGAACTTTTCTCGTGCTCGCTGAAAATAAGCAAGCTTACGCCCGATACGGGTATGGTTGCCGCTAAAATATTGTCGCTCATAACCGATATAAACCGTCAGCTCGCCGCGTTCGTTACGGCGGACGATATCAAGGTGGAAAAGACGGAAAACGGCTTTTATTTCGAGGTTGCCGTTGTGCACGCCTCGGTGTACACCGCCGACGTCGCCGCGCGCATTGCAGGCGAGCTTAAAAAGCATTTCTGCGGCGAGTTTTCGGGCAAATGCGTTACGGTTGAGAGCAAGCTCGACGATATAGTCATCGAGGAAAAACACGAAAACATTCAGTACGAAATACCGCCGAGAAGCTTCGAGATAGCCGAGTTTTCCTTTCTCGAGGGCGGTGTGGAGCATAAGCGCGCCGTATACGCCGCCGACCTCAATTTCGTAAGCGAGAGCGTGGTTATCTGCGGTGAGCTCATCAATATACGCGAAAAGACGATTACGAATGCGAGCGGCAGGGAAAGGCAGATGTACAACTTCACGGTCAACGACACGACCGCGTCGCTACGCGTGAGTTATTTCGCAAGGCAGAAGAGCATTGAAAAAATCAAAAAGCTCAAGGTGGGCGACAGCATAGTTTTAACCTGTAAAACGGATATTTTCAACGGCGAGATACGCGCCACCGCAAACTTTATCGACTACGGCAAAGTGCCCTACGGCTTCGTGCCCGAAAAGCGCATATCAAAACCCGTTCCCAAATACTACGAAACGGTTTTCCCCGAGCCGTTCGTCGACTTCACGCAGAGCAATCTTTTCATAGAAAACACTCTGCCCAAGTGCTTGACCGACAATACGTTCGTCGTGTTCGACTTGGAAACGACCGGTCTTAACAGTTCGCCGTCGGCGGGCAATATGGACAGAATAATCGAGATAGGCGCGTACAAGGTGGAGGGCGGCGAAATAAAGGAGTGTTTCAATACGTTCGTCAACCCGCAGAGAAAGCTTTCGAACGAAATTATTAATCTTACGGGCATAGACCAGAGTATGGTCGACGGCGCGCCCGCGTACGAAAAGGTAATGCCCGACTTCTTCAAGTTTATCGACGGCTGTTATCTCGTCGGTCACAATGCGGCGAACTTCGACTATAAGTTCATAGATTATTACTGCTCTCAGTGCGGGTATATGCCCGAGCGCAAACTTTTCGATACGTTGCCGCTTTCTCAAAGCCTTTTAAGGCTTTCAAACTACAAGCTCAATACGGTTGCCGACCATTTCGGAATAACGTTCAACCACCACAGAGCGGCGGACGACGCTTTGGTTACCGCAAAAATCTTTATAGAGCTTATAAAAATAAAAAAATCTTTACCAAATCTCTGTTAAAACTTGCCAAATTAAAAAGGGCGTGCTATAATAGAGTCAAGCTTAATACTTAGATTTAAGATTGAGTGCCTTGACGAGGCACTCAATACTTGTATTGCAGGGAATTATGAAGTTTAAACCCGTTGAAGAAATAACGCAAATGCTCGAAAAAATCGCTGCTCCCATGGGCATAGAAATCGTGGAAGCGGAGTGCAACGACAAGTCGGCAACGCTCACAGTCTATATAGAGACGCAAGGCGGCGTAGACCTCGATACTTGCGAAAAATTTCACAACGCAATCTTCGACCCGATCGACGAACTCGACCCCAGCTACGGCGAGCCGTACACCTTAAACGTATCCAGCCCCGGGCTTGACCGCCCCTTTAAAACGTACAGAGATTTCGAGAGAAATCTTGATAAGGAAATCGAGCTGAAGCTGTACGCGCCTTTAAAGGGCAAAAAGTTTTTGCAGGGCTTTTTGAGAGCGTTCGACGACAACACGGTTACGGTAGAACTAGAAAAGGAAGAAGTTAAAATTCCCCGCAACAAGATTGCCAAGATAAATAAAGCTATAAAATTCGATTAAGATTTTGCGCGTGATATATGCGCGCTCACAGATAAATTGAGGAGAAAATCAAAATGGTAAACAAGGATTTTTTTGCTGCGCTTGCAGATTTGGAAAAGGAAAAGGG
>CAYXTN010000077.1:0-3932 GCA_964468085.1 uncultured Clostridia bacterium | reverse complement strand
CGGGCGGCGACCTTGACGACGTGGAAATCGAAAAGAGCAACATTCTGCTTTTGGGTCCTACGGGCTGCGGTAAAACCTTGCTTGCGCGTACGCTTGCAAGAATTTTAAACGTGCCGTTTGCAACGACCGACGCGACCACCTTGACCGAGGCGGGCTACGTCGGCGAGGACGTTGAAAACATTCTCTTAAAGCTTATACAGAACGCCGACTACAACGTCGAAAGGGCGCAACGCGGCATAATCTATATCGACGAGATAGACAAGATTGCAAGAAAGAGCGAAAACGTTTCGATAACGCGCGACGTTTCGGGCGAGGGCGTACAGCAGGCGCTCTTGAAGATTATCGAGAGCACGGTTGCCAACGTTCCCCCGCAGGGCGGCAGAAAGCACCCTCAGCAGGAGTGTTTGAGAATTGACACGACCAACATTTTATTCATCTGCGGCGGCGCGTTCGTCGGCTTAGATAAAATCGTTCAGGCGAGAAGGGATACCGCGTCGCTCGGTTTCGGCGGCGAGGTCAAGAACGCTGACACCGACGTCTACAAGGCATTGGAGGAGGTCAAGCCGCAGGATTTGACCAAGTTCGGACTTATTCCCGAGTTTGTCGGGCGCGTGCCTATCGTGGTTGCACTGCACCCTTTGGACGAGGCGGCGCTTGTCAATATTTTAACCGAACCGAGAAACGCTATAATCAAGCAGTACCAAAAGCTTATGGCGCTTGACGGCGTAAAGCTGACGGTTGAAGAGGACGCGGTCAAGGAAATCGCCCGCACGGCTATCAATTTAAAGACGGGTGCGCGCGGACTCAGAACTATTATCGAGAGCTTTATGACCTCGGTAATGTACAAAGTTCCCTCGGAAAAGAACGTCGAGGAAGTTATCGTCACGCAAAAGTGCATAACAGACAGGGCTGAACCCCGCATAGTTTATAGTAAAAGCGCGTAATAAGCGCAATTTTGGGGAAGTTTGCGCTTCCCCTTTTTTCTCAATTAAGGAGTATTTATGGCTGAAGAAGAAAACAGATTCCTTCCCGTCGTGGCGCTTCGCGGCAGAGTGGTATTGCCGTACGTTACGACGTCGTTCGACGCAGGCAGGCTTATAACCCTTTCCGCGGTGAAAAACTCGCTCGAAAAGGGCAAGCTTTTGATTGCGGTTGCCCAGCGCGACGAAAAAAAGGAACAGATTTCGGAAGAAGATTTATATGCCGTGGGCACGGTAATGTCGGTTGCCCGCGTGTCCAACCTTCCCGGTAACCGCGTGCGCGTTACGGGCAAGGGGCTTTACCGTGTAAAAATAAAGAACCTCTGCGCGGACGACAACTGTCTGTACGCATACGGCGAAAAAGCGCCCGTCAAGTCTGACGAGCCCGCTTTGGAGGAGGCGTATTTCCGCAGTGCGCGCTACGCAATGACGGAGATTATCGATAGTCCCGCCAACAGACTTATCGGCGAGGACGTTGCCAACGTCTTAAAGAACAGCGAGGACAAGGAAGAGTTCGTCTATACCGCGGCGAACGTTATAAAGCTTTCCGTAGAGAAAAAGCAGTCTTTGTTGGAAGCGGACAAGCTTGCCGCCAAGTTCGACCTTTTGACCCGCTATTTAAACGACGAGGTGGAGATTACCAAGCTCGAAAAAAAGATTAACGCAACGGTTAAACGCAACATAGAGAAGGGGCAAAAGGACTTTTATCTGCGCGAACAGCTCAAAGCCATTCACTCCGAACTCGGCGACGACGAGAACGAAAAGTTAGAACTCGAAGAGAAAATCAAGGCTAAGGGTATGCCCGAAGAGGTCGAGGAAAAGGCTTTAAAAGAGCTTGCGCGCATGTCGCGTATGCAGTCCTCTTCGCCCGATTACAACGTTATCCGCAACTATATAGACTGGCTTTTGGATTTGGAGTGGAATTTTTCGACGACCGACACCGAAAAGCTGTCGGACGCGGTTGAAATTTTAAACGCCGACCACTACGGTCTTGAAAAGATTAAGGAAAGAATAACCGAATACCTTGCGGTATTAAAGCTTACGGGCGGTATGAACGCGCCTATATTATGCTTCGTAGGTCCTCCGGGCGTGGGTAAAACGTCGGTTGCAACCTCGGTTGCAAGAGCTTTGGACAGAAAGTTCGTGCGTATGAGTTTGGGCGGCGTGCGCGACGAGGCGGAAATACGCGGTCACAGAAAGACGTACGTCGGCGCAATGCCGGGGCGCATTATAACCGCAATGAAAAACGCGGGTTCCGTAAACCCCGTGTTCCTTTTGGACGAGATAGACAAGCTGTCGTCAGACAGTATTCATGGCGACCCGTCGAGCGCGCTTTTGGAAGTTTTAGACCCCGCGCAGAACTCGACCTTCCGCGACAGATATTTGGAGTTGCCGTACGATTTGTCCAAGGTGCTTTTCATAACGACGGCGAACGACCTTTCGACAATTCCCGCGCCGCTACTCGACAGAATGGAAATAATACAGCTTTCCGGCTATACCCCTGTGGAAAAGCGCGAGATTGCCAAGCGCTATCTCATCCCTAAAAAGATTGCCGCGAACGGACTTGAAGAGGGCGAAATCACCTTTACCGACGGCGCAGTCGACGCGGTTGCCGAGGGCTACACGCGCGAGGCGGGAGTGCGCTCGCTGGAAAGGCAGATTGACGGCGTGTGCCGTAAAATTGCCGTTAAAAAGGCTAACGGTGAAAAGTTTAAGAGTAAAATCGAGGCGGAGGATATTGCAGAATATCTCGGTGCGCCCCGCTACGAACGCGGCGACGAAATGCCGAAAAACAATCTTGTCGGCGCGGCTTGCGGGCTTGCCTGGACGTCGGTCGGCGGTACGACCTTGACTATCGAGGTGTCGGCAATGCAGGGCAAGGGCGACATACTTTTGACGGGCAAATTAGGCGACGTTATGAAGGAGAGCGCCCGCGCGGCGATAAGCTATATCCGCTCGAACGCTTCCGACTACGGTTTGACGGACGAGCAGTTCTCTACAACCGATATTCACGTGCACGTTCCCGAGGGCGCAACGCCCAAGGACGGACCGAGCGCGGGCATAACTATGGCTACGGCTATTTTGTCGGCGTTCACCAAAAAACCCGTGCGCCGCGACATTGCAATGACGGGTGAAATAACCTTGCGCGGCAGAGTGTTGCCCATAGGCGGATTAAAGGAAAAATCGCTTGCCGCATACCGCATAGGCGTGCGCGACGTTATTATTCCTCAGGGCAATTTAAAGGACCTCGAAGAGGTGCCCGAAGTGGTTAAGGAAAACGTGCATTTTATCCCCGTCGAGAGCGTTGGCGACGTGTTCAAAAACGCGATAATCGGCATATAGTACGGGGGAAATCGTGAAAGTCGACGCTAAAAACTGGGCGCTTGTGATTGCGCTCTTTGCAATTGTAATCGGCGTGGGTATATTTGTGTTCGCGATATATTACACGGTGACGGAACAATCGAAACTTAAAAATTATACCGAAACGTCGGGCGTGGTCGTCGGTTACGAAGAGCGAAAATCGTATGATACTACCCACGACCACACCACAACCACCACGTATACTTACGCAGAAGTCGTCGAATACGTCGTGGACGGGGTTACTTACAGGGCGGCAAACGACGTTTCGTCTACATCGCCTAAAAGTCTTGGTTCGGTTATGAAAATAGCATACAGAGCAAGCGACCCTTCCGATTGTATTTTCGTGAACAGCCAAAAATGGACGTACGTATTTCTGTTCGTTTTCGGCGCGGCGGTAGCGGCTTTCGGTATCATACTGTCGGTTCACCTTGCAAAAAATAAGTAGTGGTAAAACTTATGAATACATATCCCAACGCAAAATTTATAACGAGCGCGGCGAGCAAGGCTCAGTTTATTACGACCGATAAGCCGATAATTGCCGTGTGCGGCAAGTCCAACGTCGGCAAGAGCTCGTTTATTAATATGCTTGCA
>CAYXTN010000076.1:0-4058 GCA_964468085.1 uncultured Clostridia bacterium | reverse complement strand
CAACAGGACGTCGCCGACAAACTCAATATTTCCGACAGAACCCTTTCAAGCTGGGAAACGGGCAGAACCGAGCCCGACCTCTCCTCGCTTGCCGCTCTTGCCGACTTCTACGGCTTGACCGTCGACGAAATCTTGCGCGGCGAACGCAATGCAGAACTGCACTCGGAAACGGCTGTTGCACAACCGGACGCGTGCGACGACCCCGTTGAAAAGTTTTCCTACAAGCGCAACGCCTGCGTTGCCGTCGGAGTTATATCCGCTCTCGTACTTATCGTCGGCAGTTTGACTTTTCTTCTCACCGAAGCGCCCTTATGGCTCGACCTTTTATTTATCTTTTCGGGCGTAGCAGGCACGGCCGCAAGTCTTATTCTTCTTTTCCGTTTCGAGGGCAAAGCGCTCGGCGATGACGCGGACAACGAGACTAAGTTTGCTTTGACGCACTCTTCCTCTTTTGCTCTTATTATCAATTCGTTGGCGTATATATGCGGGGCAATCGTACTTTTTATATGCTTTTATACTACCGACCGTTATTATTTTGCTCAGGCAATAACCGACGTTGTAATATGGTTGGACTATCACCTTTCATACGAATACTCATATACCGCTTTCTTTTTAATCTATTTAATAGGAGGGTTGATTTTATTGACGGCGGGCGTGCTGAGAATAAATATTTCCGCGAGATATCTTGGCAACGCGCGGCAGAAGGCGGCGGCAAAAGGCAACGTTAAGCTATTTAAAAAACTGTGCTTATTCGGCGTAATTCCCGTCGTTTTGAGCTTTATATTTTTAGTAATTTTCAGCTTTGTAAAATTTTCGGCGGTAGACGAAGTTTACTTTACCGCAAACGGCGTGGACGAACTGCGTAAAACTTTTCAGACGCTCACTTTTGAATTTGACCAACGTTACGGAGACGACGAAACGACACTGGCGACAATTCCCAAGGGCGAATACTATTTAAACTTTGAAAGCGAGACTTTTGTTGGATGTAAGTATGGTAGCGCAGACTTTATGTACACGATGATACTTTACGACCTCGGCAACGGATTTTACGGAGATTTTTATACTAATGGCGTTAATTATTATTACTTAATAGACGGCTTATCCGCAGACGATATAAATTCCGAAGAGCATTACCGCGAATATTTTGTCTACGTCGGTCATTGCGGCAAAGTTGATTTTACGTCGCCCGACGGCGAACAACTGACAACATATTCGGTTTCCTACCGCAACAACGGCAGTAGCTACTGGTATTTCGGCACGTTCCCCGACGAATTTTACAATTCGATAGACGAAGTCGTGCTCACCAGAAGCGGCAGTGTTTACACCTATCAGAAAATAGTCTACTACGACTACTCGCCGCTTGTGTGGCTTATTTTCTCCGTAGTTTGCGCCGCTACCGTTTTAACCTGCACGGCAATACACCTTGTAAAGCGCAAAAAAATCAAGTAATCACTTTTTAGGAACTAACGCCCCACCCTCGCCCGCGAGCGAGGCTTGCAGATAAGTGTCGGGAATTTTGCCCGCAATAACGCTTTCGCATATGAGCACCTCTATAGTTGATGCCAAGTCGGAGGTTTTGTCGGGCAGAATAATCGAAATGGACGAAACTATTTCCAAATACAGCGAGTGCTTTGTCTGGTTTATCCCCGCGTCCGTAAACTTGGAAACGAAGCGGCACTCCACATTGGATATGGGGATAATCTTGATATTTATCTTATGCCCGAAGCCCGCAAGCGTTTCGATACCAGTCAGTGCGCCTATCGGCACCTGTATGCCGCCCGCGCTCATTCTTGTCAGATTTTCCTGCGAGAGATACGCCGTATCCCTCGCTATTTTGTTTATCTTTAAACTGTCGGTGGTTATCGTAGAAACGTTGCCCGCTTCGTCGTAGGTTATGTGAATCAAGTCCTCGTACCTTAAACTGTCGTTGAGCGTATAATAAATAGCGTCGTTTACCGCCACCGTGGTTATCGAGCGGATTGTCGCCTCGCTGATACTTATTAAAATTTTCGTGATGTTGCGCTGAAAAAACGTCAGAAGCGCAATCAAAAGCAGGGAAATTATCGCGAGAATTATTTTAAATCTTTTATGCTTGCGCCGCCGTTTCATACCATAATAATGTATGTAAACGGCGGCGCGATAATGCCGTAATTTAAGTTGCCAACGCGCATAAAAAATGATATAATTTAACTATGACAGTATTTGTAATTGCAATGGAAAGCGAAGCCGAGCCCCTTTTATACATAATGAGCGAAAAGAGCGAGCGCTCCGTTCACGAAAGGCGGGTAATTCTCGGCAAAATAGACGGGCGCGAGGTCGGCGTTGTCGTATGCGGCGTGGGCAAGGTCAATGCGGCGGCGGGCACGCAGTACGCTATCGACTGCCTTAACGCGGATAAAATAGTCAATATCGGCGTTGCAGGCGGGCTCAACGGCGGCACGGAAGTCGGGAAAATTTATTCGATTTCCGAGGCCGTGCAGTACGATTTCGACCTTGTGCACATAAACAAAACGCCTATCGGCACTTTGAACGAGTACAAAGAGCCCTATTTAAAGCTTGCCGTCAGCCCTATCTACCCCGAAAGGCGGCTTGCGACGGGCGACAGATTTAACGATTCCAAGCGCGACTATAACCTCTTAACCGACGTTTTAAAGGCGGATATCCGCGATATGGAATGCGGCGCGATTGCTCACGTTTGCAAGCATGCGGGCGTGCCCTGCTACTCCTTCAAAGCAATTTCGGACGTGGCGGGTTCGGGAAGCACAACGCGGCAATTCGTTTTAAACCTTGCTCTTTGCGCCAAGAATTTGGGCGACAACATAGAGGCGATTTTTAAGGCGGTCGACAATGGATAAGATACCTTCCTTTTCGAAAAACCACGACACACTTGCCGTCGGTCTGCACACAAGTATGGAAATGCACGGCGTTACTACGTGGGACTTGCGTTTCAAAAAACCCAACGCGGGCGACTACGTTTCGCCCAAGGCTCTGCATACAATCGAGCACCTTTTGGCGACCGTTTTGAGAAACTCTTCGGATAAGGACAACGTTATCTACTTCGGACCTATGGGTTGCCGCACGGGGTTCTACCTTCTGACAGTAAACCTTTCGCGCGGCGAAGTGTTAAAATTAGTAAAAGAAAGCTGTGCGGCGGCTTTGCAGCTTGACGAAATTCCCGGCAGCAAGCGCGAAGAATGCGGCAACTATTTGGAACACGACTTACAAGACGCAAAGCGCGAAATTGCGGCTTATGCGGAAATACTGAGGAACACATTATGATAAAATTAGGCGGCGGCTGGGACGAACTTTTAGCTCCCCTATTTGCCGACGAACGTTACAAAAAAATACGCGAATTTTTAAAGTCGGAATACTCCACTCACGTGGTTTACCCCGATATGTACGATTTGTACAACTGTTTCCGCTTTACGCCCATTGGAAATCTTAAGGCGGTTATTTTGGGGCAGGACCCCTATCATGAGCCCAATCAGGCGCACGGGCTGTGCTTTTCGGTGCGAAAGGGCGTGCCTCTGCCACCGTCCTTGCAGAACATTTACAAGGAAATCGAGGACGATTTGGGCATTAAAGAGCCGAGGTGCGGCGATTTGACAAAGTGGGCGCAAGAGGGCGTTCTTCTTTTGAACACCACCTTAACCGTGCGCGAGCACCTGGCGAACAGTCATTCAAAGTGCGGCTGGGCGTGGTTTACCGACAGCGTTATAAAGCTCGTTTCGGATACCTGCGAAAACGTCGTGTTCATTCTCTGGGGCGGCAACGCTCGCGGAAAAGCGCCGCTTATCGATACTCGGAAACACCTTATTTTACAATGTGCGCACCCCTCGCCGCTGTCCGCATACAACGGATTTTTCGGCTGTAAATTCTTTTCGAAAACAAACGAATACCTTACCTCTCACGGCAAAGCGCCGATTGACTGGGATTTGAATTAATTATTACACTCGATTACCCCCTCGGTTTAGAAGCGAGCAAGACAAGGCGGGCGCGGCTTGACCGCAGGGAGTTTACTATTAGTAAATGACCAAGGGCAAACGCAAGCACAACGC
>CAYXTN010000075.1:0-4152 GCA_964468085.1 uncultured Clostridia bacterium | reverse complement strand
GTACCCGTTTTAAAGGTAGCGCCGCATGCGCAAACGACTGTCACTTCGTGATAATCGGGATGTATTTCGGGCTTCATATCTTCACCTCGCTGTAATTTACTAACTTAAATGCTAAACTATTATAAAAAAATTATATGCATAAGTCAATCGATTTTAGCCCTTCTTGCGATAATTTTGTTCCACAATTCTTACATTGGGCTAAAATTTACCTTTTTGCCGCCAAAAGGTTGATTTAGTCGGTTGTTTGTCGTATAATGGTTGCGTATGGATAACTGGGTCTTATTCGGAACTAAAATTTTAAAAAAGCAACCGCAGAGCGAAGCCGAGGTGGGCGCAACGCAGGTCAAGGTGAGGGTTACGCACGTACTCCTCTCCTCTTACGACGCGCTTTCCTACACGGGCGCGACCAAGGTCAACTACCCCAAAACCGTGGGCAGAGTGGCTATCGGCGTCGTCACCGACACGGGCGAAAACTGCTACGGCGTGAGCAAGGGCTCGCGCGTGTATTTAAACGCCGTCCGCCCCTGCGGCAAGTGCTACGAATGCAAGAGCGGCAACAAGGGCGAATGTACCACCCCTTTGATTGCGGGGCGCGACTTCGACGGCTTCCTTCGCGACTTCGTCGTATGCGACTATTCCGAAGTTACCGTTCTGCCCGACAGCGTTGACGATATGCTCGCTCTTTGCATAGAAAACGTGGCTTTGGCAGAAAATATTTACGATAAGCTCAATCTCACCACGGGTAGCAGAGTGGCGATTGTCGGCGCGGGCTTTCTCGGCTCGATTTTAGCCCAGATTGCTCTCTATCATAAGCTTGTGCCCATCGTTATCGACAACTACGCGGCCAACATAGAAAGATTGCAAAACAGCGGCATTTTCTACACGTTCGCCGCCGACGACAATCTGAAAGCGAACATAGAGAACGCCACGAGCGGCAGTATGTGCGACGCGGCTATATACACCTCCAACTGCAGACTGACCCCATCCGTTCCCGCAAGCGTGCTTGCGCGCAAAAAGGATATGGTGCTCGGCGGCTTCTGCACGGTCAACTTCTCGATGGATATGACGCCGCTGTTTGAAAAGAACCTGCGCATATACTCCGTTTCCGACGGCTTCGGCTACACGGAGGCGGCGGTCAATATGCTTTTACACGGCGCGCTGGACGTCAGCCACTTCGATAAGGAAGTTTTAAAGACCTTTGACCCCGAAGCTTTGCTTGCCGACCTCGCCGACAAGGCGACCCAGGACAGCAAGATGACCGTTCTGAAACTTATTTTGTAAAGCGGATAACGGCGTACATAAGATTGAAATTATGCGCCTTTTGAAGTTTGTATTTTCGCGGTTTTTTATATGCATTACCGTAATTGCGGCGCTCGTTGCCGCAATTATTTTTTTATGCGTCTATATCCACTCGCTGCTGCCCGCCGCGGCGGCAATAGTTTTGTCGTACTTAATTTCGCTGATTGCCGCGCTCATTTTACTTGCGGGCGAAAGCCCCTCCGAATTTAAATGCGTATGGCTGATAGTAATCGTCGCTCTGCCAATATCGGGCGCGGTGCTGTACTTCCTCTCGCGGCTGAGCCGCACGCAGAAATCGCCGTGCGCCCCCTCTATGCCCGCCTCTTCCTGTTCGTCGTACGAATATTTCGCGGACGGCGCGACCTTTCTCGACAGAATGGCTTCGCTCGTATCCACCGCCAAAAAGCAGGTATATCTGGAGTTTTATATCATTTCGAAAGGACATATATGGGGGGCTTTGTACCGCGAACTTAAAATCGCGCTCGCCCGAGGCGTGGAAGTTAAGATTATCTACGACGGATTGGGGAGCGCTCTGCGCGCGCCGAAAAAGGACTTTAAAGAACTCGCCAAAGCGGGCGCGCAAATCAAGGTTTTCAACCGTCTTCTCCCCCTGCCCGTCTCCAGTCTTAACTTCCGCGACCACCGCAAGATTGCCGTTATCGATAACGACGCGGTGTTTATTGGCGGCGTGAATATTGCCGACGAATACGCTAACCTTTGCTCGCCTCACGGCTACTGGAAGGACGGCGGCGCGCTCTTTTTCGGCGAGATTGCAAAGGTCTATTCCCGCTTATTTTTATCGGCTTTTAACGGCGAAGACCCCGATTGGGGCGCATATATGCCGCAATTAACCGAAAAACACACTCTCTACCCCGTAGCCGACGAGCCTGAGCGCGCGGGCGGATACTGCGAAGATTTGCTCGCTTCCGCGCTGTACTCCGCGAAGGAGCGCGTCTATATTTTCACTCCCTATCTGTGCACGGGTGACAAGCTGTACGGCGCGCTCACCTTTGCCGCAAGGCGGGGCGCGGATGTCAAAATCATCATTCCCGAAATTCCCGACAAAAAGCTGACCTACGCCATCACCCGTTCCTACTGCGAGCGGCTCGCCTGCGAGGGCGTAAAGGTGTACACCTACACCCCCGGGTTTATGCACTTCAAAGCCGCCGTGTGCGACGGCTCGGTGCTCTTGGGCAGTTACAACTTCGACTTCCGCTCCATGCGCTTAAACTACGAATGCGGAGTGTTGTGCGATAGCGACCTTGCCGACGAGATTGCTCACGACTTTAACTCGTGCCTTGCGCTCAGCCGACCGCTTAAGCTCAAAAAGCGGAGCGCGGCGGGCAAACTCACTCTGTCGCTGTTGCGGCTTTTTGCACCCTTAGTTTAGTTGCGGCGCGAAGCGATTTGTGATATTATTTATGCAATGATAAAACTTATTGCAAGCGATTTGGACGGCACGCTGTTGCCGCCGACCAAGATTATGCCCGCGGACACCTTCCCGCTTATAGAGCAAATGCACGAGCGCGGCACGCTGTTCGTGCCCGCAAGCGGCAGACAGTTGCCCAACTTAAAAAAACTGTTCGCGCCCGTTTCGAATAAGATTGCGATTATCGCCGAGAACGGCGGGCTTGTCTGGCATAAGGGCGAAATTGTTTTTGCCAATCCCACCCCCTCGGAAGACGTTGCGCGCGCCCTCGATATTATAAGAGGCGTGGACGGGCTATACCCCGTAGTATGCTGCGCCGAACGCGCTTTTTACGAGGACGACTACCCCCGCTTTGTGGAAACTTTAAAGAGGTCTTACTCCTCGGAAACGCGGGTGGATAACCTTGACGAAATAGTAAAACAAAGCGACGTTTTGAAAATTTCGGTGTGGGACGATATGCCCGCGGCGGAGCACGGCGGGGTAATTCTGCCGCCATTAATCGACGGCTTACGCACGCGCGTATCGGGCTACGACTGGCTGGACGTCAGCTCGCCGACTACGGACAAGGGCAAGGCTTTGAGCGCGCTGATGGAGCGGCTCTCCGTCAAAAGAGAGGAATGTGCGGCGTTCGGCGACCATATGAACGACTACGAAATGCTTTATGTCAGCGGTCACCCCTACGTCACCGCAAACGCCTTTCCTCCGCTCAAAAAGCTTATCGGCGAGGAAATACCCTCCAACGCCAACTTCGGCGTTATAACGAAAATAAAGGAGTTGATTTTATGAAACTGTTGATAGCTTCGGACATTCACGGCTCGGCTAAATGGTGCAGAAAAATGCTGGACGCGTTCAAAAACGAAGGCGCGGACAAACTCGTACTTTTGGGCGATATTCTCTATCACGGACCGAGAAACCCTCTGCCCGACGAATACGCGCCCCAAAAGGTATTCGAAATGCTCAACCCGCTATCAGACAAAATAATCGCCGTGCGCGGCAACTGCGATTCGGAGGTTGACCAAATGGTTCTTTCCTTCAACGTTTCGTCCGACTACGCGGAAATTTTCGACGGCGGCAAAAAGATAACCCTTTCGCACGGGCACAGGCTTGTTCCCCCGCTCGGCGAGGGCGACGTCTATATTACGGGGCACACGCACGTACCCTTGAACGTTGTCGAAAAAGAGGGCTACCTCCACCTCAACCCCGGCTCGGTATCGTTGCCCAAGGAAAACTCCGCTCACGGCTACATACTGTACGACAACGGCGAGTTTATTTTTAAAACATTATAAAAAAATGCCCCCGCGCATGCAATGCGCGGGGGCTTATAATTTACGCTAAAATCAAGTGACCCTTTACAATCAGGTAAATAAGGTCGATTACGCAGAGGAACCACGCCCAACCGATTACAAGGTAGAGTATCAATACCA
>CAYXTN010000074.1:0-4243 GCA_964468085.1 uncultured Clostridia bacterium | reverse complement strand
ATACCGTCCTTGTTTCTCTTGAAGTCGATAACTCTGTACTTTATTCTGTTGCCGCCGCCGATGTGACGTACGGTAATTCTACCCGTGTTGTTTCTGCCGCCCGTCTTTCTCTTGTCGTGGAGAAGGCTTCTTTCGGGCTTATCGCCGGAGAGCTCCTCTCTTCTGAGAACGGTCATAAAACGGCGCGAAGGGGAAGTGGGTTTAAATCTCTTAATAGCCATTTTCTGTGCCTCCTCTTAGGACAGCGAATCGAAGAACTCGATGGTCTTCGAATCGGCTTTAAGCTGAACGATTGCCTTTTTGTAGTCGGGTGTGTAACCCTCGTTCCTGCCCATACGCTTTAACTTTCCCTTGCAGTTAACCGTGTTGACGCTCTTAACCTGAACGCCGAACAGTTTTTCGACTGCAAGCTTTATCTCGGTCTTGTTTGCCGACTTAGCCACGATAAACGAGTACTTCTTGTCGGCTATTCCGTCGTAACCCTTTTCGGTGAGAAGGGGTTTTATAATGATGTCCTGTGCTAACATTATTCTCCGTATGCCTCCTCGATTTTCTTTACGGCAGCCTTGGTCAGAACGACCTTGTTATTTGCTACCACTTCGTATACGGATAACTGCTCTACGGGGAGAGTGGAAAGCTTTTCGAGGTTTCTTGCAGCCAAGATTACCTTTTCGTCCGCCGTATCCATATATATAATAGAAGTCTTGTCGAGCTTGAGCGCCTTCTGGAACGCCGCCATTTCCTTGGTCTTGCCTTCCTTAACGGTAAGCTGGTCGATAACCACCACTTCGCCGTCGGCAACCTTTTTGGAAAGCGCGGAGATGAGCGCAGCCGTCTTTGCCTTCTTGTTCATATCCTTGGAAAAGTCGCGGCTCTTGGGTGCGAATACAACGCCGCCCTTTATCCACTGGGGCGCTCTTATAGAGCCCTGACGGGCATTGCCCGTACCCTTCTGTCTCCAAGGCTTTCTGCCGCCGCCGCGCACTTCCGTACGGGTGAGGGTGGATTTCGTACCCTGTCTGTCGTTGGCAAGTCTTGTAACTACCGCCTGGTGAATGAGCTCTTCGCGGTATTCCGCGCCGAACACCTTGTCACTCAGTTTCATTGTGCCGGCTTCGGTGCCGTCCATTTTGTAAACTTTAATGCTGGGCATTTCTCTCGTCCTCCTTATTTAACGGTATCGTTAATGGTAACGATGCTTCCGTCAGGTCCGGGAACAGAACCCTTTACCAAGATGCAGTTTCTCTCCACATCTACTCTGACGATTTCGAGGTTTTGAACGGTTACGTTGTCGCAGCCGTACTGACCCGCGAGGTGCTTGTTCTTGAATACTCTCGAAGGCGAGCTGTTCGCGCCCATAGAGCCGGGCTCTCTGTGCACGGGGCCTACGCCGTGAGTTTCCTTTAAGCGGTGCTGGTTCCATCTCTTTATGACGCCCGAATAGCCGTGACCTTTGGATACGCCGTGAGCGTCTACTCTGTCGCCCGCCGCGAACACGTCGGCTTTCACTTCGCCGCCTACGCTGTAAGCGGAAAGGTCGTCGAGTCTGAACTCCTTGAGCACCTTGCAGGGCTTAACGCCTGCCTTCTTGAACTGTCCGAGTTCGGGCTTCGTGAGCGCCTTTTCGGAAGTTTCACCAAAACCGAGCTTCAAAGCGGCGTAGCCGTCTTTTTCTACGGTTTTGATTTGCACTACGGGGCAGGGACCTGCCTGCAGTACCGTGACGGGGATTACTTTCCCCTCCGCCGTAAATATTTGTGTCATACCCTCTTTACGGCAGATGATTGCTTTATTCATCGATAAAGTTCCTCCTGTTTTTTATATTTGCAGATACCGCGCTCCGCCGTCCCGCCGTTTCCGTCGTCTGCTTCGCGTTGAGTATCTATATTGGCTTTTTTGATTAGAGCTTGATTTTGATATCTACGCCTGCGGGAAGGTGAACGGTGTCCAAAAGCTTCGCGTTGGGGGTATAGATGTCGATAATTCTCTTATAAGTTCTCTGCTCGAACTGTTCGCGGCTGTCCTTGTACTTGTGGGGGCAACGCAAAATGGTGATAACTTCCCTTTCGGTGGGAAGGGGAATGGGGCCCGAAATTTTAGCGCCGCTCTTCTTCATGGTCTCGACGATGCGCGATGCCGCAAGGTCGACGAGTTCGTGGTCGTAAGCCGCAAGTTTGATTCTGATTTTCTGTCCTGCCATTGTAATTTCTCCTCTTTTACTAACAACAAATTTTGATTTTACGCGTCAACTTAACCGTGTGTATCGCGATTTTTGCATTAAAAAACACCGAAAACCGGCGTTTTAAGCAACAACCACGGTTAGTCGCAGGGGTCTGAAGCCCCTACATTTGTCGGCGTAAATTATCTTCCTCCGCGGGTTTGAACGGAAGTTTGAAGTAACTTTACGCTTCGTCCCATAAACACGTTCGTCACCGTAAACTTCGTTTTAAGGCAAATTTGCAAGCAAAATTGCCAACTTAACTACGTTACGGCTCCTCTTCCCAAAAAGTTCTTGCGATACTTTTCGGGACCCCTAATTTAAACGCGCTTGACTATTATATTAAATCCCGAAAATTTTGTCAAACGTTTGAAAACACATTTTTTGCTTAATTTTGAGCGTTTTTCGCTTATTTTCGCCCGTTTTTGCCCCGTTTTCGATATTCCGACCGTCTACTCCCCCTTCTTGTGTTTCCTGCCGTTTTTTACCACAAGATATTGACGTCAAACGACAATTTGCCCCAAATTCCGCGTAAATTTAAGGCCACGAAAATATGCCTTTTATGGGTATTATATTTTCTTATAGCCAAATTAAAATGTTATATAACACCGTTTTTGAAAATTTTTGCACGAAAATATGTTATTTTGTTTCATTGTAGTTAATTTAAGCAATTTTAAGTAAATCCGCCTATAAAGCCCCTTCACTTCGTTTAGAAACGAGCAAGACACGGAGCGCGAGGAAAACTTGAAGGAGTTTACAATGACGTAAATGACTGAAAGTTGCCGCAGCGCGACACCGTATTGCGAAGTTTATAAGCGAAGAAATTAAAATTGGGTATTGAAACGCGCGCGTATATATATTATAATGAAAATAGGGTTGGCAAAAGCCGCCCGATAAAGGGGAAAAACAAAATGGGAATAACGGCAAAAGAAATCAAAAACATAGCCATAATAGGGCACAGCGGCGAGGGCAAGACCACTCTTTGCGAGGCGATGCTGTTCAACGCGGGCGTGATTGACAGAATGGGCACGGTCGAGAGCGGCACCACCGTCACCGACTTCGACGAGATAGAGAAAGCGAAAAAGTTTTCGGTGTACACCTCCGTCGCGCACCTCAACTGGAAGGGAATTAAAATAAACCTTTTAGACCTTCCCGGTTTTTACGACTTCGAGGGCGAGCGCCACGAAGGGCTTGCGGCGTGCGGCGGCGCGGTGCTTGTAATAGGCGCGAACGGCGTTCTGCCCATCGGCGCGGAGAGCGTAGTCAACTACTGCTTAAAGCTGGGCAAACCGCTCGTAATTTTTATCAACGGTATGGACAAGCCCAACGCCGACTACGCGGGCACGGTTGCCGCGCTCAAAGAAAAGTATGCGGGCAAAATCGCGCCCATTCAGCTGCCCATTATGCAGGGCGGCAAGATGACGGGCTATATCAACGCCATACAAGAGCGCGCGTACGAGTTCTCGACGAGCGGTCCTAAGGAAATACCCGTTCCCGACGAGCTTAAACAGCAGATGGACGAAATGGAAGACAGAATTGTCGAAACCGCCGCCGAGAACGACGAGGTTTTACTCGACAAGTACTTCGAGCAGGGCGGCCTTACGAGAATTGACGCCATACGCGGCATACGCAAGGGCATTGCGACTTGCAACGTCATACCCATTATGGCGGGCAGTGCGCTCAATAACCGCGGCGTTATCAACCTTTTGGACGAAATCGTGACGTATATGCCCACCGCCAACGAGAGAAGGCGGCTCGCAACCGACCTCGCCGCCGACGAGCTTGTCTACGTCGACGCGGACGAAACACAGCCCTTTGCGGCGCTTGTGTTCAAAACCGTTTACGACGCTTACACGGGCAAGCTCAATTATATTAAGGTACTGCGCGGAAAGTTGAAGACGGGCGACACGGTCTACAACTCGACTACGGGCAAGGAAGAGCGCATAGGTCAGATATTCACTCTCGCGGGCAAGAAGTGCGAGCTTGTCACCGAGCTCACCGCGGGCGACCTCGGCGCGGTCAACA
>CAYXTN010000073.1:0-4442 GCA_964468085.1 uncultured Clostridia bacterium | reverse complement strand
GACCGCAGGGAGTTTACTATTAGTAAATGACCAAGGGCAAACGCAAGCACAACGCAGTATTGCGAAGCTTATAAGCCGAGCGCAATTTAAAGGAGATTAAATATATGAAATATATTGTTGTTTTAGGCGACGGAATGGCTGACTGGAAAATTGACAACCTCGGCGGCAAAACCTGCCTCGAAGAAGCAGATACCCCCACCTTAAACAAGCTTGCGCCCCGCTCGGAGGTCGGTCTTTGCAAGACCGTGCCCGACGGTATGAAGCCGGGCAGCGACGTTGCCAATATGTCCGTCCTCGGCTTTAACCCCAAAGACTATTACACGGGACGCTCGCCCTTGGAAGCCGTTTCTATGGGCATTGAGCTAACCGACACCGACGTGACTTTGCGTTGCAACCTCGTCACTTTGTCCGAAGAGGAAAATTACGCCGACCGCACGATGGTCGATTACTCGGCGGGCGAGATTTCCACCGAGGAAGCCGCGGAGCTTATCGCCTTTTTGAAAGAGCACCTCGACAGCGAAAAGTTTACGCTGTACGCGGGTATATCCTACCGCCACTGTCTTGTAGTTAAAGAGGGTGTAACGGGGCACGACTTAACTCCCCCTCACGATATTTCCGACCGCAAGATTACCGACCACTTACCCAAAGGCGAGCTGGGCGGCGTTTACCTTGAAATGATGAAAAAAAGCGCGGAGCTACTTAAGGACCACCCCGTCAATATAAAGCGCGTTGCCGCGGGCAAGAAACCCGCCAACTCGATATGGCTGTGGGGCGAGGGCACGAAGCCCGCTTTAAGCCCCTTCGAAAAGGCGCACGGCCTTAAAGGAGGAATAATTTCGGCTGTCGACCTCGTCAAGGGCATCGGTATGCTTGCGGGTATGAAGATAATCGAAGTCGAGGGTGCGACGGGCAACTACGACACGAATTTCAAGGGCAAAGCCGAGGCGGCGGCAAGGGCGCTTATCGGCGGGCTGGACTTTGTATACATTCACATGGAAGCGCCCGACGAGTGCGGACATCACGGCGATTTCGTGCACAAGATTTACTCAATCGAGCAAATCGACAAGGTGGTTATCCCCACGCTTACGGATAAGTTGCAGGCAAGCGGCGAGAGCTTTACGATGTTAGTTACTCCCGACCACCCCACTCCCTGCGCTTGCAAGACTCACGTTTCAGAGCCCGTGCCCTATCTCATCTATTCGAGCAAAAAGAGCCTTTCAAACGGCGCTTCGCGCTACACCGAGGACGAGGCGGCAAAGACGGGACAATACGTAGCCGACGGACACAAGCTTATAGAAAGACTGCTTTCGGTTAAGTAAGAAAAGCCCCCGCAATATACCATAGCTTAGGCATATTGCGGGGGCAATTGTATTTTTGCGTTACTGTTCAAGCGTTTTTTTCTGCTTTTTGAACTGGTCGTACGTCTGGTCTATCATCTGCTTTTGTGCGGGCGCGGGCTGAACGTAACCGCGGGTTGACATCTGATTCCATAAACAGTACTGGTTTTCCGCAACCGAATTGAGGTGCGTGGAAAAGCCCTTTCTTATACTCTTGGAACTGCCCTCGAACAGTGCGGTCGTGTAGAACGACATAAGCTGTTTTTCACTTTCGAGCAAGTCCAAGATTGCGTCCTTTTCGTTTAACTGAGTGTTGCTCTTCGACGATTTCATTTTTCTTAACCTCCTATTATTGCAAGCAATTCGTTGTATCTCTTCTCGTGGTCGTCGGCAATGCGCGACATAACGCCCGCAAGTTCCACGTCGGTAAGCGAGCGGGAATACGCCCTCGCTTTTTTGCAAATCAGCCCTTCGTACGTGAGGGCGTCGGTTATCATTGTAAGTTCTTTTGAAGTTAACTTTGTCATAAAAATACCTCCGCTCTGGTTATTGCCATACAGCGGAGGTTTATTCTTAAAATTTAAAATTATTTCTTGTCGGGCAGTTCACCGAATATGTCAATCTCGTTTGCGCTGTGCGCCTTGACTGCCTGATAGTACTCGTCGTTCGAGAAGTCGCGCTCCTTTTCGTAACTGCCGCCTAAACTTTCGATTGCGTATTTGAGCTCCTGATACTCGATAAAGGTTATGCCCTCTTCGTCGATTTTGTCGAGCAGAACGGGCAACGCGCGCTCGTCGCCGTACGCCGCAAGATAGCTTGCGCGCATGGGTAAGTTTTCGTCGGCAAGCTTAAACTCCTTAATTAAAATATCGTAGATTTCGTCCGTTTTTATAACGCAGCGGGAAAGTATTTCGAGCATATATTCCCGCTCAACTCCCGCCTTATAGTTTTCGAGCGCCTTGTCCTTGACCTCGTCCGCAAACTCTTTCAAATAGTCCACGCACGTGTTTTTGACGTCCTCGTTCTCGCTCTCGGTAAGAAGGCGCATATACTCGGAAAGCGCCGCCTTGCTCGCGCCCAAAAGGTTGAGTGCGTACGCGATTTCGTCGTCCGTGCCCGACAAGAGGGGAATTAACAGCTCGTCGGCTTTGCGGCTCTCGATTGCGTTGCACAAAAATTCGCTGACGGCAACGTCCTGCTTTAAATGGGCGCGCAAGGTTGCCACGAGCGTTTTGTCGTCCATTTCGGCGTAATATTGGTTGGGCGACTTGCCGAGCGACTTTATTACCGTGTCGCCGAAACGCGCGTACATTGCGGGGATAATGTCCTCCCACTCGCGCTCCTTGTGCTTGTCGGCGTTTTTGCGCACGTATGCCGATAACTTTTCGTCGAACATTCCGTCAAAATCGTAAAGTTTCATTTATTCTATCCCCAAAATTTCGTTTACCTTTTGCACGCTTGCGCCGAAGAACGAACATATCTGTTCCTCGCTCAGTCCGCTTTCCTTGACCTCGGAAAACTTTAAAATCGCCGCGGCGAGCGTGGGAATCGAGCGGCAGATATCCAGCCTGCCCTCGCTTTCGAGCTTTGTATACAGCTTTTCCGCGGCGGCGGCAAGCATAAACGGGTACTCGGTTTCGAGCATTGCAAAACGCGAAAACGCCAGCCCGTACGCGCGTAAAAAGATTTTTTTCTTGTTTCTGCCCAGCTTGAGCGGCACGAGCGTTACCCTTTTATAGAGGTTGCAGATGACTATTCCGTACTCGCCCTCGCGGTTTTGCTGAACGAGCGCGCTTAAAACTTCCAGCTTGATGCCGTCCTGCAAGAACGCGTCCAAAAGAATGTCGCGCACGGTGTCGTCCAAATCGCCTTTAACCGCGCTCATTGCGCCCAAAAGCTTTAATTCGTACGACGAGTTGTTATCCCCCTCGTCGAAGCACCAGTGGATTGCGCCGCCTATATCCATCTCGTTGCAAAACACTTTCGCACTGCCGTCGGAAAGACGGTTGAAAGCGGACAAAACGCTGATATTCGCCTCGCACTCGGCTTTGGGCATACGGTAAAAGTATTCGAACGTGCGGCGGTCCTCCGCGGGCTTTTTGCTCTCTGCGAGCACCTCGTAGTGCCAATAGTCCGCCGTGACCGCGTTGGGGTAAACGGTTAAAAGGGTATCGAAAATTTCGAGGCTCTTTTCCACCCTGCCCGAGTTGTACGCCGAAATCGCCTTGAAAAAGAGGAGCGAACAATCGTAAGCGAACCGCTCGTCCAGGCGGCAGAAAATGGAGTACGCCTGCTCGTGCAAGCCGTTTTCACAGCACACCGTGGCAATCTTGTAGAGCTCCTCGCCGTCGTCGGGGTTGATTTTCAAAAGTCTGTACGCAAGCTCTCTCGCCTCGTCCGTCTTGTGCTGCTGACTTTTGACCGCCGCCAACGTCGTTAGTGCCTGAATATTGTCGGGCGAACGGCGAAGAATTGCCAGGCACTCCTCTTCCGCCTGCTCGTTTCTGTCGCTTATGACGTCGCACATTGCAATGTAGTTGCGCGCGGCAACGTACTTCTCACTCTGCTCGTCAACCTTGGAAAACTCCTCCACGGCGTTGTCGAACTCGTTTTTTCGCATAAACTCCACGCCCTTTTCGAGCTCTACCGAGTAGTCGACAAGGCGGGGCGGATAGGCAAATCTGAGGGGCGGCTTTTCGGTCTTTAAAAACGCCTCGATAATTTCCTGACGGTTTTCGGCGGTAAGACTTGTATCCGTCTCCATTAAAAGCTTGTTGTAGTAAAACGCGGCGAAGCTGTCCAGCCCCATATTCATAAAGCTGACGGCTATCCCCTCGTACGCCTCGGCAAAATCTGCCGCCGCGCCCGCGTAATCGATGTATTTGAACCAGCCGTTGACGCACTTTTCGTACAGTCCCATATCGTCAAAGGCTTCGGCGTACAGCATAAACGAGTCCTCGTCGTTGCCGTTGAGAACTGCGTTTTTGTTAAGCATTTTGAGCGCCGCGATAAAGTTGTGCTCTTCGACGCAGTCTGCCGCAATCGATATGAGCCTGTCGGCGCTTAAATCTATTCTGTCCGTCTTGTTCATTAAATTAAAAAATT
>CAYXTN010000072.1:0-4529 GCA_964468085.1 uncultured Clostridia bacterium | reverse complement strand
CTTCCGCCGTGCCGTCGTAGTACTCGCTCTCGGAAAAAGAATAGGTCGAAAGCTCAACGAAACTGCCCTTGTCAACGAGCGAGTCAATCTCGGCGCGGATTGTTTTGCCCGCGGCGAAAAGCTTTTCCTTTCTTTCCTTTAATAACTTTATTTTATCCACTGAAAAACTCCCGATAAAAAATTTTTGACCTATATAATGTTATCAAAAAACCTTAAAAAAATCAACTGATTTTCGACTTCTTTTTACAAAGAAACGCCTTCCGTTTTTGTCATTTCGGAAGGCGGAAAATTTTACTTTGTATTTCTGTTTTTTCTTTTGAATTTACTCTTTAAAAACGCGTCGATTTTGTCCGAATATTTCCATACGAGCCAGAAGGCAAGCACGACCGCCGCGCCCAGCAGTACCCATATCGTTATACCCCACCACGTGTTGAACGGAATAAGTTGCAACGAGAACGAAGTCGTGAACACCGAAATTAATCGGGTTATTATTATCATAATAATAAAGTAGGTCCAGGTTATCGACGACAAGCCCGCGACAAAGCACAGAATATCGTCGGGAAACAGCGGCAACAAGAACATTATGGAAAGCAAAAGATAGTCTTTGCCTTTAACCTTTTCAAGCCACTTATCAAGGTCTTCCTTGCCGACTATCCAGCATACCGCTTTGTAGCCTATCACTCTGCCTATTGCAAACGCGACGACCGAGCCTAAAAATATGCCGATAAAGCTGAAAATCGAGCATCTTAACGGTCCAAACAGCGCAACGCCCACGCCCACGGAAACTGACCCCGGTATTGGCAGAATAACGACCTGCAAAAACTGAAACAGAATGAATATGAAAACGGCGGTCGCGCCGAAGCTTGCGATATAATCACGGAGTGCGGAAATGCTCGTCAGCTTGGATATTATGCCCGTTGCGCTGATTATAAAAAAGGTGAGCGCAATTACATCGAGAAATATCAGCGTGCACAAAATCAGTCGGTGAATTGCCTGCAGATTGAGGACGTAGAATATTACGTAAGCAATTAAAAGCGCGGAGAGCACGCCTACCGTCAGCCAGAACAACAGCGTGTAGTGCTCCGCAATGAACGGCAAGCCTCTATACCTATACCCGAGCGCGGCAAAAAGAAACGCCGCCAGTGCGCAAAAAACCGCCGACAAAATATTTACGGCAATTTTCGCCGCGCCGCGGCTGCTTTTACATTGTTTTAATAAATTATCGGCATTTTCCATTACTATATTATTATGGTTATATAGTTAACGATTATGCCGATTATAGAATTATAGACGCCTTATGGCGACTGAAAATTTTTGATTGCGTCGGTTGCAAGTTTATCGCAGATATTGTTGTATTCGTTGTCCGCGTGTCCCTTAACTTTGACAAACTTAACTCTATGAATACGCGTCAAAGCGAGCAGTCGTTGCCACAAATCGACGTTCAACACGGGCTTATGGTCAGACTTTCTCCACTCGCACTTCTCCCAGTCGTACACCCAGCCTTTTATAAACGCGTTTACGGTGTACGCCGAATCGCTGTAGACGGTCACCTCGCACGGCTCTTTAATGCACTCCAAACCGCTTATGACGGCAAAAATTTCCATACGGTTGTTGGTCGTCGCTTCTTCCGCGCCCGATATGCGCTTTTCGTGTCCGTTGTACATTAACACCGCGCCCCAGCCGCCTATGCCGGGGTTGCCCGAACACGCGCCGTCAGTATATAACGTTACCTGCTTCATTTGTCGGAAAGCTCTTTCGAGCGCTTGACGCACGCGTCTACCGCGTCGGAAATTATGCCGCGGAAATTATTCTCTTCGAATACCTTAACCGCTTCTATCGTAGTGCCGCCCTTACTGCAAACGTTCATTATAAGTTCGGAAAGCGGTTTTTCACTTTCCATAAGCATACCGCAACTCCCCCAAACGGTCTGCAAGGCAAGAAGCTTAGCCTCGTCCGCCGTCAGTCCCTGCTTTACGCCCGCGTCGATAAGGCTGTCGATAAATATGAACGCGTACGCAGGACCGCTGCCGCTGATGCCCGTAACCGCGTCGAGCTTATCCTCGCTCACGCTCAAAACACGCCCCATACAACCCAAAAGATTAAAGATAAAGTCCGAGTCGTCGGTGCTCTTGTTGAAATCGGTGACGTCAACGCCCATCATACCGTAGCCCGCAACGCAGGGCAGATTGGGCATACAGCGGGCAACCTTTATAAGCCCTACGCCGAAAGAATTTTTAATCGTGTCCTTTTTAACGCCCGCCATTATGCTTATAACTTTTTCGGGGCTTATGCCTTTAAGTTCTTTGATAACCTCGTCAAAGCTTTGAGGCTTGACGGCAAGAAGTAAAAACTCGCTGTTTTCGGCTAAAAAACGGTTGTCATCGGTAACGTTGACGTCCAGCTCTTCGCAGATTTTATCGAGCTTTTCACGGTTGGTATCGCTTACGATTACTTTTCTCATACGGATAATTCCGCTGTCGGCAATACCTTTGAGTATTGCGGTAGCCATATTTCCGCAGCCGATAATTCCGAGTTTAAATTGCTTTTTCATACATTAGGTCTCCCAAAAACAGTTGACTTAAATTGATTTATAATATATAATATTTTACGTTGAAATTTTAGGGGAGTAGTTCAATGGTAGAGCAACGGTCTCCAAAACCGTCTGTTGCGTGTTCGAGTCGCGTCTCCCCTGCCAAAAAACACATATCGCCTTCGGCGGTGTGTGTTTTTTTATTCAAAATCAAATTTTTCGTAATTATCTATGTAATACTTTTTAATTCTGTCCTCTAAGTTATATTCTGCATCCAATTCAGCAAACTCGTCGCTTAACGACCATATTTCTTCACTGCACTCTTCGGGCAAATCGTCGTTGTTAGCTATATCGTACTTTTCGTTGAGAGCAACCGCTCTCTTGCAAAGCTCGGTAAGCTCGGGCAAATCGAAAAGTCTGCACGCTTGCAACAGTTGTTTGTCGGTAATTTCTGGGCTATTAATAAAAAACTCGTCAAACCCCGACTCGGACTGAGCGTCATAGAGCGACCACATTATATAGTATACTTTTAAGCAATTGGGCAGCTTGTCGATTTGCGCGCTGTCGTTATTGACAAAGCCTAACAAATCATCAAAGTAGCCGTTGGGGAAAAGCCTGTTAAACTCTTCGTTCAGAGTTTTTCTCTCTTTATCCGCAAGCCGATACAAATTTATAAGCTCGCACGTCTCTTTAAATCCGTTCAGCAGAAAAAACTGCAGATTTATTCCGCTGCCTTTGTAAAGCTTGAATGATATACTTCCGCCGTTCTTTAAAAAAACCGAGCGGCGCGGTCTGACTTCCTTTATATTGTCGTAATCGGCGACGCGGGTCATACCGCTGATAGTACGGAGTATCGAAGTCTTAGACACGACGTATCTTGACTGTTGTTTGTTGAACAAAAGAGTGAATGTGGCGGTAATAAACGTAAAGCCGAGTATACCCGCTATAAAGTAAAACACCGCCCACGTAACCGTTCTCGTAAGTGCGAGAACGAGCATTACTGCCAAAGGAACAAGTAGCATCGGCAAAATAATTTTAAGCGAGGCACAATAATTAGTAAAATTCGTCACCTTGATTTCAAGTGTCTGCGTTTCGCCGAAAACATGAAAATTTTTAAGCTTTTTCAGCCTTGAAAATATATCCTCTTCAATCTGCGACTCGGCTTTGTCAAATTTTTCGTCCATCTAACCACCCGTATTCAATGTAATGCTCACCGTTAAGATAAGCTGTCAGCGCGCATTTTCTGTCGTCAATCAAATCGTCGGGCAGATTATCCAAATCAAACCACTTTAATTCCGAACATTTTTCGGGTTCGCAAATTTTCGGTTCACAGTCAAATTCCGTGCAGACAAAATACGCGTTGTAGTAAATCAAATTACACCGCTTGTCACACTTGTGAAGCAGCACGGCAAACTGTAACCTATCAGCCAATACAGTAGCGCCCAGCTCCTCTTTTGCCTCGCGGACAGCCGCCGCCGTCATACTTTCGCCCTCTTCCACCTTGCCCGCGCAGGAAAAATCCCACAGTCCGTCGGCAAATCCGGTGTTCTTACGGCGTTGTAACATAACTTGTTTTTTACCGCCACGCTCACGCATAAGCAACAGTATTATTGCCGACGGCGTTGAATACGGTTCACTCATTATACTTTAACGTCGCCCTTCAAGCCCAAATCGCCGCTGTTAGCGTTTAAAATCGGGTCGATTTCGTTTGCGATAAACTCCACCGTCTGCGAAGGCGCGCGTCCTATAAACTTTTTAGCGTCGAGTATTTCGTCAAGCTTATTGTGTACGGGCGCAAACATTTTATCGGCTTTAATCAGTTCGATAAGGTTGTTGTCCAGACCGTTGACCTTGACGTTCTTGCCCGCTTCCATTGAAAGCACGCGAATTTTTTCGTGTAAATCCTGTCTGTCGCCGCCCGCCTTTACGCATTCCATAATGATATTTTCGGTCGCCATAAAGGGCAGTTCAGCCGCGATATGCTTTGCGATAACCTTGT
>CAYXTN010000071.1:0-4604 GCA_964468085.1 uncultured Clostridia bacterium | reverse complement strand
ATGCGGTTGCGTCGTCCTTGTACGATACGATTACGTAGTCGGGATTTTCGGTCGCGTAGACCTTCTTTGCCTTGCCTTCGTAAAGCTGCTCTCTTTTTTCCATATGTGATTTATCTCCTTAAAAGATTTGTTTTTTAATGCAAAAACCCGCATTGTATGCGGGTAGTTTGTTCGTCAAAATTCCGCCGCCTCTTCTCTGACGGCAGCGTCGTCTGCGTTGATTTTGTCTTTCATTTTCTGCTTGTATTCGGCAAGCTTCTTTGCGATTTCGGGATATTTTATTCCCAAAATCTGCGCCGCCAAAATACCAGCGTTCTCGCCGCCGTTTACGCCGACGGTCGCTACGGGTATGCCCGAAGGCATCTGTACTATAGACAGCAAGCTGTCGAGCCCGCCCATCATATCCGTCTTTATGGGCAGACCGATTACGGGCAGGGTCGTGTAAGCCGCAATAACTCCGCCGAGGTGCGCAGCCTTGCCCGCCGCGCAGATAATTACCTCTATACCGTTTTTCGCGGCGTTCTTGGCGAACTCGTGCGCCTCGTCGGGCGTTCTGTGTGCGGAAATTACGCGAACTTCCGTCTCAACGCCGAAGCTCTTCAATGCGGTTACCGCCGCCTTTACCACTCCCAAATCGGATTTAGACCCCATAATTACAGCCGCTTTTGCCATAATAATCTCCCGTATGAACTTTTACTTTTGCGGCATACTTTAAGTATGCTTATGCTCTATATCGTTTTCGGCACTTATATTATTTCCGTAAACGTATACTCGGTTATGTTACTGCTCTCTATCCGCAACGAAACGCTTATGGACGAGGATAAACTCAATTCCGGCGACGGCAAGCTTCTGCTTACCGCAATTTTGGGCGGAGCTATCGGCATTTACGTAACGATGTTTATCACCAAATTCAAAATCAAAAATATGCTTCTGATGATTTTGCTTCCCGTAATTGCCGTTATTAACGTTTGGTTTTGCATTGCCGCGTTCCGTTCGGGCTTGACTTACGTCGCCGTTTGACACAACATTTACAAAACACAGCGTTATTATAACACAAGATATTGCGAAAGGGCAATGTTTTTAGATTGTTTTTTTACAATTTATCAACAAAAATTTTTGCCGCCGTGCTCTTTTTGCACGGCGGCTGAATTTTTTTCTTTATTTACTCCGCTTTCGCGTCGGTATTGCTATTGTTTTTAGCGGCAAGCAAGTCCCTTATTTCCGTAAGAAGCTCTTCGGTCGTAGGGCCTGCGGGAGCGGCGGGCTCGGCGGCTACCTCAGCCTCCGCCTGCGCGGTTGCCTCCTCATCGCTCATACCCTTCTTCTTAAGCCTCTTGATTGCTTTCGCCTTTGCCTTTTCGTGAGCTTTGACCGTAGCGTTTTTAAGGCTCATAAATACCTTGATGATAACGAACAGCACGAGAGCAATAAGCAGGAAGTCGATTATCTTCATAATGAAATCGCCCCAGTCTATGTAAATCGACGCCGCCCAGTTTATGACTTTATCGCCGTCAACCAATATAGCTTCGCCCAATTCGTCTACTTCGTAGACGGTTCTGAGCATCGTCTTTAATCCGACGCCGTCGGGGTCGCCTACCGCCCAGTCGATAAGAGGCTTGATAATGCTGTTGGTCAACGACGTTACGATTGCGCCGAACGCCGCGCCGATAATTACGGCGACAGCCATATCGACTACGTTTCCGCGCGTTATAAACGCTTTAAATTCAGCTAAGAGTGCCTTGATTTTTTTCATTGTATATCTCCTAAAAAATTTATTTTTTACCTGTTTAAAAGCTCCGCCGCAAGCGCTTTTATCTGCGCCTCGCTTTCGCCGTTCAACGCCGCGCGGATTTTAACTTCCGTCTGCGCAAAACCGATATTTTTGCACTTTTCGAACTTCGCGCGCATAAGCTTTGCCGTCACGGGCGACCACGTGCCGTTGTCGATAAACGCCACTTTGCGGTTTTGGTAGTTGCGCTCGACAAGTCTGTCGATAAACTCCCTCGCCGCGGGGAATATGTCCGCGTTATAGGTTGTCGTTGCGATTACGAGCCCGGAATAGCGGAAAGCCTGAGCAACGCACTCCGCCCAGTCGGCGCGGGCAAGGTCCAATATTTTAACCTCTCCGCCGCCCTCTTTCAAAAGCTGCGCCAGAAGCTCCGCCGCTTTCTTCGTGTGTCCGTAAACCGACGTATACGCCACGAGCGTGCCCTCGGTTTCGGGCTCGTACCCGCTCCACTTTAAATAGGACTGCACCGCGCTTTGAAGCGCTTCGCCCGAAAGCACGGGTCCGTGCAAGGGTGCGACGGTGTTTAAAGGGTATGCGGAAAGCTTTGAAAGCACTCCCTTTACCTGAGCTCCGTATTTGCCGACGATGCCTATATAATAGCGGCGCGCTTCGTCCGTCCAGCCGCCGTTGTCGTCCGACGCGCCGAACTTGCCGAACGCGTCCGCGGAAAACAATAAAGAGAGCGTTTTGTCGTAAGTGAACATTACTTCGGGCCAGTGCACCATGGGCGCGAACACGAATTTCAATTCGTGCTTGCCGAGGCTGAGCTCGCCGCCGTCGGTAACTACCAAGCGGTTTTCGGCAACACCCTCGCCGAAATACTCTTCGAGCATTACGAAAGTACTCTTATTGCCCACCACCGCAACCTGCAGATATTTTTTAACGAAAGCTTGTACGCACGCGCTGTGGTCGGGCTCCATATGCTGAATGATTAAATAGTCGGGCTGTGCGCCTTTAAGCGCGCTTTCAACCTTTTTGAGCCACTCCTTTTCGAAGCCCGCGTCGACGGTATCGACAACCGCAATCTTTTTATCCTTTATGACGTATGAATTGTACGTAACGCCGCGGGGCACGTTGTACATACCCTCGAAAAGGTCGATTTCTTTATCGTCGACGCCGACGTAAATTATATCTTCGCTTACAAACTGCATACTCTTTACCAACCGATTACTCTGTATTTTAGCGGTATTAAATCAAAAGGTCAAATTTTTTAAGGTGAAATTTTACTCTCCCCTGTTTTTAATCCGGCGGGCGGGAACTCCCGCAACCACAGTATACGGCGGCACGTCCTTGGTGACCACGCTTCCCGCGGCGACTACCGCGCCCTTACCGATATGCACTCCCTTTAAAATAACCGAATTGGAAGCTATCCACACGTCGTCCTCGATGACTATGGGCTCGGCGGTATGTCCCTGTTTGGTTATCGGCGTATCTCTGTCTTTGAACACGTGGTTGCTGTCGTTTATAACGACGTTCGGTCCCAACATTACGTCGTTGCCCAAGGTAACTCCGCTGCGTGCGGTAATGCTGACGTTGCGGTTGAAAATCATATTGTTCCCGAGCTTTACGTTCTCGGGATAGTTTATTACCAGTCCGCCGTGCAGAAACTGAAAATCGACGCCGCCCGGCATAGTGAATTTGTAAAAAACTTTGCGCTTTTTCGGTCCGATTCCCGCCGACGGCAAAGAGTTTACCATATCCTGCTCTTTATACCATTTCTCCGAGGC
Source organism: uncultured Clostridia bacterium (assembly GCA_964468085.1). Lineage (GTDB taxonomy): Bacteria > Bacillota > Clostridia > Christensenellales > Borkfalkiaceae > Coproplasma. The sequence goes on along the minus strand of CAYXTN010000071.1, from coordinate 1,088 downwards.
AAGTTTTATCTTCTTGCAATGCTTTATATAAAAATAAAGACTGATGCGCTCCGACAATTTCGGCTTGTTTCTTTTCTTGCCGACTATTCCCGTGCGCTCTCTGAAAGTTACCTTTTCCATAACGCTATTTTATCACAGCCTTCCGATATTGGCAAATATTTTTATCTTATATTTCCGTTGCCCACCACTACGTATTTGTAAGTGGTCAGCTCTTTCAAGCCCATAGGACCGCGAGCGTGCAGTTTCTGCGTTGAAATACCCATTTCGCACCCCAAGCCGAACTCGCCGCCGTCGGTAAAGCGGGTAGACGCGTTTACGTACACCGCCGCACTGTCCACCGCCGCCACGAACTTTTGCGCCGCCGCATTATCTTCCGTGACTATGCAGTCGCTGTGACCCGTGGAATGTTTTGATATATGCGCGGTCGCGCCGTCTACGCCGTCCACTACCGCAACTGCCATTTTGTAGTCTAAAAATTCGGTATCGAAGGAATTTTCGTCCGCAGGTTGCCCGCCTATTATGCCGTAAGCAACGCTATCCGCAAAAAATTGCACTTTGCCCGCAAGCTTTTCCTTTAAAAGCGGCAGAAACTTTTCCGCAACGGCTTTATCGACAAGACATACTTCCATTGCGTTGCACACCGAGGGGCGCGAACACTTTGCGTTTTCTATAATTTTTAACGCCTTTTCAAAGTCGGCTTTTCCGTCCACATACACGTGGCATATGCCCGTTCCCGTCTCGATACAAGGCACGGTCGCGCTTTCCACGCAGGCGCGGATAAGCCCTGCGCCGCCGCGCGGAATGAGCAAGTCGATATACCCCTTTGCTCGCATAAGCTCTACCGCGCTGTCGCGAGAAGTATCCTCGACGTAGCCGATAACCGAGCCGTCTATTCCGCACTTTTCAAGCCCTTTGCGCATAGCTTTAACTATCGCAGCGGCGGAACGGTGCGCCTCCTTGCCCGTGCGCAGAACGCATGCGTTGCCGCTCTTAAAGCAAAGCGCGGCGGCGTCGGAAGTGACGTTGGGGCGGCTTTCGTAAATGATTGCGACCACGCCCAAGGGCACGGAAATTTTGCTTATTTTAAG
>CAYXTN010000070.1:0-4622 GCA_964468085.1 uncultured Clostridia bacterium | reverse complement strand
TCACGCAAAACCGCGTGAACGCTTTTTTTATGCCTTGCGAAAAAAGTCGCTTTATGAAATGTCGTAGCCCTCCCGCGCGAATTTGGAAATTTATCAATTTTCAATTTTTTGTGCGGGGGCTTTTTTATAAAAAGTTTTGAAAAAATCCGCAACCCTTGCCCTCTGCCGTGCTTATAAGCGGAGGGTTTTATATGCAGACAATAAAATATAAATTTGCAGACGGCACAACAAGCACGGTTGAGGTATCGGACGAACTACACGCCGTATACCTTGAAATCACACAACAAGAAAAGCGCGACCATTGGCGGGAAACAAGGCGGCACACCTCGCTGTACTACTTTACCGATATGGGAATAGACTTCGAGGACAAGCACACGGAAAGCCCGTTAGACGGTTACATACGGAAAGAGAATATCGCAAACATACGAAAAGCAATATCTATGCTCACGCCTAAACGACAAGAACTTATATACAAGGTGTTTTTTCTCGGTATGTCGTACCGCGCTATCGCAAGAGAACAAGGCGTAGCGCACTCTGCAATATCGCAACAAATGAAAACGGTGTACAAGCATTTACGCAAATATTTGGGGGTATAGAGTATGGAAAAGGAATTTTATCAAGTGGTTGCGTATATCGCGTTACGCAACAAAGACGGCTCGCCTATGATAAACGTACCCTTGTACGTCAAGGTGTCGGAAGTGAATAAAAACGGTATGACGGACGCGCAAGAAAGCGTTATGCACCGAATATCGGAAATAATGATAAAGCGCAACGAAAAGCAATTAAGCGAATACTTTGCAAACGCAAAGAAATCGGCAACGTGCGCGGGCGGCTTGCCGCCCGCGCGTGGCGTATAGTATTACCACGCCACTATGTCATAGTGTAACGCATTGGCGGTATAAAGGAATTTTTGAATATGGACGAAAACAGCAAAATCAAAATAGATTTGTCCGCTATGGACGAAACGAACGAACAACCCAAAAAGAACAAGCAAGCCCGCGACTGGTGCTTTACCGTAAATAACCCCGTACAAACCGAACAAGAATTTTTAGAGTATCTGAAAACGGTATCTGATTTGCGGTATGTAGTATTCCAGCGTGAACGCGCTCCCGAAACGGGAACGGAACACTATCAAGGGTATTTTGAGTTTACTCAACCGAAATGGTTTACGACTTTTAAAAAGTGCCTTTCTAAAAAGACGATAGGCGTTGACGCGCATATAGAGCAACGCCGAGCCAAACGAACACAAGCCCGCCTATACTGTATGGACGAGGAAACGCGCATAAGTCCTACATACTACGAATACGGCGAATTTATAGAGGACGGCGAACGTACAGACTTAACCGATATAATGCGCGATATAGAAAACGATATGAGTTTTTATGACCTATCTAAAAAGCACGGCAACCGTTTTATACGGGTTATGAAATGGGCAAAGGAATACAGACAAGCATATTTGGAAAACAAGTACAAACGGCAATTTCGCAAAATGCAGGTATATTATATTTACGGTTCGGCGGGTGTCGGCAAGACAAGCTATGTATATAATAAGCACGGCTATGACGACGTTTACCGCACTACAAATTATGAGTTCGGCTGGATAGACGATTATAACGGCGAAAAGGTGTTATTCTTGGACGAGTTCCGTAGTTCTTTCAAAATCTCGGAAATACTGGACTATTTAGACGGGCAACCTATCAGAATACGAGGGCGACAGTTTAACCGCGTTGCTTGCTATGAAATTGTATATATCATATCGAATATACCGCTTACGGAGCAATACAAAAACATACAGCAAACCGAGCCTAAATCTTGGGCGGCGTTCCTACGGCGTATAACGGCGGTATATAATTTCGATGTAAGCAAAGAAATGCCCGTAAACAAGCATACGGACGAATTAAAAGAAAACGCATTACAAACTTTAATCCCGCTTGACGATGACAGCGACTGTCCGTTTTAGCGGTTCATAGGGTGGGTTCTCTCTTGGGTGGGGCATAGAAAAAGCACAAGGCATTTAACCTTGTGCTTTTTCATTACCTTTCAGCGATAAAACCCGCATACCCGTTTACGAATATATAGTTCGGGTTCAATCTCTGTCTGTTCTGGTGCACCAAATAAGTGGCGGTAACTTTTGTTACCGCCACTTATTTTTTTGTCAATCGATACAGGAGTTGAGGGGAGGCTTGGTCGGCGGATCCTACCGCCGACTTGACAGCAATCGGTTTTTGCTGTCAACCGTGCGCGTCCGCCCAAGGCGCAACTCCTGTTGAGTGCACCAAAAAAGCGTAGGTTATTTAAAACCTGCGCTTTTTACTTTATACAATAATATTAATTAATCTTTTCGGAACTACAATTATTTTCTTTGGCGCTTTGCCTTCGAGCAGTGAAATTATTTCGCTGTCCGCTTTAATGCTCTCTTCGATTTGCTTTGCGCTCATATCGGCGGGGTAGGACTTTTTCGTTTTAATTCGGCTGTTAACCTGAACTGCATACTCGAAAGCGTCTTCGCCGCACTTGGCTTCGTCGAAGGTTGGCCAACTCTCGTAAGCAATCGTATCTTTATGTCCCAAAACCGTCGACCAGATTTCCTCTGTAATAAAGGGGATGACGGGGTTCAATAATTTAATCAAGCCCTCGGCGTACTCCAAGGGGAAATTTCTGCCCTCGCCGATTTCCTTGTAAATCGCGTTGACGAAAATCATCATCTGCGAAATGGCGGTGTTGACCTTCATTGCCATATAGTCTTCGCCGACCTTTTTAACCGTCTGATGGTACAGCTTTTCAAGGTTTTTGTTGGGTGCGGGGGTAATAACTTCGCTTTCGCAGTACAGTCTGTAAATTCTGTCGATGAACTTTTTAACGCCCTCGATATTCGCCGTGTTCCAAGGCTTGGTGTCGGCAACGGGTCCCATAAACATTTCGTACATACGAAGAACGTCCGCACCGTAATCACGCACGATATCGTCGGGATTTATAACATTTCCAAGCGATTTTGACATTTTTTCGCCGTTTTCGCCCAAAATCATACCCTGATGGAAGAGTTTTTTGAACGGCTCTTTGCAGGGAACAAGCCCCAAATCGTACAGGAAATGTGTCCAGAAACGCGCATACAGAAGGTGCCCGACAAGGTGTTCCTTGCCGCCGCAGTAGAAGTCGACGGGGAGCCAGTGCTTTAAAAGCTCGTAGTCGGCAAAAACTTCGTCGTTGTGCGGGTCGCAGTAACGTAAGAAATACCAGCTTGAACCCGCCGAACCGGGCATCGTCGTAGTTTCGCGCTTGCCTTTAACGCCGTCGGCGGTAACGTTGACCCAGTCCTTAGCGTTTTCCAAAGGCGCGTTGCCGCCGTGAGCCTTGTAATCGTCCATTTCGGGCAGGACGAGGGGGAGCTGGTCGTCGGGCAACAAAATATCCTTGCCGTTTTCTAAATGTATTACGGGCAAAGGCTCGCCCCAGTAGCGCTGGCGCGCAAATATCCATTCGCGCAGTTTGTAGCTTATTGCTTTTTCGCCGCACTTGCACTCTTCGAGCCAGCTAATCATCTTGTCGATAGCGTCCTGCTTGTTAAGTCCGTTCAAAAACTCGCTGTTGATATGCAAGCCGTCCTCGGTGTATGCCTCTTTCGAGATATCGCCGCCCGCAAGCACCTGAATAATTGGCAAATTGAATTTCTTTGCAAATTCGTAGTCGCGCGTGTCGTGAGCGGGCACAGCCATAATCGCGCCCGTGCCGTAGGAAGTCAGTACGTAGTCGGAAATATAGACGGGGATTTTGTTGCCGTTAGCGGGATTAATCGCGTACGCGCCCGTAAATGCGCCCGTTTTTTCCTTGTTGAGCTCGGTTCTTTCAAGCTCGGACTTGCTTGCGCAAGCCTTTTTATAATCTTCGATAACCGCTTTTTGCGCCCCCGTCGTAATTTTGTCCACGAGTGCGTGCTCTGGCGCTAAAACGCAGTAGGTTGCACCGAACAGAGTGTCGCAGCGGGTGGTAAAGACGGTAAATTTTTCGTCCGTGCCGTCGACTTTGAAGTCGATTTTCGCGCCGACAGACTTGCCTATCCAGTTGCGCTGAGCGGTCTTAGAGGGCTCGCTCCAGTCGAGGTCGTCAAGTCCATGCAGAAGTTTTTCCGCATACTTGGGTATATCGATAACCCACTGTTTCATATTCTTGCGCACGACGGGGTAGCCGCCGCGCTCGCTCTTGCCGTCGATAATTTCGTCGTTGGCAAGCACCGTGCCGAGTTCTTCGCACCAGTTAACGGGCGTTTCGACGTAGCGCGCAAGCCCCGCTTCGCACAGCTTTTTGAATATCCACTGCGTCCACTTGTAGTAGGAGGGGTCGCAGGTGGAAACGGTCTGGTCCCAGTCGTAGGTCAAGCCCAGCATTTTTAGCTGTTTGGTAAAGTTTTCGATATTCTTTTCTGTAAAGCCGCCGGGGTGATTGCCCGTCTTGATGGCGTACTGCTCGGCGGGCAGACCGAAGCTGTCGAAACCGATGGGGTGCAGAACGTTGTAGCCCTGCATACGCTTCATACGCGAAATGACGTCGGTCGCAGTGTAACCCTCGGGATGACCTACGTGCAGTCCCGCGCCCGAAGGATAGGGGAACATATCCAGAACGTAGTA
>CAYXTN010000069.1:0-4716 GCA_964468085.1 uncultured Clostridia bacterium | reverse complement strand
GCTATATCCCCACTCCCGAAAGAGATACGGATAAGCCCTTCCTTCTTCCCGTTGAGGACGTATTCACGATTTCCGGTCGTGGTACCGTTGCAACCGGTAGAGTAGAGAGAGGCGTTGCTCACGTTGGCGACCCCGCTGAAATCGTAGGCCTTATCGCTAAGCCCGTTGGCACGACGATTACCGGTCTCGAAATGTTCCACAAGAGCGTTGACGAAGCTATCGCAGGCTTCAACATCGGCGCACTTCTTCGTGGTATCGACAGAAAGGGTATCGAGAAAGGACAGGTTCTTGCTAAGCCCAACACCGTTAAGACGGCAACCAAGTTCGAAGCTCAGGTTTACGTTCTTAAGGCAGAGGAAGGCGGACGTCACACTCCTTTCTTCAACCACTATCGTCCTCAGTTCTTCATCAGAACTACCGACGTTACCGGTTCTATCGAACTTCCCGCAGGCACCGAAATGGTTATGCCCGGCGACCACGTAACTATCACTGTCGAGCTTATCAAGCCCGTTGCAGTTGAAGAGAAGTTGAAGTTCGCTATCCGTGAAGGTGGCAGAACGGTTGGTTCCGGCGTTATCGCAAAGGTTCTCGGCTAATTTATATAGATATAATTTGATTTGAAATAAACAGTACGTTTCCGCCCGTGCGCAAATGCGCACGGGCGGCTTTTATCAGTTTTAATCTTGCATTTATAATTTTAAAAGTATATAATATCAGTGAGGGACTGAATTATGAAAAAGGGAGTACTTAAAATTATAGCCGCAGTTGTCGCACTATGTGCGGCGCTTCCTTGCGCGGTTTCTCCCGTGTTTGCCAATTCAGGTCCCCAACGCGAGCACGGCGTCACCGCTTCGGGCGCTATCGTGCAGGGCGAAAAGAGCGCGCTTGCCGTCGAGAGTGAAAAGCTGATCTTCGATATCAAAGATTTCCCCGAATACGGCAAAGCGGATAAATATCAATCGACCGTAACGGCGGAGTACAAGTTTGTCAACACTTCCGAAAATACAGTAACCACTTCAATGGCTTTCCCCTTGGGAAGACATCCGGACTATTTCGACTATTCGGGAGTAAAGGCGTTTAGCCCTGAAATCACCGTCGACGGCGAAGATGCGGAAGTCGAAACGCGGCACACTTACGGCAATTACGACAGCTTTGCCGAATGTGTAAAGCTGATTTCCGACGAGTGGTATTCGGACGATTTTTATAACGTAGATTTACCTGTCACCGAGTACAGCGTGAGTATGAATTTCAGCGACTACGATTACGCGTACGCCGTGGGCGAAGTGACCTGCGACGGCACGAAAGCGCGCTATTTCGGCAATGATTACGACTTAGGCGAAATGCGTTACTATTTCGAAAAGACGACTCAGACGGTCACTCCGTACGCTAAGAAGTCGGACGGGAGGCAATACTTTTACGTGCTCGGCGACGATTCTGCGTTTTTCTGCGAGTGGCACGCCGAGGTGTGGAGCAGAAACGGATACAAGCGCGTTGACTTGCCCGTTGCGGTTAAAAAGACGCGCGAGATTACTTTGAAGGAAATGGTGCTCGGACTGCGCGACGATAAAAGTGCGGTAAGCGATATCGACTTTTATAACGGCGTAGTGCGGCAGTTTGAAGACGACGCATGCGTTTTGCCCGAATACAGACAGTACTTCGGCGACGAAAATTTTTTGATTTGGTACACCTACGACGTGCAAGTCGAGCCGAACGGCAGTATCGTAAACACGGTTACTTCGCCCATATTCCCCACGATAGATTACTTCTATACTCCGAACGTCTTCGGGTACGAATATCTCCTTTCGCCCGCCGCCGAATGGCAGAGCTTCGGAACGTTGGAGATTGTTATTAACACGCATTATTACGTGACCGAAACGTCGGTGGGATTCGATAAAACGGAGGAAGGCTACGTTGCCACGCTTGACGGTCTGCCTTCAAAGGAGCTGTCCTTCTCGCTGTGTACGGACCCTGACCCCGAATATCATAAAAACGTTTTCGGTATAGCGGTGATAACGATTGCGCTTGTGTTCCTGTTCGCTGTCGAGCTTGTATCTCTCGGTTCGGTTATATTCGCCATAGTTTATCTTATTAAATCGCGCAAAAAGAAATAAATTATAAAACGCCCCGCGGCGATATTCGCCGCGGGGCTTTATTTTATTTCTCATTAAAATATTTACACTTGTCTTTTAAGGTGCAGTTCGCGCAATCGGGGCGTTGCGAGTGGCACACTCTGCGCCCGTGGTAAATCAGCCAGTGGTGCGCTTTGGACCAGTCGGACTTGGGAATAGCCTCTTTGAGCTGTTCCTCAACCTTGAATGGGGTGTTCGCGTCGGCAAGCCCCAGGCGGTTGGAAACGCGGAAGACGTGCGTGTCCACGGCGATTGCGTCGCCGCCGAACGCCACCGACCAGACGACGTTTGCCGTCTTTTGTCCCACGCCCGCAAGACTTTTAAGCTTGTCAAAATCGGACGGTACTTCGCCGTCGAATTTTTCGACTATATCGCGCGAGGCGGAAAGAATATGCGCCGCCTTGTTGTGATAGAATCCGCACGAAAATATATACTTTTCCAGCTCTTCCTGCGATAATTCAAGCATAGTAGCGGGGCAATTATACTTTTTGAACAGTTCGGCGGTAACCTTGTTGACCCGCTCGTCCGTGCACTGCGCGGAAAGAATGACCGCCACCAATAGTTCGTAGGGCGATTTGAATTGCAGTGCGGGGCGCGCGTCGGGGTACAGCCGCGCGAGCTCTTTTAATATTTCGTCGTTTGTTTGCATACCCGTATTTTATCATAACGGCGCGGGCGGTTGCAAGTGTTAAAACCCTTTGATATAAATTTTTCCGCCCCGGAAATCTATGCGCATATATCCGTAAAATGACGAGTAGTTCATCTTTGCGATAACGTTCTTTGCGCGCGCTGCCACCGAGGCTGAAAACCTGAGCGACAGCCCGCAGCCCACGTTCGCTTCCTTGGGCGTGTTGATAAGTTGCGCGGGAATATTTAAAGCCCTCAATTTAGTCATACAGTCAATCGCCTGAGAGCGTGAGCGAAAGACAGCCAACATATCTGCCATTGTTTTTTCCTTCGTTGAACATTATTTTGTCGGTCCACTAATATAATATGAAAGACGCGCGGAAAAAGGTTTAACCCGCGAAGGAGGTGGAGTATGATATATTTCGATAATGCGGCAACGGGCGGGTTCAAGCCCGACGGCGTGCTTACGGCGGCTTCGGCGGCAATGAAAACGAGCGCCAACCCCGGTCGCAGCGGTCACAAGCTTTCGCTTGCGTGCGCCGAGCGGGTGTACGCAGTCCGCAATATCTTAGCCGAGTTTTTCGGCGCGCCGTCCTCGGACAGAGTGGTGTTCACGAAAAACTGCACCGAGGCGCTTAACATAGCCATATTCGGCACTTTAAAAGCGGGCGACAAGGTCGTTTCGACGGTTGCCGAGCACAATTCCGTACTGCGTCCTCTTCATTATCTCGAAAGCAAGGGGGTAAAGGTGGAGCTTGCGCCCCTGACCGAACACGGCGAAATAGACGTACCTTACCTTATAAATGCGGCGGAAGGGGCTAAGGCGGTAATAGTCACGCTCGCCTCGAACGTTACGGGTACGTCGCCCGATATTGCCGCGATAAAGCGGGGAATTGCTCCCGAAACGTACCTTATCTGCGACGGCGCGCAGGCGTGCGGTCACGAGAAAATCGATATCACGGCGCAGGGGATAGACGCCTTAGCGGTGGCGGGGCATAAGGGTATGCTCGGCATACAGGGCAGCGGCGCGCTCGTATTTTCGGCGCGGTTCAATCCCTCGCCTTTAATGTTCGGCGGCACGGGCAGCGAGAGTATCAATCTGAATATGCCCGACTTTTACCCCGACAAATTAGAGAGCGGCACGCTTTCCTATCCCGCGATAGTATCTCTCGGCGAGGGCGCGCTGTACCTTAAAAACCACATGTACGAAAACCGCGACAGACTGTTGTATTTAACCGACCTTATGCTGAGCGGACTCAGCGCAATTAAAGGAGTTAAGGTATATTCGCAGTCCAATCATTACGGCATAGTCGCGCTCGCTTTCGAAAAAATACAGTCGGAAATGGCGGCGTACCGTCTTTCCGAGGAGTACTCAATCTGCGTTCGCGGCGGACTGCACTGCGCACCGCTCATGCACGACGCGCTGACGTCCGAGGGGTTGGTGCGCGTATCGCTTTCCGCTTTCAACAACGAAAGGGAGGTTGATTACTTTCTGCGCGCGGCGGAAAAACTCGCGCAAGGGTAACCGCCCGATTTTCCTCAAAGTCCTGCATCAAGTTGCGGGGCTTTTATTTTTTATATCGATTTGAGTTTTATAATAATCTGTCTGAGCTTTTGCCGCTTGAAGCCGTCTAAAAGGGGCGCGAGAGTGTTGTAGAAATTATCGAGGTCGGCGTTAGTGAGAGTGCCTTCACGCTTGCCCTGCTCGGCTTGCGCGATTATGGTCTGCAAAATCTGCCCCTCGCTCTTGCCGTTGAACGCCTTCGCCATCATTGCCGCCATATTGACCGTCTGGTCGTAATTAGCGCTGCCGCTTGGGTTACCCGCACCGCCCGACTTCGCTCCGGTCGCACCGCCTTGCGTGTTGTCACTCTTTTTACCGTTTCCGCTATCCTGAGCGTACGATTTAAAGTCCTTCATAATTTCCCCCGCATATAATGGAATAAAGCCGAAAAAGGCT
>CAYXTN010000068.1:0-4739 GCA_964468085.1 uncultured Clostridia bacterium | reverse complement strand
CGTTTGCAATAAAATGCGTTTGCGTTTGCGCAATTTCGGTGGTATAATTGCGGTATGAGTTTACCTGTTGACGACAATATTTTACTTTCGCTTGTCAATACGCGCTTGCGCGATGGCGACGCGCTCGCCGATTTCTGCGCGGAGTACGGCGCGGACGAGGGGGAGCTTACTGAAAGACTTGCCCGTGCGGGCTACGCGTTCGCCGAAGAGAGCAACTCATTCAAGAGGGTTTGAAAATGGAAAACGTAGAAGAAAAATTTTTGCGCTACGTGCAGGTGGATACGCCGAGCGACGAGGACAATTTCGACAACACGCCCTCGACCGAGTGCCAGAAAGAACTTGCGAAAATGCTGTGCGCCGAGCTCAAAGCTATGGGCTTAAATGCGGAGGTCACCGAGCATGCGTACGTCTATTCGTGCATACCCGCAAACTGCGCGGCTAAGTACTCGATAGGCTTTATCGCGCACCTCGATACGGTTTCCCAGCCGAGCGGTATAGGCGTAAAACCGATAGTTCGCGACGGTATAATCACTTCCGACGGCACTACGGTGCTGGGCGCGGACGACAAGGCGGGCGTTGCCGAGATTATGGCGCTTGCCGAATACCTTGTAAATCACCCCGAAGTAAAGCACGGCAAAATCGGCATTGCGTTCACTCCCGACGAGGAAATCGGACACGGCGCGAAGCTTTTTGACGTGGAAAAGTTCGGTTGCGATTTCGCGTACACGGTCGACGGCGAGGAGCTGGGCGAGATTACCTACGAAACCTTCAACGGCGCGTGTTTCGATTTAGAAATTACGGGCGTGAATATTCACCCCGGTCAGGCCAAGGGAAAGATGATAAACGCCGTTTGCGTTGCCAACGAGTTTATAAACTCCTTGCCCGCTTCCGAACGCCCCGAAACGACCGAGGGCAGAGAGGGATATTATTTTATCACGGATATTGCGGGCGGCGTGGAAAGGTGCGCTGTGCACGGCATTATCCGCGACCACGACAGGGCGGAGTTTGCAAGGCGCAAGCAGTTCGTGACGGCTCAAATCGAGAGGCTGAACGGCGTTTACGGCGGAAGACTCGCGTTCAAGATGCGCGACCAGTACTATAACTGCGCCGAGGTGATTGCGCCGCATATGCATTTAATCGCCAACGCCAAGGCGGCGATGGAAGCGGCGGGGGTTGAGCCGCTGGAATTTCCCATAAGAGGCGGCACGGACGGTTCGTCGTTGTCGTTTATGGGACTGCCGTGCCCGAATATCTGCACGGGCGGACACAACGCGCACGGACTCAACGAGTTCGTTTCGGTGCGGGATATGCATAAGGTTGTGGAAATTTTAAAGGGGATAGTCAACGCTTACGCAAAAGGTTGATTTTTTGCCGTTCGCGGGATATAATTGTTTAAGAATGTGTATCCGTAGCTCAGTTGGATAGAGCACGAGCCTCCGACGCTCGGTGCCGCTGGTTCGAATCCAGTCGGGTACACCAATAGCCCCGCACATTCGGCGCGGGGCTATTTTTGCAATCGAGATAATAAAATTCAATCACGTAGGGGTAATTTATGAGCGAAGAAATTATTAAAAAGAATAATCATTTTTATTCAAGGTTTCATATAAAAAAATGGAAAGAAAACGGCGGTAAAATTTTTGATAAATTTGAAGGTACCAAAAGAAAGATAGAAATTAACAAAGATTTTACAAAAGAGTACTATTATTCCGAGAACGAACCTAATAATGAGCTTGAGGACAGAATCGGCGACTTCGAGGCTTATATCGGTAGCATAATAAAAAAAGTAGATACCGCAAAAGACAGTGTTGAGTTGACCGGCAAAGAGTATGAAATTTTAAAGCTTTATTGCGTGTTGTGTGCAAACAGACATCATTTTTCAACTGAAGTTATTAAAAGCGACGAGTCGGGGATATATCAAAGTAATAATTATCTTTACGGTGTGTACAGTATTCTAAAGAAAGAAGACGCTTTGGAAATGACCAAATATATTTTGGAAGAATTTGAGCGACTGAAAAAACAAGACAAGGTACAAGCGACTATATACAGCCAAATTATTTCATATTATCCCTGTGTGGTGACAAAAGGACTTCATCTCGAAATACTTAAAAGAGATAAGCCGGATATAATAATATCCGACCGTTGTTGTTTGACTGAGAATACGCTCGACTCCGATTATCTTTATACTTATGTGCCGGTTTCGCCGTATACCGCACTCTTTCTTATTAAAAGCAAATATTATCTTGATTTTGAGACGTTTGAATATACGAAAGAGCGGTTCGGGCGAAAGTATGGCGGAGGTATGACCGACCCCTATCTTTCCGTCGTGTTTAAGGGGCGGGAGCAGTTGCTTTTTTCATCTGCCTACTGGATACGTTCGAACGTCCACGTCCGTGAAGTTTATTTTGCACAGGAACGGGCGAATCAGGTAACTCTCAAGATAAAAGAAATGCCCTCGGGCATAGTAAAGCAGATGAACAGCATGCTTTGTGAGGACGGAGATTTAATTTTGTATTGCGATGAAACTGCGCTTGAAGCCGCGCTCAAAGACAGAATGCCTTATAGGGAAATCGATTTGTATTAATCGGGTTGTGCGTATTTAACTTAGCATTTAAGCCTTTTTGCGGCGGAAAAGTTTTTCAAGCTTGGATACGAGTTTGTCGTTGAAAACCACAAACTTATCCCAGAAAAACTCGGTGACAAAGTTGATAAGCAGCAAAATTACCGTAACGAGCATGCCGAAAGCGTCGCCCCATAAACTTACTAGATATTCGCCGAGTATGGCAAACGGCACTACAATCAAGAGGTTATATACGACTACCAGCGCCATGGCAATAGGTATGTTGGACGAAGCCTTGAAGGTGAACTTTCTGTTAAACGTAAAGTTCCATACAACCGATGCGGTTAGAGCAATCGGGTAAGCTTGCCAATAGGTCAAAGCGTGCGTCCAGTCGAACAGCGTGGACTGCAACAAAAACTGTATTATTCCCGCCGAAAGCGAGAACACCGTGAATTTCAAAAATTGCAGAAACTGCTGCTTTTTCGTGAGCTTAACAGGCTGTTCATTCTGCAGTTCGACAGGCTCTTCGCCCTGTTCGGCTTCCGCCGAAATTATTTCTCCGTTTTCCATAGGCAGTATATTATCACTCTCAAGCAAACTAATCAAGTGATTTTATGCGGCTGTAATAAATTATTATGACAATATCAGCTATGCAAACGCGCTTGACAACGTAACAAAAATGTGCTAAAATGCATATATAATTTTATACAGCACAATAAAACCGCGCGCCCGTAACGGCGGTGGTCGGAGGAAAAATATGGCGGTCAAAAAAACGGCAGAGAGCAAAGCAACGAAGATTTATCACATTTCCAAGAGAAAGGAAGATAACAGGTGGCAGGTCAAAGCGCAGGGCGCGGATAAGGCGTTAAAGCTGTTTTTAACTCAGGCGGAGGCGATAGCGTTTGCCAAGAAGACGGCTGGCAATCAGGACGCCAAAATTATGATTCATAAAGAGGACGGGTCTTTCCGCCGCCTTACTTATTAATTATTTAATTTAACGGTAACGCGCCCGCGCAACTTTCGTTGCGCGGGCGCTTTGTTTTGTCGTGAATTGTTTGTTTAATTTAAAAAGCGGTTAAAGTATTTGGCTTAAGCGACACGCTTTGTTTTTGTGTTACGGCTACATTCGTTTGACAAGTTTTGATATAGCGTATAAAATATATACCAAATAAATGCGAGGTAATTTAAGTGATAAAAATCGACGTGTTTTCGGGTTTTCTGGGCGCGGGCAAAACGACGCTTATAAAAAAACTCATTAAGGAAGCTTACGCGGGCGAAAAACTCGTTTTAATCGAGAACGAATTTGGCGAAATCGGCGTTGACGGCGGCTTTATGAAGGAAGCGGGCATTACAGTCAACGAGCTCAACTCGGGCTGTATCTGCTGTTCGCTTGTCGGCGACTTTGCCGAGGCTTTGAAAAAGGTCGCGTCCCAGCTTAAGCCCGACAGAATTTTAATCGAGCCGTCGGGCGTGGGCAAGCTTTCCGACGTCGTGCGCGCGGTAGAGAGGGCAAATATCGAAGGCGCGAAAATCAATTCGCTCACGGCGGTCGTCGACGCGAATAAGTGCAAGATATATATGAAGAACTTCGGCGAGTTCTTCAACGACCAGATAGAGAGCGCGGCGTGCATAGTATTCAGCCACGCCGACGTTGCAAGCTCGGAAAAGCTCGCGACCGCGGTTAAGCTCGTGCGCGAACACAATCAGGGCGCGACAATCGTCACCACCGAGTGGGACAAGCTCGACGGCAAGCAGATATTGGAGGCTATGGAGCACGCGTCCACCTTAGAGAGCGAGCTCGAAAAGCTGACTCACGAGGAAGAGCATCATTGCTGTCATCACCACCACGACCACGACGAAGATGAGCACGACCACGAGCACGGTCACTGCTGTCACCACCACGACGAGGCCGATGACGACGAGGAAGAAGAGCACGAACACCATTGCTGTCACCATCATCATGACGACGGGGACGAGCATGAACACGGTCATTGCCATCACCACGACCACGAGCACGAACACGAACATCATCACCATCACCACCATGCCGACGACGTCTTTACAAGCTGGGGCGTGGAGACTTCCGATAAGTTCACGGAAGAGGGACTCAAAGCCGCGCTTGCAGAGCTTTCGGACAGCACGCGTTTCGGCACGGTACTGCGTGCAAAGGGCATAGTTGCGG
>CAYXTN010000067.1:0-4767 GCA_964468085.1 uncultured Clostridia bacterium | reverse complement strand
ACAGTTGCAGTTCGTGCTGGTTCAACTGGAACAACGGTTGGAGCGGCGGCGCGGGCTTCAGCACCCAAAGTAACAGCGGTTGCGGCTGTAACAACGGTTGCGGTTGCAATTCTTGCGGCAACTCCCGCAGTGGTAGCGGCTGCGGCTGTGGCTGTAATACATGCGGCAATTCTCGCAGCGGTTGCGGGTGCAGTTCCTGCAACGGTTGCAACAACGGCTGCGGTTGTAACAACTAAACCTGCGGACTACGGCGGGGAACGGCGAAAAAACCGTTCCCCGCTTAAAGTTTGTATAACCGACGAATTTAAGTCAAAAATAATTGTATGCGCAAATTGGTGGAAGAAATTAAATACTTTTCCGACAAGCGGTTTTCCACGCTTGCGGGTACGCTCGTTTACTTTCTTTTAATGTCGGTAACGCCATTTCTGTTCTGGCTTGCGCTGATTGTCGGCGAAATAGATTTCAGCGCGCTGAGTGATAACGAAATTTTCGCGGCGGTGACGCCCGTACTCGAGTATCTGCAAACCTCGGCAACGGGCGCGACGGGAGGAGCGGGAATAATACTGCTCGTAACGTCGCTGTGGTCGTCCACAAACTTCTTTTATCACCTTAGAAGAAGCGGCGAAATCATCTACGACAGCCGATTGAAAAAGGGCGGACTCAGCCTGCGCTTTTCCTCGCTTTTAGCCGTGTTTGCCACAATTATATTAATTGCCTTTGCCGCCGCCGTGCCGTTTGTCGGGATAGGCGTGCTATCAAGCATAATGCCCCAGTGGCTCGCACAGTGCATTTCGATAGTATTTTTAACAATGAGCGCCTTCTTTATCGCGCTGTTTTTGAATATATTCGCGTGCCCGTATAACTTAGGCTTCGAAAATACGGTGCAGGGAGTGTTTCTCACGGTTGCGCTGTGGCTGACTTTTGCCGTCGGCTTTACCGTATATCTGCGGTTTGCCAACCCACAGAGGCTGTACGGAGCAATCGCCGCGGTAATCGTCTTTCTCTTATGGTGCTATCTTATGGTTAACAGCTTGGTGATAGGCATAATATATAACCGCAAAAACTGTATGCCGCACTCGCCCGCCCTGCAAAAATAAATATCCGCCCGCGTTAGCGGACGGAATTTTTTTCAGTATTTAACGGTACAGCCGCACGCCAGCGCGTCGGGACCTATGTGGCATGCAACGCTTAAAGAGAGCGGGTCAACGAACCTGAGCTCGCAGTCGGGGAACTCGGCTTTAAGCTCCTCGGCAAACTTTTCGGCTTCTTCGGGGCAGTTGGTGTGCGCAACGCCGATAGTCATTTTGCCTTGCTCGCGGTACTCTTTAAACCGACCTTCCAAATCGTTGCGCAGAGCGTTTATCATCGTCCGCTTTGCGTCCGCCATCTTTCTCACCTGCGCGTACTTGTCAAGAACCGAGCCCTGAATTTGCAACACGGGCTTGATTTTCAAAAGAGTGCCGATTGCGGCAACGGCGGGGGTAAGCCTGCCGCTCTTTTTCAGGAATTTCAAGGTCGCAACGGCAATATAGATGGAGGAGATAGAGGCGGTCTTTTCCAGCCAGTCGTAAATTTCCTCGACCGTCTTGCCTTCCTCAATCATTTTCAGCGCGTCGTAAACCGTCTGCTTTTGCGTTATCGAAACTCTGTGATTATCCAGAGCAAACACCTTGCCGACGAACTCTGGCTCGGTTTCCGCCATTTTTTTAATGGTGAGAGCCGTCTGCGAAAGTCCGCTCGATAAGGGCATATATAAAATTCTGTCATTTGTTTCAAGCAACCTGCGCCAGCGTTCTGCAACGTCGAAAGGGTTGGGTTGCGAGGTGGCAACGCTCGTATCGGGGTTGGTTAAAGCCTCGTAGAACTGTTTCTGAGTAAAACCTTCTTCCTCGAAATATTGTCCGTCGTTAACGAGAACGGGGGTAGGCTGAATCTCGATTCCGAGCTCTTTGGCTTGCTCAACCGTGATACCGCAGTTGCTGTCGGTAACTATTGCGATTTTCATAACGTTTCACCTGTAAAATCAAACATAAAAGCCGTTCGCAAATTTTCGTGAACGGTTTTTAATTATCAGTATTTAATTGCAGTCGCGCACGCAAGCGCTCCCGGCCCTATGTGGCAGGATACGCTTAAAGAGAGGGGGTCGATGTGTACAACCTTCAAATCGGGGAATCTCTCCTCGAGCTCGGCGGCAAAAATCTTAGCCTCCTCGTAGTTTTCGGTATGCGCAACGGCCAAAACCATCTTGCCCGCCGCTCTGAGTTCGGCAAACCTGTTTTTGAGGTCGTTGTCGATAGCGTTCATCATCGTCGTCTTAGCGTCGGCAACCTTTCTCACCTTGGCGTACTGGTCGAGCTTGAAGCCCTGAATCTGCAATACGGGCTTAATCTTCAAAAGAGTGCCGATAGCGGCAACGGCGGGAGTGAGTCTGCCGCCCTTTTTGAGATACTTCAAAGTGCCGACCATAATGTAAATGGACGACTGCATCTTGGTATTCATAAGCCAGTCGCGGATTTCTTCCGCGCTCTTGCCTTCTTTGACCATATTCTGCGCGTCTATAACGCTCTGGCGCATAGTAATGGAAATGCGCTGGTTGTCGATTACGTATACCTTGTCCTTGTATTCGGTTTCGGCAAGGTGGGTAAGGGTGTGGCAGGTCTCCGAAAGACCGCTCGACATGGGAATGTGAATAATTTTGTCGTATTCGGTTAAAAGCTTATTCCAAAGCTCACCGACGTCGAAAGCGCTGGGCTGGGAAGTGGAAACGGAAATTTTATCGTCCTTCAGCTTCTCGTAAAACTGCTCCTGCGTTAAGGTCAGGTCCTCGAAATACTGCGCGCCGTCGATTAAAACGGGCATGGGAACGACGTGAATGCCCATCTCCTTAGCCTGCGACTGAGTTATTCCGCTGTTGCTGTCGGTTACAATTGCAATTTTCATAAGTAGTCAAACCCTTTTCTCGATTCTATTCAATATGCGTATATTATAACAGTGAAATGTTGATATGTCAACTGAATTGCAAAAAGTGATTAAATCTCGGCAATGGCCTCTATCTCGACAAGACAGCCCTTGGGAATGTCCTTGACCGCAACGCAGCTTCGCGCGGGGGAGGAGGTAAAGTACTTTGCATACACTTCGTTGAAAGCGGAAAAGTGCTTTATGTCCGCAAGGAAGCAAACCGTTTTAATAACTTTGTCGATGGAAGAGCCCGCAGCTTCCAAGAGCGCGGCAACGTTTTTGCACACCTGTTCGGTCTGTCCCGCAACGTCGTTTGCCTCGATAAGACCGTTAGCGGGGTTAACGGGAATTTGTCCGCTCGTAAAAATGAGTCCGCCCGCAATTTTTGCCTGCGAGTAAGGTCCGATTGCCGCGGGGGCTTTGTCGGTTGAAACAGTTTTCATAATTTTACTCCTTATATAACTTTAAAGCCGTTCGCTTTAAGACTGTCCTTTATAAGTTTAATGTGCTCGAAGTCCTTGGTTTCGATTTGCAGTTTTAAATAACAGCCGTTGATTGCCGTGCCCTCGTTGGTTCTCTCGTGCAGAACGGCGGTAACGTTGCCCCCGCACGAGGCGATTATTTCCGAAACGCCCACGAGCTGACCGGGCTTGTCCATAAGCTCTAAGGTAAGCGAGCACTGTCTGCCGCTCATTAAAAGACCGCGGCTGATAACGCGCGAAAGTATGGTAACGTCGATATTGCCGCCAGAAATGAGGCATACGACCTTTTTGCCCTTTGCGTCGGGAATCTTATTGAACATAACTGCGGCAAGAGAAACCGCGCCCGCGCCCTCGGCAATCATTTTCTGCTTTTCGATAAGCGAGAGAATTGCCGCGGAAACGTGGTCGTCCGTCACCGTAACCACGCCGTCGACGTATTTTGAGCAGATATCGAAGGTCATGTGCCCCGGCTCTTTTACCGCAATGCCGTCGGCAACGGTGGAAACGGAGGGGAGGGTTTCGATTTTGTGGTGCTCGAGCGAGTTCGCCATACTCGGCGCACCCGACGACTGAACGCCGTAAACGCGTACCTTGGGGTTGAGCGACTTGACGGCGAACGCCACGCCCGAAACGAGCCCGCCGCCGCCCACGGGAACGACGACGATATCCGCGTCCTTAACCTGGTCCATAATTTCCAGACCTATAGTGCCCTGACCGGCTATGACGTCTTCGTCGTCGAAGGGGTGAATAAAGGTGTAGCCGTTTTTCTCGTGCAGTTCTTCGGCTCTGTTATGAGCGTCGTCGTAAACCCCGGGGACGAGAACGACCTCGGCGCCGTAGCTCCTCGTAGCTTCCACTTTGGAAATGGGCGCGCCGTCGGGCATACAGATAATCGATTTGATGCCGAACTTCTTTGAAGCGAGCGCAACGCCCTGAGCGTGGTTACCCGCCGAGCATGCGATAACGCCGCGAGATTTTTCTTCGTCGGTGAGCTGAGCGATTTTGTAGTATGCGCCGCGCACCTTGAACGAGCCCGTAATCTGAAGATTTTCGCATTTGAGATACAGATTGCACCCGCAGATATTGGAAAGTGTGGGGGAGTAGATGACGTCGGTTAATCTTATGGCGTCTTTTAAAACGTAGTGAGCGTGGTACACTTTGTCAAGCGTAAGCATAAAAATTCCTTCTTACAGTATTATTCATTTCATTGTACAACTATTAGTATAAATTGTCAACAAAAACCCGCGGATAGGGTTTTCCCTATCCGCGGGTTTTGGCGCAGAGGAGAGGATTCGAACCTCCGTACGTATTCCTACGTAACACGATT
>CAYXTN010000066.1:0-5065 GCA_964468085.1 uncultured Clostridia bacterium | reverse complement strand
AGCGCGGAAAGCTTGGTGCAGATTTCTTCCATTTACTTAAATAATGGCTCAAAATCCGCGTTTTTATTCTTATAAGTTTACGGCAACCGTCCCCCATACGAAAATAGCGACTGCGGCAAACATAATGACATAGCTCAGTATCTGAAAAATTTTGCAAAGTTTGTTGACCGCCTTTCGCTTCTGGGCGTTGATAAACGACATTGCGGCAAGCGAACATGTCATACTTGCTATCAGCAGATAGACGCCCGCGCCGCTTATGAAAAACGACAGCGCAAACAGCACGAACGACGCGGCAAAGCAGCCGATGGCAACGTATAAAAGAGTGAAATTTTTCTCGCCCTCTTCGGTTGTTTCTTCTGTGTTTTTATCTTTTTTATTCATCGCATTTAGCCTCCGTATGCGCGTTCGGCGCAACGTTTATCGTCCTGAAATCGGTGTAAACGACAAAGCCCGCGTTTGCCCCGTTCGGTTTTCTGACGAACTTTTTCAAAGTGTAATCAACTGCAACCTTGTCCTTTTCCCGTGCCTCGGAATAGTAGGCGCACACCTCGGCGGCGAACTTGATAACTTCGTCGGTCGGCTCTTTGCCGTCGCACAAAATCCCGACGTGGGAGGAGTGGAAGGTCTTTACGTGTAGCCATAAATCGCCTGCGTTCAAGCCTTTTGTAAGGCGGTCGTTCTGCGAGTTGTTGCGCCCGCACAGCACCGTAAAGCCGCCTAATAAATACTTGCGGAAAGGGCTCAGTTCCTCGGGTTTCTTGCCCCCCTTTTTGCCCTTTTCTTGCTTGGGCGCGGGCAACAGCGAAAGGGTAATAAGCTCACCTTCTGTTTCGGTCAAATCGCGTAAATCTTCGGCAAGTTCTATGTTGTGAGCAATGGTTTTGATGTAGGCGAGTTTTTCCTCGCTCTCCTGTTTTTGAGCCGTCACCGTCTGCGCCGTGCGCTTCAATTTCTGGTAGCGCTTGAAATACTTCTGAGCGTTTTGCGAGGGGGTGAGCCTCGGGTCTAATTCGATAGATATTTTGCCGCAGTTTTCGTCGTAGTAATTTACCGCCTCGAACGAGCGCATACCACGTTCGACGGCATATATGTTGGCGGTAATCAGCTCGCCTTTGAGCTTTATTCCCTCGGCTTTATCGCATTCCGAAAGCTTTTCAAGGCTCAAAGCAAGCCGCTTTTCCACCTTCTTTTCGGCGGAGTTTACGGCTGAAACAAGCTTTCTTTTCTTGTCAGTAAACTTCTTTTTGTTTACCTGAAAGCCGTAAAAATCAGCCTGCGCTTCAAGCAGTGTTTTATAGCTTTTCGCACCCTCAATTAATCGCGCCTTAAAGTCGACGGGCTCGCCGCCGCGGTACACAACGCACGGCTGATATTCGGGCGAATTGACGTAATCGTAAACCTCTTTCGCACTCACGTTTTCGCCGTATAAATCCACTATGTCGACGGCGGTCGCAAAGGATATTCCCGCAACAAAATCGGCTATGAATTTCGCCTTGTCGCCGCTCGCACTTTCAAACGCCTTTTCGAGCGCGGTAAGGTTAGTGGGGTCGCATTTGTCCTGCTTTTCGGGCAGAGAGTATTTCGCGCCGCTGAGCGTAACGCGCCGCGCGCCCGTCTCCAAAGAAGCCGTTTTCAGCGCGCCGAAAATAGTTCCGTCCTTAACTAAAACCGCGTTGGAGTACTTGCCCATAATTTCGAGGTAAAGCCGCATATCGGTCACCTCGAACTCGGAAAAGCATTTGAAATCGAAATATAAAACGCGCTCGAACCCGACCTGCTTTATCTCGGTTATTTCCGCGTTCTGCAAGTGCTTGCGAAGCAACATACAGAAGTTGGGCGCTGTCTTGGGGTTGGGAGTTTCGGTCTTTTCGCCCGCGCTTACCCTGCAATATTTGGCGGATAAATCGATATCGAGTTTAACCATGCCGCACCGCGTGTATATTAAAAGGGAGAGCAAATCTTTTTCGGGCTGATTGATTTTCGAAATCTTCCCGCCGACGAACAGATTATGAAGCTCTCTCGTTACGTATTGTAAAGTGAACGCGTCCTGCGGCATAGTAATTCCTTAAAAAAATTTTACTTCACCAATTATACCCCAAAAAAAGTCAAAAGTAAAACGTAAAGGCTTGTAAAAACGCTTTTCAAAATAAAAGAATTGTGTTAAAATATTGTCCGAACGAAATTTTGGCAATTAAATCAGGAGAAAATAAATGAACTACACGTATCAAACAGCTGAAAAAAGCACGGTTAAGCTTACTATCACCTTTACGGGCGACGAGTGGAAGAGCGCTATCGACAAGGCGTATTTAAGAACGCGCGGCAAGTACGCGGTGCCCGGTTTCAGAAAGGGCAAAGCACCCAAGCCCGTACTCGAAAATTACTACGGCAAGGGCGTATTCTTCGACGAGGCGTTCAACGTGCTCTATTCGGAGAACTATCCCACGATTATCGAAAAGGAAAAGGCTAACTTCACCGCAGTCGGCGCGCCCGACCTTTCGGTTGACGAGCTTACGGACGATAAGGTCGTGCTCACGGCGATAGTTCCCGTCAAGCCCGAAGTTAAAATCGGTAGCTACAAAGGT
Source organism: uncultured Clostridia bacterium (assembly GCA_964468085.1). Taxonomy (GTDB): domain Bacteria; phylum Bacillota; class Clostridia; order Christensenellales; family Borkfalkiaceae; genus Coproplasma. The sequence continues at coordinate 2,483 of CAYXTN010000066.1, read as the reverse complement.
TTAGAAATCAAAAAGTATGAATATAATGTATCCGACGCGGAAATAAAGACCGAAGCGGACAAAATTCTTTATAGAGAAGCTAAGACGGTTGACGTTACCGACAGGGCTTGCAAGAGCGGCGATACCGTAAACATCGACTTCGAAGGTTCGGTTGACGGCGAAAAGTTTGCGGGCGGCTCGATGGAGCACTACGATTTGGAGCTTGGCAGCGGCTCGTTTATCCCCGGCTTCGAGGAGCAGGTTGCGGGTATGAAAATCGGCGAGGAAAAGGACATTGTCGTTCACTTCCCCGCGGACTATCAGGCGGACAACTTAAGGGATAAGGACGCGACCTTCCACATTAAGCTGCACGCAATCAAGGGCAAGGAGCTTCCCGAGCTCACCGACGAATACGTTAAAAAGCACGCCGGCTGCGACACGGTTGCCGACTATATGGACAGGGTAAAGACCCGTCTTGAAAACAAGGCTAAAAACGAAAGCCGCGACCAGACCGAAAACAGCATTTTGCAGGCTATCTGCGCAACGTGCGAGTGCGTAATTCCCCAGGCAATGACCGAAAGCGAAATCGACGGAATAGTGCAGGACTTTGCGGGCAGACTCGCATATCAGGGCTTACAGCTTAAGGACTATATCGAGTATATGGGTCAGACAATGGAGCAGTTCCGTTCGCAGTTTGCAGAGCAGGCTAAAAACCGCGTGCTCACCCAGCTCGTAATCGAGAAGATAGTTAAGGACGAAAAAATAACCGCAACGCCCGAAGAGATAGAGGCGGAGATTGCAAAGCAGGCGGCGTCTGTCGAAAAGACGGTCGAGGACTACAAGAAGAACCTCGATTCTAGAAGGCTCGAATATATCGCAAACGATATCGTAATCACCAAGCTTTTCGACTTCCTCACTGCAAACAACAAGCTTGTGGCATAAATCGAGCTTAATAAGACATTTTTCGCGGCGGCTATAACTTTAAAAGGGTTTTGCCGCCGTAAATAAATTTGCGCCCTTATCGGGCAAAAGGAGTATAAAAATGGCAAACGAGAGAAACGCGCTTGTACCCTACATTGTGGAGCAGACCTCGAGAGGCGAGCGTTCTTACGACATCTATTCGCGTCTTTTGGAGGACAGAATAATTTTCTTGAGCGGCGAGATTGACGACGCCGTTGCAAACACGGTCGTAGCCCAGCTTATTTACCTTGAGGCGAAAGACCCCTCGAAGGATATCAATTTGTATATCAACAGCCCCGGCGGCTCGGTTTCCGCAGGTCTTGCGATTTACGACACTATGAACTATATCAAGTGCGACGTTTCGACTATCTGCATAGGTATGGCGGCGTCGATGGGCGCGTTCCTTTTATCGAGCGGCGCAAAGGGCAAGAGGTTTGCTCTGCCCAACAGCGAGATTATGATTCACCAGCCTCTGGGCGGCGCTCAGGGTCAGGCGAGCGATATCAAAATCGCCGCGGAGCATATTTTAAAGACCAAGAAAAAGCTCAATACCATTCTGGCGGCGAACAGCGGCAAGCCCATCGAGCAAATCGAGCGCGATACCGACAGGGACAACTATCTGTCCGCCGAAGACGCGCTTGCATACGGGCTTATAGATAAAGTTTTCTTTAAGAGATAATTTTCCGAATTAATAGGCAATAATAGTTTTTGCCCGCCGGCAAAGCGGGTAAGGGAGTATTAAATGAAAAACGCTCAAAAATTCTGTTCGTTCTGCGGCAAGCCCGAGGACTTGGTCAAAAGGCTGATTGCGGGGCAGAACGACGCGTTTATCTGCGACGAGTGCGTGGATATATGCAGAGATATGCTCAGGGATACGGCAGACGAAACGGTCGAGCCCGTGCCCCTGAAAAAACCTTCAGAAATAAAGGACGAGTTGGATAAATATATCGTAGGTCAGGACGAGGCGAAGAGAGTTTTGTCCGTCGCGGTCTACAATCACTATAAGCGTATAAACAATTCGGTTGCGGGCGGAGAACTCGACGACGTCGAAATCGAAAAGAGCAACATATTACTGCTCGGACCTACGGGTTGCGGCAAGACTTTGCTTGCGCGCACGCTCGCTAAAATTCTGAACGTACCCTTTGCGGCGACCGACGCAACCACCCTGACCGAGGCGGGCTACGTGGGCGAGGACGTCGAAAATATCCTTTTAAAACTCATTCAGAACGCCGACTACAACGTTGAAAGGGCGGAGCGCGGCATTATCTATATCGACGAAATCGACAAGATAGCGAGAAAGAGCGAAAACGTTTCCATAACCCGTGACGTTTCGGGCGAGGGCGTACAGCAGGCGCTTTTAAAGATTATCGAGAGCACGGTTGCCAACGTTCCCCCGCAGGGTGGCAGAAAGCACCCCCAGCAGGAGTGCCTCAGAATTGACACGACGAACATTCTGTTTATCTGCGGCGGCGCGTTCGTAGGACTTGACAAAATCGTTCAGGCGAGAAGGGATACCGCGTCGCTCGGTTTCGGCGGCGAGGTCA
>CAYXTN010000065.1:0-5244 GCA_964468085.1 uncultured Clostridia bacterium | reverse complement strand
GTAAGATTACAACGCCCCTTTCCCGTTATATATATTTTTTTACCGCACTTTTCGTTCTTCTCGAACACGGTGACGTCGTTTCCGTTCGCCGCGGCGGCATACGCCGCCATCAGCCCCGAAGCGCCCGCTCCTATAACCGCAACTTTCATATCAATTTAAAATAGCGACGGAAACATTCAAGTTCCCGTCGCAAATCAATTTATTTATACAGGATAAACTTTGTTAGGGTTTTTAGCCATATCTGCGTCAACGAGCTGCTTTTGCGCCTTGCGCCATTTAAAGAAGTTTGTAGCAACTTCGGGGAATAACGCATACGAAAGCACGTCTTCTTCCTTTTCGTAGAAACCGTCGGCTTTAACCTTTTCGGTGAGAGTTTCCATTTCGTCGGCGATAAGGTCTGCGGGACGGCAAGTAATAATTTCTTCGCCGTTTTTCGTGCATTCCTTAATCAAGTCACAATTTACTTCACCGGGCACTTTGCCGTACTTACCCAAAATCAGGTCCTTGTACTGCGCCGTAATCGTCTTGTATTTGCCCATCAGAACGTTCCAGACAGCCTGAGTGCCAACAATCTGGCTGGACGGCGTTACAAGCGGAGGATATCCGCAGTCCTTTCTTACAAGAGGAACTTCCGCAAGACATTCGGGAAGCTTATCTTCCTGACCCGCCTGCTTCAACTGATTCATTAGGTTGGAAAGCATACCGCCGGGTACCTGGTACAAAAGAGTATTTATATCGATTTTTCTTACCTTGGGGTTGAGGAAACCGTCCTTTTCGAGCCTTGCCGCAACTCCGTTAAAGTGCTTGATTATGGGCAAAAGCTTTTCAATTTCGATTCCCGTGTCGTATTCGGTGCCTTTAAGCGTTGCTACCAAAGGTTCGGTTGCGGGGTTCGACGTGCCGTTACCTAATGGCGACAATGCGCAGTCAACGATATCAACGCCCGCCTGAATTGCCATAAGGTTAATCATATCGCCCGTGCCCGAAGTGTTGTGCGTATGCAAATGCACTTTGGTTTCGGGACGAAGCTCCGCCTTAATCTTGCTTATAAGCTCGTAGGTCGTAAACGGCAACAACAGGTTTGCCATATCCTTAATGCAGATATTGTCCGCGCCCGTATCCTCCAACTGCTTTGCAAGCTTAACAAAATAGTCGGTCGTGTGCACGGGGCTGGTCGTGTAAACTACGGTAGCCTCGCAAACGCACTTGCCGCCCGCACCGTACTTCTTTATCGCTTTCATAGAAGCTTCGAGGTTTCTCGGGTCGTTGAGCGCGTCGAAACATCTGATAACGCCAATGCCGTTTTCAATCGATTTTTCAACGAATTTTTCAACGACGTCGTCGGCGTAATGTCTGTAACCTAAGAGGTTCTGTGCGCGCAAAAGCATCTGAATAGGCGTCTTTTTGAGATATTTCTTTAAGTTTTTAAGTCTATCCCAAGGGTCTTCGTTCAGAAACCTTAAACAGCTGTCGAACGTTGCGCCGCCCCAAGCCTCCAACGAATAGTAACCTATATCGTCCAAAAGCGGCAAAACGGGCTCCATTTCCACGAATTTCATACGCGTTGCAGCCTGCGACTGGTGCGCGTCTCTCAATATAGTATCGGTAATTAAAACTTTTTTCTTTTCCATAATTGAATACTCCGATTATACAATCACTGTCTGTACGGCGGCAGCCACGGCCGAACCCGTTCCGTTTACGTATCCGCCGAAGCAGGCTAAAAGGACGCCCGCCGCAATCGCCGAGCCTATAACGCCCGCCACGTTGGGTCCCATTGCGTGCATAAGCAAATGGTTTTGCGGGTCGTACTCTCTGCCCACGTCCTCGGATATTCGCGCCGCCATCGGCACTGCCGAAACGCCCGCCGAACCGATAAGCGGATTGATTTTGCCCTTGGTAACCTTGCACATAATCTTTGCAACAAGCAGTCCGCCGATTGTGCCGCAGATAAACGCGAACAAGCCGAGCATAATAATGTAAATTGTCTGCAGTTGCAGGAACAGTTCACCCTTCGCTTTACAGCCGACCGCAACGCCGAGGAATATGGTAATCGTGTTCATAAGTCCGTTCTGAGCCTGCGAGGAAAGTCTTTCGACTACTCCAGACTCTCTGAACAGATTGCCGAGCATAAGCATTCCGAGAAGCGGCACCGACGACGGCAAAATTATGCCGACTACAAGCGTTACGATAATCGGGAACAGCACCTTTTCGATTTTGCTGACCTGACGGAGCTGTTTCATCTTGATTGTACGCTCTTTCTTGGTCGTTAAAAGCTTCATTATAGGCTTTTGAATAATCGGGATAAGCGCCATGTACGAGTACGCGGCTATTGCTATCATAGGTATAAGTTCGCTTGAAAGCTTGCTTGTAACCATTATCGCCGTAGGACCGTCCGCACCGCCGATTATTGCGATTGACGCGGCTTCCGCAACCGAGAAACCGAGGAATACGGCAAGCATAAACGCAATGAATATGCCGAGCTGTGCGCCCGCTCCGATAAGCATACTCTTGGGATTGGCAATCAGCGGTCCGAAATCGGTCATACAGCCGATGCCGAGGAAAATCAGCGGAGGATAAATAACCTTATCTACGCCGAAATACAGATACCACAAAAGTCCTCTGTCCACTACCGCGTCGTAGCTTTCGTTGAGAATAAACGAATAGTTGAATACTTCGTTGAACTTCGTAACACCTTCAACGACGTCGCAACGGAAGAAACCCTGCAAATTGTACAGCTCGGAGAACTCGCCGTAAGACATAGTATTCGTAATGCCGTTTACAAGGTCGCTGTAACTTGCGTAATAGGTAACGTTATCGCCGTTTACAAAGCCCTCGCGGATAAATATGAAGTAGTCCGAAATATTTTCCGCATTCAGATTTTCCGTTTTAATATACGCGGCTATGTTTTCAAAACTTCCCGCACTGCCGAGAGCAACCGACGTTTTATCCACGGGGTGCGTGCCCCACATTACGGGCTCGCCTCCGGGGATATTTATTAAAAACATACCGAACGCAATCGGTAACAACAGCATAGGTTCGAATTTCTTGACTATTGCAAGGTACATGAGAATGAACGATATAAGCAGCATAACGTAGTTCTGCCAGCTTCCGTTCATAAAACCCATATCCTTGAACAGGTTTACGAAAATCTGCCCCATACCGTTACTTGCGAGTAACGAATTAAGCATTTTCTCCTCCGATTAACCGATAACTGCAAGAACTGCGTTGGTTTCCACGTTAGCACCCTTTGCAACCGAAATCGTAACCTTTCCGTCGCAGGGCGCGGTAATATCGTTATCCATCTTCATTGCTTCGAGAACGATTATGGGCTGGTCCTTTTTAACGGTGTCGCCGTCGTTAACCAAAATCTTTTTGATAAGACCGGGGAAAGGCGATAAAACCTTTTCGCCGTTAGCGGGCGCCGCCTTGGGTGCAACCGCGGGAGCAGTCTTTTCGATTTTCGTAACTACGGGGGTTACGTCAGCGCTTTCGCCGACCTCTTCAACGCCTACGGAATAGCTCTTACCGTCGATTGTAACAACAAAATTACGCATAAATTTAATTTCTCCTTAAATTCTCTTAATTCTTTTAACCGTAAATTCACACTTTTCTTCGCTCTCAGAATAGTACGCCATAATCGCCGCAACTATCGCCGCCTTCACCTCGTCGGGGATATCCTCATCCGACGGTGCGACCGCGGAAACGTCCGCCTTTTTATCGGCTTTGACTTTCTTTTCGCGCTTTTTAGTTAAAAATTCAAGATTATTGGTCTTGCGCATTATAAGCCCGACCAGCCAGATAATGCCTATGATTATGATTATGCCGACGAATACGACTACAAAGCCGATTAGCGCATACAGCGCCGCCTCGCCGAAATTATCGAAGTAAAAGTTTTTGGGCGATTTCTGCTGACCTGCCCAGTTAGAGCCGTCGCCCTGAATTATCGCCATAAGATTGTTCAGCATACTTCCCTCACTTGAGCTGCATCTGCAAAGATGCAATCAGATACTGTCTTACGAACGCAGGCTCTATTATGTTGTCGATATAGCCGCCCTTCGCCGCGTTTATGGGGTCGGAATTTTCGTCCGCATACTTCTCCGCGAGCTTAGCCATATCCGCCTTGCCGTCGGTCGCAAGCTCGATTTCCGCGCCCTGAGCGCTGTCAAACAGCGCGATTTTTGCATTTGCAAACGCATACGTAAAATCATAGCCCATAGATTTAGCCGCAAACAGCGTGTAGCCCAAACCGATTGCCTTGCCGTAAACTACGGAAATTTTGGGCGCTTCCATACAATATAACTCATTAATATACGGTTCGGTCTTGTCAATAAAAGAACTGTTTGCCACTTCGGGCGTTTCCTTAACTCCAAGTGTATTTACAAAAGTTATATACGGCAAATCGTACTCGCAGGCAAACCAAGCGGTTCTGTAAATTTTTTGCATTTTTCTTTCGCAAAGTTTCACACCGTCTTCGTTATCGAAAATTACCGCAACGACGGAAATACCGCCTATTCTTGCAAAATAGCTTTTAACTTCGGGAGCCGTACCGGACCAAAGCTCGATTGCCGTTCCCTTGTCAAAAACGTTCAAAAGCGATTTTGCATCGCACTTTTTATTAAGGGCGGGCAATGAAACGTTCAAGTCTTCGCAGTCGACCACTTCGGTATTTATAATTTCATTTATCGCCTTGATTTTAGCGGCAACTTCCGCTAAATCTTTAACCATGAAAGTGGGCAAAAAAGTCTTATTTAAAGCCTCTGCGCCCCCGACCTTTTCCTTAGGTAAATTCTGTCCGCCAGCCGCGGTTATTACCAAAGGACTTGTAAGCGCGAGCACGGACTTTTTGTCTATAAAGAAATTGAAATCGCAAATACTTGCCAAGAGAGCTATCTGACCGTAGACCTCGCCGTTTACTATAAGGTACTGCGCTACGCCGCCCCTAAGGCTTTTGGCTTTTGCCAAAAGTGCCGCTATGCCTTCGAGCACGTTTACGCCCTCGCCCACTCTCACGCCTTGCGAAGAAAGCAGATAGATAACGGGCGTATCGTTCTTTTCCGCCTGCTCCAAGCACTTGAGCATCTTTTCACAGTTAGCCTTGCTGACGCCGCCGTTCAAAACCGCCGCGTTCTGAGCGACGATATAATAAGGACAGTCGTCGATTGTGGCAAAACCGCAGACAACGCCCTCGCCTTCCGCCGTGCCGTCGTAGTACTCGCTCTCGGAAAAAGAATAGGTCGAAAGCTC
>CAYXTN010000064.1:0-5278 GCA_964468085.1 uncultured Clostridia bacterium | reverse complement strand
TCGGTATGGGACAGACCAACCGTATCTGGGCGGCACAGCAGGCAATCGCGCACGCGGGTGCAGAGGCTAAGGGCTCGGTTATGGCTTCCGACGCGTTCTTCCCGTTCCCCGACTGCGTGGAGGAGTGCGTAAAGGCGGGCATTACGGCAATCATACAGCCGGGCGGCTCTATTCAGGATAAGGCTTCGGTAGACGCGTGCAACGCGGCTGGTATCGCAATGGTATTCGTAGGCGATAGGCATTTCAAACACTGATTTAAGGATAAAATTATGAACGTACTTGTAATAGGTAACGGCGGAAGAGAACACGCGGTGTTGCTTGCGCTCAAAAAGAGCCCCAAAATCGATAAGCTGTATTGCATGAAAGGCAATGCGGGCACGGCTGAAATTGCGGAAAACGTCAACGTCGACTATATGGATATCGAGGCGGTAAAAAAATTCGCACTCGAAAATCCGCAGATTGACTACTATGTAGTCACTCCCGACGACCCTCTGGCAATCGGGCTTGTCGACGCGCTCGAAAAAATAGGCAAACGCTGTTTCGGACCGAACAAGGCGGCGGCGCAAATCGAGGCGAGCAAAGCGTTTGCAAAGGAGCTTATGCACAAGTACGGCATACCCACCGCAAAGTCGAAAACTTTCGACAACTACGGCGACGCGCTCGACTATATAAGAGCTGAGGGCGCGCCGATAGTATTAAAGGCGGACGGACTTGCGCTCGGCAAGGGCGTTTTGGTCTGCGAAACGCTCAAGGACGCGGAAGAGGGCTTGAAAGAGATAATGCTCGACAAGACTTTCGGCGCGGCGGGCAACAAAATCGTTATCGAAGAGTGCATGCGCGGTCTTAAATACACCCCCGGCGAAGAGGTTTCCGTGCTGTGCTTTACCGACGGCAAGACTATCGTTCCCATGATAACCTCGTGCGACCACAAGCGCGCGTTCGACGGCGACAAGGGGTTGAACACTGGCGGTATGGGTACGTTCTCGCCCTGCCCGTTCTGGACGAAAGAGCTTGAAAAAGAGGTGTACGACACCATACTTTTACCTACGGTAAAGGCAATGAATGCCGAGGGCAAACCCTTTAAGGGCTGTCTGTATTTCGGACTTATGCGCACCGACAAGGGTATGAGAGTAGTCGAGTACAATTCCCGCTTCGGCGACCCCGAAACGCAGGTTGTTTTGCCTATGTTGAAGACCGATTTAATGGAAATTTTCGAGGCGGTGACCGACGGAAAGCTCGACCAAATCAAAATCGAATGGGAAGAGGGCGCTTGCGTGTGCGTAGTGCTTGCAAGCGGCGGCTATCCCGTGCATTATCAGAAGGGCAAGGAAATAACAATCGGCGACGTCGGCGACTGCCAGATAATACACGCGGGCACTGCGGTTAAAGACGGCAAGCTCGTGACCAACGGAGGCAGAGTTTTGGGCGTTGTGGCAAAGGGCAAGGATACCGACGAGGCGCGCAAAAAGGCGTACGCGGCGGTTAAAAATATCAGTTGGGAAGGAATGAGCTACCGCACGGACATAGGCGTTAAATACCGCGAGGGATAAGATATGATTTACAGAATTTTCGTAGAAAAAAAGAATAATTTGCAGGCAAAGAAAGTTGCAGAGGATATTCGCAATCTTTTAAAAATCGAAGTAAAGGACGTGCGCCAGTTATTGCGCTACGACGTTGAAAAGATTACCAAAACCGAGTTCAAAGCGGCCGTTCCCTGCGTGTTCTCCGAACCGCCCGTAGACGACGTCTACCTCGAAGAGGTAGAATTTCCCGCCGACTACAAGGTTTTCGCCGTTGCGTACCTCACGGGTCAGTACGACCAGCGCGCGGACAGCGCGGCGCAGTGCGTTCAGCTTTTAACGCAGAAGGAACGCCCGCTAATTAAGTGCGCGACCATTTACGCAATCAAGGGCGTAAATTTGAGCCAGCTTGCAAAAATCAAAAAGCATTTAATCAACCCCGTGGAGAGCGAGGAGGTCGGACTCGAAAAGCCTGAAAGTTTGGCTCACGTCGCGTTAGAGGTTGCCGACGTCAAAGAGGTTGACGGCTTTATCGCTATGACCGACGCTCAAATCGAGGAATACTACGCGAAAGCGGGGCTTGCAATGAGTGCGGAAGACTTGAAATTCGTCCGCGACTATTTCAAAAAGGAAGGGCGCAACCCGACCGAAACGGAAATCAAGGTAATCGACACGTACTGGTCGGACCATTGCCGCCACACGACTTTCGCAACCGAAATTACCGGCGTTACCATAAACACCGACAACCCGCATATCAACAGAGCGCTCCAGACCTACAAGGGACTGTTTGCCGAGCTTTACAAGGACCGCACGGACAAATATCCCTGCCTTATGGACATTGCGACTATAGCGGTTAAAAAGCTCAAAAAAGAGGGCTTACTCGACAATCTTGACGAGAGCGACGAGATTAACGCGTGCTCTATAAAGATTGACGCGGTTATCGACGGCAAGCCCGAAAAATACACCGTAATGTTCAAGAACGAAACGCACAACCACCCGACGGAAATCGAGCCGTTCGGCGGCGCGGCAACCTGCTTGGGCGGCGCTATCCGCGACCCGCTTTCGGGCAGAACCTACGTCTTGCAGTCAATGCGTGTCACGGGCTGTGCGGACCCTACCGAGCCCATCGAAAACACGCTCGAGGGCAAGCTTCCCCAGCGCGTTATAACCAAGACCGCGGCGGCGGGCTTCTCGTCCTACGGCAACCAGATAGGTTTGGCTACCGGTCAGGTAGAGGAAGTATATCACCCCGGTTACAAGGCGAAGAGGCTTGAAACGGGCTTTGTCGTCGGCGGCGCGAAGTCGGATATGATTTACCGCGAAAAGCCCGCAAAAGGCGACGTTATCATACTTTTGGGCGGCGAAACGGGGCGCGACGGCTGCGGCGGCGCAACGGGCTCGTCCAAAGCTCATAACCAAAAATCGGTACAGACGTGCGGCGCGGAAGTGCAGAAGGGCAACGCGCTCACCGAAAGAAAGCTGCAAAGGCTGTTCTTAAACGGCAACGCCACGCGAATGATTAAAAAGTGTAACGACTTCGGCGCGGGCGGCGTTTCGGTTGCAATCGGCGAGCTTGCCGACGGACTTGTAATCGAGCTCGACAAAGTTCCCAAAAAGTACGAGGGGCTTTCGGGCACGGAGCTTGCAATCTCGGAAAGTCAGGAGAGAATGGCGGTAGTCGTAGCGGCGAAGAACGTCGATAAGTTTATCGCGCTTGCGGCGGAGGAAAACCTTGCGGCAACTCCCGTGGCGACCGTCACCGACGACAGAAGAATGAAGATGTACCACCGCGGCAAGGCAATCGTGGATATTTCCCGCGATTTCCTCGATACCAACGGCGTAAAGCAGTCGATTTCCGCGGAGATAGACGAGAGAATAACCAAATTCTTCGACAAACCCGAAGTTTACGATTTCAGAAATACCGTAGCGCAAGCTTTAATGCAACTCAACGTCTGCTCCAAAAAGGGTCTTGCCGAAATGTTCGACTCGACCATCGGTGCAAAGTCTGTATATATGCCGTTCGGCGGCAAATATCAGTTGACTCCCGTAACCGCAATGGCGGCTAAAATCACGGGCGGCGAAACGGACGACTGCACGGTTTCGGCTTACGGCTTCAACCCCGAGCTGTCCTCGTCGTCGCCTTTCACGGGCGCGATATACGCGATAGTCGCCTCGGTTGCAAAGGTAGTGGCGGCGGGCGCGGATTACAGAGATATCCGCCTTTCGTTGCAGGAGTTCTTTATGCGCCTTCGCGACGACCCCAAGCGTTGGGGCGTGCCACTGTCGGCGCTCCTCGGCGCACTGTACGCGCAAGTTAATCTCGGACTGGGTGCAATCGGCGGCAAGGACTCTATGAGCGGCACTTTCGAGGATATCGACGTTCCGCCCACGCTCATTTCGTTCGCGTTAGCGCCCGCTAAGGCTTCCGAGCTCATAACGAACGTAGTTTCCCGCGCGGGCCAGAAGCTGTATCTGTTGCCTATGAGAAAGGACGGCTGCACGATTCCCGATTTCGAATATCTGAAAAATCTGTTCTTCGTAATAAGGGCTAACATAGAAAACGGCAATATCAAGTTTGCCACGGTAATCGAAAAGGGCGGCGCAGTACCCGCGGTTATAAAGAGCTGTCTCGGCAACGGACTTGGCTTCAACTTTACGGGCGACAGCGGCTATCTGTTTGCCGAGCACTACGGCGATATAATCGTATCCGCCGAAAATATTTCGGCGCTTGACAGCGATATTGTGCGCGTGCTTTTGGGTACGACCACCGACGGCGACTTCACCTACGGCGCGGACAGCGTTTCTGTCGGCGAGGCAACCGCTTACTACACGGGCAAGCTCGCTTCCGTATTCCCCCTGACCGCAAAGGCGGAGGGCAACGTTCCCGACTGCGACTACATGGGCGGCGCAAAGTATAGTGGTATTTCGATTAAAAAGGCAACGCCGCGCGTGTTTATTCCCGCGTTCCCCGGCACCAACTGCGAGCTCGACACGGCAAGAGCGTTCCGCCTGGCGGGTGCAGAGCCCGAAATTCTCGTTATCAAAAACCGTTCGGCGGCGGATATCGAGGAGAGCGTGCAGGCTATTATCAAGGCAATCGACAAGGCGAACATAATCGCGTTCCCCGGCGGCTTCTCGGGCGGCGACGAACCCGACGGCTCGGGCAAGTTTATAGCAACGACCTTCAAAAACCCCGCGATTGCGGAGCGCATAATGGAGCTACTTAACAACCGCGACGGACTTGCGCTCGGCATATGCAACGGCTTCCAGGCTTTAATTAAATTGGGCTTAGTGCCTTACGGACAGGTAAGTCCTCTGACCGAAAATTCGCCTACGCTGACATTCAACAACATTTCGCGCCACGTTTCGACTATGGTCAATATCCGCGTGGCGAGTAACTTAAGCCCCTGGCTTTCGGGCTGCAACGTCGGCGACGTCTACGCAGTGCCCGTATCGCACGGCGAGGGCAAGGTGGTTGCGCCCGAGGCGGAGCTCGAAAAGATGCTTGCGGGCGGACAGATTGCAACGCAGTACGTCGATTTGAGCGGCAAGCCGACGATGGTCAGCCCCTTCAATCCCAACGGCAGTATGTGGGCGATAGAGGGTATCACCTCGCCCGACGGCAGAGTGTTCGGCAAAATGGGTCACAGCGAGAGAGTAGGCAAGAACCTTTACAAGAACTTTGACGGCAATTTCGATATGAAGATATTCGAAAGCGGCGTAAAATACTTTAAATAAGCAAGGGGAAAAGATATGAA
>CAYXTN010000063.1:0-5466 GCA_964468085.1 uncultured Clostridia bacterium | reverse complement strand
CTTCTGCCGTTGTCGATAAGCGCGTCGACAGCTTCCTGCAACATACGCTTTTCGTTCTTGACAATCATATCGGGAGCGCCCAGCTCCATCATTCTCTTTAATCTGTTGTTACGGTTTATAACCCTGCGGTACAAATCGTTCAAGTCGGAGGAAGCAAATCTGCCGCCGTCGAGCTGTACCATGGGGCGCAGTTCGGGGGGAAGCACGGGCAGAACGGTCAAAACCATCCACTCGGGCTTGTTGCCGCTCTTTTTGAAGCTTTCCAGAATTTCGATACGCTTAACCGCCTTGAGCTTCTTCTGGCTTGCCGAGCTGTTCTCGATAATGTCGCGCGTTTCCCTGCACTCCTTGTCGAGGTCTACCGCCATCAAAAGCTCGCGGATAGCCTCCGCACCCATACCGACCTTTAAGCCCGTAACCGAGCCGTCGCCGTACTTTTCCTCGATTTCGCGAAGCTCCTTATCGTTGATAACCTGCTTGTATTCGAGGGTGGGCACGGTGCCGGGGTCGAGCACGACGTAGGAAGCGAAGTAAATTACCTGCTCCAACGCCTTGGGGCTCATATCGAGAATAAGACCTATTCTCGAGGGCACGCCGCGGAAGTACCAGATATGGGACACGGGAGCGGCAAGCTCGATATGACCCATTCTCTCGCGCCTTACCTTGGCGCGGGTTACTTCAACGCCGCACTTTTCGCACACGATACCCTTGTAACGTATGCGCTTGTACTTGCCGCAGTGGCATTCCCAGTCCTTCATCGGTCCGAAAATTCTTTCGCAGAAAAGTCCGTCGCGTTCGGGTTTCTGGGTTCTGTAGTTTATGGTTTCGGGCTTGGTTACCTCGCCCTTGGAAAGTTCCCTGATTTTTTCGGGGGAAGCCACGCTAATCTTTATTGAGCAAAAATCGTTTAATTCGAACATAACTTTACCTCCCGCTTAGTCCTCGTCGCCTTCGTCGTCGAAAAGGGTGAACTTGTCGCCGAGCTCGTCATCGTCGCCGAAATCGTCCATATCCTCGTCGGAGAAGAGCTCCTTGGATACGAAACCGTCCTCGTCGTCATCGCTTTCGAACAGCGAAATATCCTCGATTTCGTCGTCCTCGGCAACGTCGTCGCCGATAATGTCGAGTTCCTCTTCGGGCAATTCGTTCTCTCTGTCCTCAGCCTCTCTCGCCTTGGCGTTGGGAATTGCCTCGTCGTCCTCGTCAAGCTCGTGAATAATGAGCTCCTCGCCGCTTTCCGTCAATACCTTGACGTCGAGCGCAAGCGACTGCAATTCTTTTAAAAGTACCTTGAACGCCTCGGGAATACCCGGCTCGGAAATGTTGTTGCCCTTGACAATACTTTCGTAAGTCTTTACACGTCCGACGATATCGTCCGACTTGACCGTCAGAATTTCCTGCAAGACGTGCGCCGCGCCGTAAGCTTCGAGCGCCCACACTTCCATTTCGCCGAAACGCTGACCGCCGAACTGCGCTTTACCGCCGAGGGGCTGCTGCGTTACAAGGCTGTAAGGTCCTATCGAACGCGCGTGAATCTTATCGTCGACGAGGTGGATAAGCTTAATCATATACTGAACGCCGACCGTGACTCTGTTTTCGAAAGGTTCGCCCGTTCTGCCGTCGTATACCTGTATCTTGCCGTCAACCTTGCCTTCGGGGTTGAATATGTTGTTTTCACTGAACAGTTTCTTTATGTCCTGCTCGGTCGCGCCGTCGAATACGGGGGTTGCAATCTTCCAGCCGAGCTGTCTGCATACAAGTCCGAGGTGCACCTCGAGTACCTGTCCGATATTCATACGCGAAGGAACGCCGAGGGGGTTCAAAACTATCTGCAAAGGAGTGCCGTCCGCAAGGAAAGGCATATCCGCCTGAGGCAACACGCGCGAGATAACGCCCTTGTTACCGTGACGGCCCGCCATCTTGTCGCCGACCTGTACTTTACGCTTCTGTGCGATATATACGCGCACCAATTTGTTTACGCCGGGCGAAAGCTCGTCCTTGTTCTCCCTCGTGAACACCTTTACGTCGACGACTATACCGCCCTCGCCGTGAGGTACTTTCAACGAGGTATCCCTTACCTCTCTCGCCTTCTCGCCGAAGATTGCACGCAGCAGTCTTTCTTCGGGAGTGAGCTCGGTTTCGCCCTTGGGAGTAACCTTACCGACGAGGATATCGCCGGGCTGTACCTCCGCACCTATGCGGACGATACCGTTCTCGTCGAGGTCTTTTAAAGCGTCCTCGCCGACGTTGGGAATATCGCGCGTAATCTCTTCTTCGCCGAGCTTTGTGTCGCGCGCTTCGGTCTCGTGCTCTTCTATATGGATAGAGGTGAAGACGTCGTCCTGAACGAGCTTTTCACTTATGAGGATAGCGTCCTCGTAGTTGTAGCCCTCCCATTCCATATAACCTATCAATATGTTCTTGCCGAGTGCAAGCTCGCCGTTGTTGGTCGCGGGACCGTCGGCTATTATCTCGCCCTTTTCAACGCGGTCGCCCGTATTGACGATGGGGCGCTGGTTTAAGCACGTGTTCTGGTTGGAACGCTCGAATTTCTTTAATTTGTACTCGACGACAAGTCCGTTGTCCTCGCGTATTTTAATCATATCCGACGCACTGCCTACGACCGTGCCCGCTTCCTTTGCGCGAACGATAACGCCCGAATCGCGTGCAATCGCCGCCTCGATACCCGTTGCGACAATCGCGCTTTCGGTCTTCATAAGGGGAACTGCCTGACGCTGCATGTTCGAGCCCATCAACGCACGGTTGGTATCGTCGTTTTCAAGGAAAGGAATGAGCGCCGTCGCAACCGATACGAGCTGTTTGGGGCTTACGTCCATATAGTCCATATGGTCGGGCGTGAGCTGCGTAATCAAGTCCTGATGACGGCAGCCTACGTGCGTATTTATAAAGTGATTGTTCTCGTCGAGCGGCTCGTTCGCCTGCGCGACGGTGTACTTGTCCTCTTCGTCCGCCGTAAGATAATCTACGTGGTCGGTTACGGTGGGAACGCCGTTCTCGTCCTTTATGACCTTTCTGTACGGCGACATAATGAAGCCGTATTCGTTGACCTTCGAGAAGGTTGCAAGCGAGGAAATAAGACCTATGTTCTGACCTTCGGGGGTCTCGATAGGGCATAATCTTCCGTAGTGCGAGTGGTGAACGTCGCGGACCTCGAAAGTTGCGCGGTCACGGTTAAGGCCGCCGGGGCCTAACGCGGAAAGTTTACGCTTGTGGGTAAGCTCTGCCGCGGGGTTGGTCTGGTCCATGAACTGCGACAACTGTGAAGAGCCGAAGAATTCGCGGATAACCGCCGATACGGGGCGCACGTTTACAAGTCCCGAGGGCGTAACTTCCATCGCGTCCTGAGTAGCCATTCTTTCCTTGATGAGCTTTTCGAGACGGGATATACCTATACGTAACTGGTTTGTTAAAAGCTCGCCGACCGAACGCACGCGGCGGTTGCCGAGGTGGTCGATGTTGTCGATAGTACCGATGCCGTACTGCAAATCTATGTTGGAAGAGATAGCCGCAACGATATCGTCAACCGTGATATGCTTGTGGTTGAGCTTTTCGATGATGGGCTTAATGGTCTTCTTTTCGTCAGCGTCGAGAACCTGCTTGTCGCCCTCCAATAAGTGGTTGAAGAGCTTGCACGCCTCTACGAAGCG
Source organism: uncultured Clostridia bacterium (assembly GCA_964468085.1). Lineage (GTDB taxonomy): Bacteria > Bacillota > Clostridia > Christensenellales > Borkfalkiaceae > Coproplasma. Next base: position 1,798 of record CAYXTN010000063.1, on the reverse strand, counting down.
CACGCGCTGTTCGTGGCGCTTTTCGCGGTTCTTCTTTTCCTCGGGCTTCTCGTCCTCGGTTTCCTCCACTTCGACCGTGTAGTAAAGCGAGTTGATTTTGTCGAGGTACTTGTTCGCAACGTCCTCGCAGGAAGCGGTCTTGCACTCCCCGGCAACTTCTTTCATAAACGCGAAGTTGGGATAGTAAACCGTGGGAAGCAGTCCGTAAATCTTGGGGTTCTTGTCCGAAAGGGCTTTCCAGTTAACGGTGTTGTTCGCGATAATCTTGTGTCTGATTTCGCCCTGCTCCTTGTCGGTTACGGTAACGAAGATTTCGTTGATGCCGCAGTCCTGAATTTCAACCGCCTTCTCCTCGGAAACGATATCGCCCGCGTGAACGATTATTTCGCCCGTCTCGGGGTTGAACACGTCGTCCGCAAGCTTGCAGCCCGCAAGACGGTAGGAAAGATTTAACTTCTTGTTGAACTTGTATCTGCCGACCTTAACGACGTCGTAACGCCTCTGGTCGAAGAACAGATTATTGAGGTGCTGTTTAACCGAAGCCTCGGTGGGAACTTCGCCCGGGCGCAGTCTGCGGTAAAGCTCGATTAAACCGTCGCTTTCCGACTTTGTTGCGTCCTTGCCGATGGTGTTTTCAATCATCTTGTCGTCGGCGAAAAGGTCTAAAATAGCTCTGTCCGAACCGAAGCCCAAAGCTCTCAAAAGCACGGTAGAGCAGATTTTACGCTTTCTGTCTACGTGCACCCACTGAACGCCCTGAGCGTCCTGCTCAAATTCCAGCCACGCGCCGCGGTTGGGAATGACGGTCGTGCCGAACAATTCCTTACCGGTCTTGTCCCTCTCCATCGCGTTGTACGAGCCGGGGGAACGGACGAGCTGGGATACGATAACGCGCTCCGCGCCGTTGATGATGAACGAGCCGCTGTCCGTCATTAAGGGGAACTCGCCCATAAAGACGTCTTGGTCGATAACTTCCTCTTTGACCTTGTTGACAAGTCTTACCTTAACGTGTAAGGGAAGCGCGTAAGTTGCGTCGCGGTTGCGGCACTCCTTTTCGTCGTACTTGGGTTTTTCGTCGAACCAGTGGTCGAGGAAATACAGTTCGAAGTGGTCGGAATAGTCGGTTATGGGCGAGAAGTCCTCGAAAACTTCTCCTATTCCTTCTTCAATGAAAGTCTGATAGCTCGACTTCTGAATTTCAACGAGGTCGGGAATGTCGATGACTTCGTTGATTTTGCCGAACTTTCTTCTTTCGGTTTTGCCATACTTGTGAACGGGTAAATTCATTAAATTACTTACTCCTTGGGTTTTTATTTCACGTGTTTGGCGATTATGCGTATATATCTTTTCACCGCAAAAAATCTGAACGTTGACGAATTTAAGTCGGGCGGGGTTTTAAAACTTTTTCAACCCTCTTGACAAACTCCGCCGCGAAAAAAATTTTTCCGCTTGAAAGAATTTGCCTTTAACCCTTTACATATTTAATAATATAATGTATAATTAACGCTGTTAATCGGCAATTTTCGCTTTAATTATGCCCTCTGAAAACCGCCTTTAAAAGGCTAAAAAGGTATTTTAGGGCATTAAGCGCATTGTAATACAGAATAGTATTATAAAACAGTCAAATTTTGCTGTCAAGCAATTTTCAAGGAAATTGGCAAATTATGAGAATCGATAAATTTTTAAAAGTTTCCCGCATATTAAAACGCCGCACGGTAGCGCGCGAAGCGTGCGACGGCGGCAAGGTTATCATAAACGGCAAAGAGGTCAAGCCCTCCCACCCCGTCAAGGCGGGCGA
>CAYXTN010000062.1:0-5631 GCA_964468085.1 uncultured Clostridia bacterium | reverse complement strand
CCCGAAGGAGTTTACAATGAAGTAAATGACTGAGGGTTGCCGCACCGCACCCGCCCGCGTCTACGCGGTCGCACGGAGCGAAGCGTAGTACGCCGTATTGCGACGCTTATAAGCGGAGATTACTTGCCAACGAACTCACTGACAGCCGCTTTCATACCTTTCGTATCCATAGCCTGCAGATACTTTGCAACCGTTGCGGTTACGTCGGGATGAAGCGTGTTCATGTCCACTTCCCACGCCTCCGTCCAGCCGAGCGCTTTCTTTGCAAGTGCGGTATAATCGCCGTCGAACTCCGCCCAGAGCTTTGCCCAGTGAGCAAGCAGTGCGGGGTCGTCGTTGAGCGCGATTTTCTCTTCGCCCCTCAAACCCTTATGAAATTCGACGAGCGCCGCGAACGCGAACAGTAAGTGCTTGGGCACTTCGCCCTTAATTCTGATATAGTCTTCGAGCGTGGGCAGAAGCCTCGTTCTGAACTTGGTTGTCGAGTTGAGCGCAATCGACATAAGCTCGTGGCGGATAAAGGGATTCTGATATCTCTCTATAACGCTGTTTGCAAACGCAACCATCTGGTCCTGAGGCAAGTCTATCGTGGGATTTACTTCCTCGAATACGAAGTCGCGCACGAACTTGCCGATAACCTTATCGTTTACCGCCTCGCCTACCGTGTCGATACCGCAAAGGTACGCAACGGGCACCATAGCCGTGTGCGAGCCGTTCAAAATCTTGACCTTTCTCTGCTTGTACGGCTTGATGCTGTCGGCAAAGATTACGTTCAAGCCGGTGCTGTCCGCAGGAAGTACTTTCTGAACGTATGCCTCTTTCTTCAATACCCAAAGGTGGAAAATTTCGCCCTTGACGATATTGTTGTCGATATATCCCGTTTCCTTTTGGATATCCTCGATTTCGTTTCTGGGATAGCCGGGCACGATTCTGTCGACCAAGGTCGAAGTGAAATGGTTGGCTTTCTGTATCCACTCGATGAACTTTTCGTCCATCTTGTTGATTTTGGCAAGCTCGGTTAAGCATCTGTACAGCTCGTCGCCGTTGTTGTCGATAAGCTCGCAGGGGATAATCGCAAGACCTTTAGACATATCACCCTTGAAGTGGTCGTATCTTCTCTTTAAAAGAGCAAGCAGTTTGCCGGGGTAGGACTTGGGGCAGACGGTCAAGTCGGTATCCGTGGGGTCTACCGCAATGCCCGCCTCCGTCGTATTGGATATGATAATCTGCAAGTCCTCGCTCTCGCCGTAGGCAAGATATTTCTCGTACTCCTCGAAGGGGTTGAGAAGGTCGCTGATAACGTCTATAACGCGGCTCTTTTTAACCTTTTCGCCGTTGTCGATACCCTCAAGGCGCAGGGTGTAAAGTCCGTCCTGCTCTTTGAGCTCTTTAACTCTGCCGAAAGGCATGGGCTGTACCACTACCACGCCCGCGTTGATTGCGCCGTCGTCGTTTAAGTTCTGAATTATCCAGTCAATGAACGCGCGGAGGAAATTGCCCTCACCGAATTGCATAATCTTGACGGGTCTTTCGGGCTTATTGTATATCTTTTTGCTTATAATTTCCATAGTGTAAAAACCTCTTAATTTCTCTGAATGTCGGAAGGCACTGCCTGTTCGGTCTCCGCGTCGTAAATGTAAGCCGCCTTGTAGGGCACGCAGAACTTGAACGTCGCGCCCATTTCGGGTGTGTGGTGAGGGTTAACCTTTAAAATTACGTTAACGTCGCCTACGTTCGCGTATACGTTGGTGGTATCGCCGAGAAGCTCGGTCAAGTCAACCTGCGACTCGATTAAATACTCTTCCTTGCCCGCTTTGCCGTCCTGCGCGATTTTGATAGCCTCGGGACGGAACGCGAATACGACCTTCTTGCCCTCGATTGAAGCAACGTCCTTGACCAAAGGCTTGATATCGAACGATAATCCCGCGTCGTTGACGAACTTACCGCCCTCGACCGTGCCGCGAAGGAAGTTCATGGGAGGCTCGCCGATAAAGCCCGCAACGAACAGATTCTGAGGATAGAAGTACAGCTCGTAAGGAGTGCCTATCTGCTGAACCCAGCCGCCCGACTTCATAACGACTATTCTGTCGGACATGGTCATAGCCTCGGTCTGGTCGTGCGTTACGTAGATAGTGGTTGCGCCGACCGAACGGTGAATCTGCTTGATTTCCGAACGCATGGTAACACGCTGTTTTGCGTCGAGGTTGGACAAAGGTTCGTCCATAAGGAATATGGAAACCTTTCTTATGAGCGCACGGCCTACGGCTACACGCTGGCACTGACCGCCGGAAAGATTTCTGGGAAATCTTTCAAGGTAGTCGGTCAAGCCGAGTATCTTTGCCGTCGCCTGCACCTTTTCCTCGATAACGTCCGCGTCGATGCCCTCGAGCATAAGTCCGAACGCGAGGTTTTCGTATACGGTAAGGTGAGGATAGAGCGCGTACGACTGGAATACCATTGCTATTCCCCTCTCGCGCGAGCTCATCTGGTTTGCGAGCTTGCCGTCGATATAGAACTCGCCCGCGGTGATGTCTTCGAGTCCCGCTATCATACGCAGAGTCGTCGACTTGCCGCAACCGGAATCGCCGACAAGACAGATAAATTCGCCGTCTTTGATTTCCATGTTGAAGTCGTGAACCGCATGATAACCGTTCGGATAGACTTTGTTTACGTCTTTGAATAATAATACTGCCATTTTGTTTTCCCCTTTTTACTTTAAGTCCTGAGTTTTGATATTGTCCATATCGTCATACGCCTGGTTTTCGCCGCACATACCCCAAATGAACGTGTAGTTGTACGTGCCTACGCCCGTATGTATGGACCAGCTCGGCGAGATGACCGCCTGCTCGTTGTGCATTATGATATGACGCGTTTCCTTGGGAGTACCCATAAGGTGGATAACCGCCTGGTCTTCGGGCACTTCGAAGTACATATATACTTCCATTCTTCTTTCGTGAGTGTGCGAAGGAAGAGTATTCCAGGAGCTTCCTACCGCAAGCTCGGTCATACCCATAGCAAGCTGACAGCTCTCGCAGACCGCGTCCACTATAAACTGATTGATGGTACGCTTATTCATACCCTCCGCCGTGCCGAGGTGTCTCTGTACGCAGTAGCGCACGCCCTCGGGTGCGGGTACGCCCTCGACGGGCTTTGTGATTTTGACCGTGGGATAGGTCTTGTGAGCGGGCGAAGAGTTGATATAGAATTTGGCGGGATTCTTGGAATCTACCGACGCGAAAGTTACGTCTTTCGTGCCCATACCTACGTATATACCCTCTTTGTGACCGATATCGTACTTCTTGCCGTCGAGCGTGATTACGCCCGCGCCGCCGATATTGATTACGCCCAGTTCTCTTCTTTCAAGGAAGTACGCGGTTGCAAGCTCCTTGAACGTGCCGAGAGATAACGCCTTTTTAACGGGCATTGCGCCGCCCGCTATAATTCTGTCCTGATGGGAATACGTCAATAAAATGTCGTCTTCCTCGAACAGCTTTTTAATTAAATATTTTTCCCTCAGTTCCTTTGTGTCGTACTTTTTGGAATCGTCGGGGTGGTTTGCATACCTTACGTCGAATTTCATTGTCCTTACTTCCTTAAATTATTATTTTAAACTTGTTCCCAAATCTTTTTGACGTACTCGGTGCACGGCACGATATTCTCGCCCGTAGTGCCCTCGAGCACCAATATTGCGTTCTTGTCGTACGCCTTTATGCGCTTGAGTATTGCGGGATAATCGAAAAGTCCCTTGCCGGGCGGCACCTGCTTTACCTTGCCGTCCTGCATTACGTAGTCCTTTAAATGGAATACGACAATCTTACCCGCAAAAGTCTTTAAACCCTCGTCTAAAATTTCGAGGTAGCGCGAATGGTTGCTCTCGTCAAGATAATTGTATATATCGAATATAACCTTGACGTTATCCCTGTTCACGCCGTCGATTGCGCGCTTTAATGTTGCAACGTTCCAGCAGACGTGACCCGCCGCGCCCTCCATACCGATATACGCGCCCACCGACTTTGCGTAGTCGGCAAGCTCGGTAAAGGTTTCGATGACGGTCTGAAGCGCCTCTTCGGTGCGGTTTAAGGGGTTATACGTCCACTTGTCGTCGTTGAAAGAGCCCGTTTCGCTGCCTACTATGCCGCAACCAAGCAGTTTGGAGTACTTTAAGTAGTCCTTGAAAACCGCCTTGCAGTTTGCAACTTTTTCCTTGTTGGAATGAACGGGGTTGAAGTACGCGCCGATAAGCCCGACGGTAATTCCGCCGTCTTTCAAGGTGCGCCCGAGCTGTTCGGCAACTTCCGCGGTGAGCGCGTTCGGCTTGTAGGGTATTTCGTCGATAAACTTATACGCCACAAGCTGAACAGCGTCTATACCGCTTTGATGTAATTTTTCTACCGCAGCCTCGGCGCCCTTGACGCCGAGGTCGTGCGTACGAAAAGCAATCTTCATTTTTTACCTTATTACTTTGGGTATGTCCCTCTGATTAGAAGCAAGCAAGACAAGGAGCGCGAGCACCGACCGCGGGGAGTGTACACGGACGTACACGACCAAGGCGGCGCGCAGCGCGACACCGTATTGCGTAGCTTATAAGCAGAGAAGCTATTATCTCTGAACTCTGCCCGAACCGTCGCCGCCCGCAAGAGCTTCAACTTCCTTACGCGAAACAAGGTTGAAGTCGCCGGGGATGGTGTGCTTCAATGCGGAAGCCGCAACGCCAAATTCCAATGCGTCCTTGAAGTCCTTGCCGTCGAGGAAGCCGCAGATTACGCCGCCCGCAAAGCTGTCGCCGCCGCCTACGCGGTCAACGATGGGATGCAGGGAATAGGTCTTGGAATGATAAAATTCCTTGGTCTTTGCGCAGTAGATGCAAGCCGACCAGCCGTTGTCCGAAGCCGAGTGAGATACGCGGAGCGAGGAAATCGCATACTTGAATCCGAGGTCCTTGCACATTCTCTTGAAGATATCCTGATAGCCCGCAAGCTCCAAATCGCCCTTGGTAACGTCGGTTTCGCCGGGCTTGTAGCCGAGTACGAGGTCAGCGTCCTCTTCGTTGCCGATGCAGACGTCAACGTACTGCATAAGGTTGGTCATAACCTTCTTAGCCTTTGCGCTCGTCCACAGCTTCTTGCGGAAGTTGAGGTCGCAGGATACGGTTACGCCGTGCTTTTTGGCAGCCTTCAAAGCTTCTTCGGTAAGTACTGCCGCGCTGTTGGAAACGGCGGGAGTAATGCCCGTGAAGTGGAACCAGTCGGCGCCCTCGAAGATTGCGTCGAAATCGAAGTCTTCGGGCTTAGCCGTGGATATGGACGAATGAGCTCTGTCGTAAACGACCTTGGAAGGACGAACGGAAGCGCCCGTTTCCAAATAATAAATACCAAGTCTTTCGCCGCAGTGAGCGATGTGGTCTACTTCTACGCCGTACTTTCTGAGTGCCGCAACCGCGCAGTCGCCGATTTCGTTTTCGGGAACTGCCGTTACAAATTCAGCCTTATGACCATAGTTTGCGCACGATACAGCTACGTTAGCTTCGCCGCCGCCGTAGTTGATGTCAAACTCGTCAGCCTGAATGAACTTTTCATTGTTGGGGGTGGAAAGACGAAGCATAATTTCGCCCATGGTTACGATTTTTTTCAT
>CAYXTN010000061.1:0-5799 GCA_964468085.1 uncultured Clostridia bacterium | reverse complement strand
ATATCGTTTTAAACACCATAGTTGCCGACGCTTTCTGCAAGTTTGCCGACGAGCTCGAGGGCGCTAAGGATTTGGAAAAGGCGGCGAACAAGATTGTTTCGCGCGAGCTCAAAGCGCACTACCGCATAATTTTCAACGAGGACGGTTACGGCCCCGATTGGGAGCACGAAGCGGAGAGGCGCGGACTTTTAAACCACAAGAACACCGCCGACGCCGTGCCCGTATGCTTCGAAGAGGACAATATTTCGGTATTCGTGCGCCAGGGCGTTTACACCAAGGGCGAGGCGATTGCGCGCGCGGACATTCAGCTCGAGAACTACGTTAAGATTATAAATATCGAGGCTCTGACAATGCTCGAAATGGTTAAACGCGACATAGTGCCCGCCGTTTCGGACTACGTTGCCAACCTTTGCACCAATATTGCGGCAAAGCTTGCCGTCAACGAGGAACTTCCCTGCAAGGGCGAAAAGCAGACGGTTACCGCGCTTGCAACCTTAAACGACGAGGCGTGCACGCTGTGCGAAAAGCTTGAAGAAGAGCTTAAAAAGATAAAGCTTTCTGACGTGCGTCCTGCTTCGCAGGCTATGGCGCATACAATTATCCCCATTATGGAGGATATCCGCGCCCGCGTTGACAAGATGGAAACGCTGACCTCTTCGGAATACTGGCCGTATCCAACTTATTTTGAAATGTTGTATAGCGTCAATAACTGAAAATAAGGTAAAAATATGCGCGCCCTGCGGGGCGCGTATTTTTTTGCCGTTTGCGCATACTGTCCTTATGGAACTTTGGGACGGATTTAAAAAATTCTGGACTAGGGCTTTCGATTATCACGGCACGTCCTCCCGCCGAGAATTTTGGTGGGGAGTGCTGGGCAACTCCATAATTATGGTTGCGTTGATTGCTCTTTGGATAGTGAGCGTAACTTGCTTTACGCCGATGATGAACACTTTCAGTACGGTAATGACTATAGCGTTGGCGCTTTTCAGTCTGGTTGAAATTATACCGTCGGTCACGCTCATTATCCGCCGTATGCACGACATAGACAGAAGCGGTTTCTTTATATTCGTGCTGTTTATCCCGCTTGTCGGCTTTATCTGGTATATCTACCTCGTAACCCGCCGCGGCGTGCCGAATAAGTATACAAAATAATTTTTTGAAAAAATTTTGCAAAACTCCTTGACAAGTAAACTTGGCAATGCTATTATAAATTTGCCAACAAAACTTGGCAAGGAGTTTTATTATGGAAGAAAACGAAAATAAAATCGTTGAAGAGGAAGCCACTCAGCCCTCGAGGGAAGAAATTCTGGCAATGAGCCGCGAGGAAAACAAAGGCGGCGACGAAATGAAGAAAAATATATATAAGACGGCAGCGTATCTTGCGTTCAAAGTGGGGGTGCTCATTGCTATCGTATTCAGCGTGGCAAATCTGATTGTAAATAAAGGTGATGATACACTGCTTCCTATGTATTCCGTCATTTTCGGTATGATGGCAGTCAATAGCATTTACATAGGCGTAAAAGAAAAGAAAAAAGGATTATTTGCTTTGGCGGTCGTTTTGGCGGTTGTGGTAGTAGCTATAATCGTTATGTCTATATTGATGCTCTGCGGAGTTGTGTGAGGCGAAATTATGAACGAAGTAAAATCATTTAAGTTAAACCAAATTGCTTTCAGATTGAGCGCCGTTTTGGCGTTGATAATTTTTACGGTGTCGGCGCTCGTGCAAAACTGTTTGCCGCCCGAAGTTCTGTTTGCGGTGGCGGCGTCGCTTGCGGTACATAATATTATAACTGCGTTCAATAAAACCGAAGACCGCAAAATAAGCGTCGTTTACGGTATTATAGGTTTTACGGAAGCGGTCGTTGCGGTATTCTTTCTTGTATACCTAATAGCGCAAAGGTGCGGGGTTATGTAAATGAAAGACGTCGCAACCAGGCTGGAATTTAAAAACAGATTAAAGGAAGAAAGACAAAAGGCGGGGCTGTCGCAGGGTGAACTTGCGCAGCTCGTCGGCGTTTCACGAAATACCATATCGAGCATAGAAACGGGACAGTTCAACCCGACGGCAAAGCTCGCGCTCGTTCTTTGCATAGCCCTGAACAAAAAGTTCGAGGAGCTGTTCTATTTCGAGAATAAGTAAAATAAATTTTAACGCGGCGGGGGATTTCCGAGCCGCGTTTTAACTTGACTATACACGCCTTTTATCATATAATAAAAAGGTAATAAAATTCACGAGGTGATAGCTTATGTTGACTAGCATTTGCGGAATTAACTGGGGCGACGAAGGCAAGGGCAGAATGGTTGACCTTCTGTCGCGCGATTTCGACGTGGTCTGCCGTTATCAGGGCGGCAACAACGCGGGGCACACGGTCATTAACGACAAGGGCAAGTTCATTTTAAATTTGCTCCCTTCGGGTATTTTGCGCGAGGAAGTGGTCAACGTGCTCGGCTGCGGTATGGTTATCGACATTAAGCACCTCTGCGGCGAAATGGAAAGACTGCGCGCCGCGGGCATTAAAATCACGCCCGAAAATTTAAAGATAAGCGACAAGGCGATAATCACTATGCCCTACAACGTGTTGCAGGACATAATGGAAGAGGACAGACTGACCAAGGCTACGGGCAAGCCCTACGGCTCGACCCGCCGCGGCATTGCGCCTATCTACGCCGACAAGTATATGAAGAAAGCTTTCCGCATGGGCGAGCTTTTAAACCTCTCGCTCTTGTATAAGCGTTTGCCCGATATCGTCGCATGGAAGAATATGACCATCAAGGCGTACGGCTTCGACCCCGTCAAGGTCGACGATATGATTGCCTACTTCGAAACGTACGGCAAACCTTTGTGCGATTACATAATTGATACGGGAATATACCTCAACGAAGCGCATAAAGCGGGCAAAAAGATTATGTTCGAGGCTCAGCTCGGCGCTCTGCGCGATATCGACTACGGCATAGTGCCCTATACCTCGTCGTCGTCGACAATCGCCGCGTATGCGCCTATCGGCGCGGGCGTGCCCAACCTCAAACTCGACAACTCTATCGGCATTATGAAAGCTTATTCGAGCTGCGTGGGCGAAGGTCCTTTCACCTGCGAGTACTTCGGCAAAAAGGCTGAAAGATTGCGCGAGCTGGGCGGCGAGTACGGTGCGGCTACGGGCAGACCGAGAAGAGTAGGCCCCTTTGACGTCGTTGCTTCGCGCTACGGCATTATGTGCCAGGGCGCGGACGAAATCGCACTCACCAAGCTTGACGTTCTCGACGACTACGAAGAGATTGAAATTTGCACTCATTACGAGCTGAACGGCAAGATTTTGAACGACTTCCCTTTCACCGACGTTCTGGACGAGTGTAAGCCCGTGTTCGAAAAGGTAAAGGGCTGGCACTGCGACATTACCAAGTGCCGCAAGCCCGAGGATTTGCCCAAAGAGGCTTTGGGCTACATTCACCTTCTGGAAAAGCTGTGCGGTTGCAAGATTAAGTACGTGTCGGTCGGTGCGGAGCGCGACGCCTGCATTATAATGCCGTAAAAGACTATGTTAAGAAAGTTTTACAAGTTGCACGGAATAGGCAACGATTACATATATTTCGACTGTATGAAAGAGCCGCTCGAAAACGTTGAAGAGCTGGCAATCAGACTTTCGGACAGACACTTTTCAATCGGCGGCGACGGCATAATTTTGCTGTGCCCGTCCGAGGTTGCCGACTGCAAAATGCGTATGTTCAATGCGGACGGTTCGGAAGGCAAAATGTGCGGCAACGGCATACGCTGCGTGGGCAAACTTGCGCACGATTTGGGGTACGTTAATGCCGACATATGCCGCATCGAAACGCTTTCGGGCGTAAAAACTCTGCATTTCAAGTGCGATAATTCGGGTAAGGTCGTTTCGGCGAAAGTCGATATGGGTGCGGCAATTTTGCAGGCGGATAAAATACCGTCGACTTTAAAGGGCGACAGCGTTGTCGGCTATCCTTTGACGGTGTGCGGCAAGGAGTACAAAATCACGCTCGTATCCATGGGCAACCCGCACTGCGTGACTTACGTGGACGACCCCTATCAAATCGATTTGGAAAAGGTGGGAGCGCAGTTCGAGAACAATTCGCTTTTCCCCGAGAGGATAAACACCGAGTTCGTGCGCGTGGACAAGAAGAACGAGCTGACAATGCGCGTATGGGAGCGGGGCAGTGGCGAAACGTGGGCATGCGGCACGGGCGCGTGCGCGGTGGCGGTCGCCTCTTGTCTGAACGGCTTTGCGGAAAAGAACGCGTCTATTACGGTGCACCTGCGCGGCGGCGACCTCACGATAACCTACACCGACGAAACCGTGTATATGGAGGGTTCGGCAACTCTTGCCTTCACGGGCGAAGTTGAAATTTAAAGAACTAAAATTTATATAAATTTTCAAGCGGCGAAATATTGCAATTCCGCCGCTTTTATGTTACAATTATTTATATTGTACGAATAAGAGGAAACTTAGTTATGACAAAGTATATTTTCGTTACGGGCGGCGTTGTCTCGGGCTTGGGTAAAGGCATTACCGCGGCATCCCTCGGCAGACTTTTAAAGTGCAGAGGCTATAAGGTCGCGTCGCAGAAGCTCGACCCCTACATTAATATCGACCCCGGCACGATGAGTCCCTATCAGCACGGCGAAGTTTTCGTTACCGACGACGGCGCGGAAACCGACCTCGACCTCGGTCATTACGAGAGGTTCATAGACGAAAATTTAAACAAGTATTCCAACCTTACCACGGGTAAGGTCTACTGGAACGTTTTAAACAAGGAGCGTAACGGCGAATATCTCGGTCAGACGGTTCAGATTATTCCGCATATCACGAACGAAATCAAGTCGTTTATCTATAACGTGGGCGCAACTACGGGCGCGGACGTCGTAATTACCGAAATCGGCGGCACGATAGGCGATATCGAGAGCCAGCCGTTCATCGAGGCTATCCGTCAGGTCGCCCGCGAGGTAGGGCGTGACAACTGTTGCTTTATCCACGTAACGCTCGTGCCCTACATTTCGGGCTCGGAGGAGTTCAAGTCCAAGCCCACGCAGCACTCGGTCAAGGAGTTGCAGGGTATGGGCATCAACCCCGACATAATCATTCCCCGCGTAGACGCGCCCATGCCCAAGGACGTCCGCGACAAAATCGCAATGTTCTGCAACGTAGAGCCCGAGTGCTGTATCGAAAATATGACAATGCCCGTGCTCTATCAGTGCCCCATAATGCTCGAAAAGAGCAACTTTTCCGAAATCGTGTGCAAGCGCTTGAAGCTCGACCCCCGCGTAATCGATTTAACCGAGTGGAACAAGATGTTACAGCGTGTGGACGGCCGCGACAAGGTTGTTAAAATTGCGCTGTGCGGCAAGTACGTGCAGTTGCACGACGCATATCTTTCGGTTGCCGAAGCTTTGGCGCACGCGGGATACGAAAACTACGCGAAGGTGGACATCAGCTGGGTGGACACCGAAACGCTTACCAAAGAAAACGCGGAGGAAGTGCTCGGCGGCGTTGACGGCATAATCGTGCCCGGCGGGTTCGGCGTGCGCGGAGTCGAGGGTATGCTCGTTTGTTCGGAGTATGCGCGTACGCACAACGTGCCGTACTTCGGCATATGTCTGGGCATGCAGACGGCGGTTATCGAGTACGCCCGCAACGTCTTGGGTTACAAGGACGCGCATTCGTCCGAGTTCAACCCCGAATCGAAGCACCCCGTAATCGACCTGATGCCCGACCAGTACGGCGTAAAGATGGGCGGCACTATGCGTTTGGGCGCGTACCCTTGCAAGGTGCTGGG
>CAYXTN010000060.1:0-6180 GCA_964468085.1 uncultured Clostridia bacterium | reverse complement strand
CGGGCGAGCTGAGCGGCAAGGACTACAAGGAGCTGACCTACGAAGGCTACGGCGTTTGCGGTTCGGCGGTTATAATTAAGACGCTTACCGACAACGTAAACAGAACGAGCGGCGATATAAGCTCGACAATGTCCAAGTGCGGCGGTCAGATGGGTAAGCCCGGCTGCGTAAGCTATCAGTTCGACAACAAGGGTTTAATCGTAATCGAAAAGACGGCTAAGCTTGACGAGGACACTATGATGGAATACTGTCTCGAGGCCGAAGCCGAGGACTACTCGGTTGAGGACGACGTTTACGAGGTTTATACGACTCCCGAAAAATTCTCCGAGGTTCGTAAATATTTCGAGGATAAGGGCGTAAGCTTTTTAGAAGCTGAAATCAAAATGATTCCGCAGAATTACATTACGCTTCCCGAAGACAAGGTTGCAACCTTTTTAAAGATGCTCGACAAACTCGAAGAGCTTGACGACGTTCAGAACGTTTACCACAACGTTGAACTTCCCGAAGAGGACGAAGATTAAGTCAATAATGCCTGCCCGCCGAATTTTCGGCGGGCTATTTTATTATAAACTATTGAAATGTTTGACTTTTTAGTGTAATATCGTATTGGGAGGAGATTGAAATGAAAAAGCTTATTGCGGGTGCGGTTGCAATTTTATTGTGCGCGGCGGCTTTTGCCGGGTGTACAAAGCAATCGTCCGAACCTGACTGGATAGACCGGCTACCCGAACAGGTAACGGTCAATCTTTCGGCCGACGGCTACGTCAAGGACAATATCGGCGACTTTTCGCAGTACGTGGGAACTTCCGCGTATCGCACGGCCTCGACGGCGGAAGAGCTTTTAACGGCAATTAAGGACGCCAAGTACTCATATACAACCGATTGGGACGAAGCAACTCAGACGTATACGCAAACGCTCAATTCCGAGGGCACGGTTCACGTAATCGAAATTACTCAGGACTTGAATTTGGGCTATTACGTTTTAAGCGACAGTGCAAAAAGTAGCGGAGTTGTCGCCGATTTTGCGTCAAATTATAGTAAATTGCAACCTTATTTATATTGGTCGGATATGTTTTTGGAAAACGGAATTTCGCAGATTAAGGTTGAAAATACGTCTAATCTTTTGATTTATTCCAAAAACGGCGCAAAGATTACTCATGCGGGCTTTAAGCTGACAAGCGATACGAACGTCGTTTTCAGAAACCTGCAATTCGACGAAATGTGGCAGTGGGAAGACGCTCCCGTAAAGACTTCAGGCAAGATAGGTGACTGTGACTGGTTCGGTTGGGCATATTTCAAAATATCGTTTTGCGGATATATCTGGATAGACCACTGCACGTTCGGTAAGTCGTACGACGGTCAGATTGACTATTCCAACCCCGTATACGACGCCAACGCCGGAGTTGCTTTCCGCGCTCCGTACGGCGCGACGGGACCTAACGGTCTGCATATAAGCTGGTGCAATTTCAATGCGGGCAGTGACGACCCCGACGGCTATCTTTATAAAATGATGGCAAAGATTGAGGAAGATTACCAGAACGGAGAAACCAACTGCCTGTATTACAAGGCTCTGCGCGACGGCGGTATCAGCTTCGAGGATATTCTGTACGGAATTGCAATACCTCAAAAGAAGGGTTTCTTGTGCGGCGACAGCGGCAACGGCAAAGAGGACTACGATTACAATCTTTCGTTGCAAATTTCGTTTGCAAACTGCATGTTTAAAAATTTAGAGGACAGACTTCCCAAACTGCGCGGCGGCAACGCGTATATGTATAACTGCATAGTTGACAGTACGGAATATATTTCTTACCGTGCGAATTTATCAAGTCAAGGTGCTGCTTCCAAGGTTGCGGCAGTTAACAGCGGCTGGAAGTGCGCTTTGGTTTCACAGGGTATAGTTTGCGGAAACGGAGGAAGTTTCAAGGCGGAAAACTGCGTTTTCAAAGGCATACAAAACCTGCTGAAAAATAACGACAGCGGCGGCAACGACGGGCGAACGGTAAACGGCGGCTATCAGCTTGTAAATTGCAGTTATCAGCCAACGGCAACGGCGGCGGTATCGACAACCGATTTTCCCAACAGCAGTTCATCTACTTTAAAAACCGAAAATTTCAGCTGGCATACGCCCGACGGCGAAGCGCCGTTCACAATTTCTGCGGTGGAGCTTGACGAATTGGAGGATTTTCTTGCAAACGAAAAGTACGGTGCGGGCGTAACTGTGGATTTGAAGGAAAGATTATTAAAAAGCAAATACGGCGCATAAACCTTAAAAATTTGCACAACTTAACGTTACAAGCGGTAACGCTTTAAATATAGCCGTTTTCGGATTGGCGTTACCGTTTAGGTTTCGTTTTGATTTGTAACGGCAAGGGGGATATTCCGACGTTTCGGAATATCCCCCTTATGTATTTTTCGGCAAGTTAAACAGTATTATATAATATGCCGAAAAAGAGAACTTTTATTTTAGTGGCAATAATAGTGCTACTCATAATCGCCGTGCCGCTTTTGGCATTCTTTCAGCGTAGAAGTGCCGCGGCTGACAAGGTTGAAACGCAGAGCATTTCCGTATGGCAAATCGACGGCTTCGAGGGCGGGCGCGGTTCGCGCAGCCAGTATCTGCAAAATATCGGCGATAAGTGCTTTAAAGACAATAAAATTTACGTCACCGTGACTTCACTTTCGACAGAGGCGGCACGTATGAATTTACAGCAAGGCAAAATCCCCGATATTATTTCGTATCCCGCAGGGTTTTACGGAATAGAAAACTATATCAATAAAAAAGATTTTGCCTACAAAAACTGGTGCCGCGGCGGATATTGTTTTCTCACGCTCGACGAAAGCGCCGATTTTAGCGATATAACCGCCGAAAACACGGTAATAAACGCGGGCAAAGACAATCTTTCGTCTGTCGCGGCAGTGTTGTGCGGGGTAGGAGGGGCGCTGTCTGAAGAGCCGACTAACGCATATTTGAAACTTATAAACGGCAAATGCAAATATCTTTTGGGAACTCAACGGGATTTTTTCAGACTGAAAACGAGAAACGCAACCTTTTCTGTCAAGCCTGTAACGCAATTTAACGATTTATATCAGAATATTTCAGTATTGACGACGAACAACGCAAAGTACAACGTTTGCAAAAGGTTTATCAATTACCTGTTGGAAAACAACAATGTGGGCAAACTCGGCTTATTTTACGGCGATAATAAAGATATCGACGAAGACATAAGACCTTTATGTAACGTCGAATATGAAACGGTATTAAACTATCCTTGTAGTAAGGAGTATATTGACCAACTTAAAAGCGCCGCAGGTAGCGGGGACTTAAATAAAATAAAAAATTTATTAAAGTGATTGATTAAAATTGCAAAAAATGCTATTATATAAAAGCGGTTTAAAAAATTGCACAAATGAGCCCAAAATCAAAATAGTAAGTCCTTTCAGATTCAGCGAAAATACGACATACGGTTTGGGCGGAACTGCCATTGCGGCTTATTTGCCGAAAACTCCCTACGAGGCAAAAACCGCGTACGACAGACTGACTGCCAACGCTATTCCGTTTGAAATTTTAGGTTGTGGCTCTAACGTTTTGGTTTCCGATAAAGGTATAAGCGGCGCGGTGATTTCCACGAAGAAGCTGCGCGGAATAATAAGGCTCGACAAAAACAGACTTCTCTGTCTTGCAGGAACGAGAATAGGAGAACTGCTGTCGTACTGTAAAAAGCACAGTCTCGGCGGGCTCGAATATCTGTTCGGAATACCGGCGAGCGTCGGCGGAGCGGCGTATATGAACGCCGGAGTAAGCGGCGCGGCAATAGGTAACGATATCGAGAGTGTGCGCGTCTATGACGGTAAAACACGTGTTTTAACCCGCGAAATGTGCAATTTTGCGTATAGACACAGTACTATGCGTGACATAAAAGGCATAATTTTGTCAATAATAGTAAATGTTGACGACAGTTCGGCAGAAAAGATTGACGAACGCATTGCATATTACAGACAGCGAAGAAGTCACTTGCCCAAGGGTAAAAGTTGCGGTTGCGTTTTTAAAAACCCAGAGGGGACGTCGGCGGGCTATTTGATTGAAAAGGCCGGTTTAAAGGGTTTGCGTGTCGGCGGTGCATACGTTAGCGAGAAACATGCGTCGTTTATCATAAACGACGGCGGGTCGGCGGAAGATGTTAAATCGCTTATTTGCATAGTCAAAAGAAAAGTTTTGGAAAAGTTCGGTATTTCACTTAACGAGGAAGTCGTGTACATAGGAGATTTCAATGATTTTAACGGCTGATTATCATACTCATACGCCCTATTCGCACGGCAAGAATACCGTTTTGGAGAACGCGGTCGCCGCAAAAAAGATGGGTTTAAAGCAGATTGCTATAACCGACCACGGCTTTAATCACTTGCTTTTCGGTCTCAAAAGAAAAAAATTAGACGATTTGCGCGTGGAAATAAAGGAAGCCGAAAAGCTTACGGGTATAAAGGTGCTTATGGGAATGGAGAGCAATCTCATTTCTTTAGACGGCGATACCGATATGCGCCCCGAGGACTTGGACAAGTTCGATATTTATCTTTTCGGTATTCACGAAGTGCTGAAATATAGAAAATTCAGCGATTTTTACAACATAATGCTGCGTAACTACACTGCGTACAAGCTTGGCAAAAAGCCGCCCGAAAAGGTAATAGAGAATACCACAAGGGCGTATGTTAACGCAGTTAAAAACAACCCGATAGATATTCTTACGCACATTAACTATAAATGTTGTTGCGACCTCAAAGAGGTTGCGCAGGTTTGCGCGGACTACGGCACTTATATCGAAATCAATACCAAAAAGCGCCACGTTTCGCCCGAAGAGGTCGATTTGATGGCGTCGACGGGGGTAAGGTTTGTGGTCGATTCGGACGCGCATTCGGCCGACAGAGTGGGCGATACCAAGATTGCGGACGAGCTCATTAAGGACTGCAAATTCCCCTTAGAGCAGATAGATAACATTGACGGAAGGTTGCCGAAATTCCGTTTTGCCGAGTATAAAAAGGCGCATATGTAAATAATGAGTACCTTTACCGAAGAACTTAAAAACGAAATAATTTTGAAGCCGATTGAGCGCGAGTGCTGTCGCATTGCGTTTCTGTCGGCTTATATCCGTACGAGCGGAAGCGTAATTTCGGTTAACGGCAATTACGGTTTTGAAATAGTGACGGAGAACGAGCGCACGGCTGAATTTGTGTGCGACCTGTTCGAGACGGTTTTCGAAACTCCGTTAACCGTTTCCGCGGCTGATATCGATTTAAAGAGCGGCAGGGACAAGCTCAAATTCGAGTGTGTGGGCGAAAAATCGTGCGAAATTTTGGCAAAACTCGGCATTTTGAAAATACACGGCGACGGCGTTTCGCTCGTTTTCGGCATAAGTGATAAGCTGATTGTCGACGAGGACTGTATGAGTGCGTACATAGAGGGCGCGTTTTTGGGCGGCGGAAGCTGTACTTTGCCCGAGGAGCAAACTTACAGCCGTACGGGGTATCACTTCGAGGTGGTATTTTCCAACCGCATTACCGCAAGCGACTACTGCGAGCTTTTGTGCGAGTTCGAAGTGCTTGCAAAGCTTGTGACCAGAAAGGACAGCGCGGTTGTTTACGTCAAGAGCAAAGAGGTCATTTCCGACCTTTTAAACGTTATGCAGGCGGATAAATGTCTTAAAAAGCTCAACCGCATAGTCGAAAAAAAGGACAAAAGCAACAACGAAAACAGGGTTAGCAACTGTTCGGTTTCCAATATCGATAAGGCTCTGACCGCGTCGGTTGCTCAGATTAAGGCAATCGAAGTTATATCTCAAACCATAGGTTTGAAAAAGCTTAACGCCAATCTCTTCGAGGTTGCCGAGGCTCGGCTTGCGGATAAAAACGCGTCGATGCAGGAGCTTGCCGACAGGTTGCATATTTCAAAGAGCTGTATAAATCACCGTATGCGCAAAATTTTCGCGCTTGCCTCGCAGCTATCATAAAACAAATCAAAGGATAAAACAATGACTGAATTTGTACATCTGCACCTTCACACGGAGTATTCGCTTCTTGACGGTGCGTGCAAGATTGACAATTTAATCGATTATTGCAAGAACAACGGAATCGACACCGTATGTATGACCGACCACGGCAATATGTACGGCACTTTGCATTTTGCCGAAA
>CAYXTN010000059.1:0-6205 GCA_964468085.1 uncultured Clostridia bacterium | reverse complement strand
TCCTACGTAACACGATTTCGAGTCGTGCGCATTCGACCACTCTGCCACCTCTGCATCTTTATTAAGTTGTCTGCAACTCGCAGAGTGTCACGGAGTACCACTCTGCCACCTCT
This sequence comes from uncultured Clostridia bacterium, assembly GCA_964468085.1. Lineage (GTDB taxonomy): Bacteria > Bacillota > Clostridia > Christensenellales > Borkfalkiaceae > Coproplasma. Next base: position 6,092 of record CAYXTN010000059.1, on the reverse strand, counting down.
GCACTTTTATTGCGTTGTCCGCAATCGGTCTTACTTAGTTTATAACAATAACAAATAAATTTCAAGCGATTTTGCATAGGTTACGATAATTTTTTATTTTAAAATACGTTTGACAAATACGCGGCAATGATATATCATTTATAATTGTTGATCAATCAACAAGTTTAATTCGGAGAAATAATATGAACGTATTTAAAGCGGCGTACTGCCGCATATATCAGACGGTATTCAAAATCGCATTGCCGCTGTTGCCCTACAAAAACCCGAAAATTATCGAAAACGTAGAGGGGATAGCGGGGGTAATCAAAGAAAACGGCAAACGCAAACCGCTAATTGTCACCGACAAAATGATTTACGGTTTGGGGCTGTGCTCCGCGCTCGAAGAGGGTTTAAAATCGGCGGGAGTGGAGTACTGCGTCTATTCGGACGTCGTCGCCAACCCCACGACGGACAATGCCGACGAGGCTTTGAAAATTTATAAGGAAAACGGTTGCGACTGCCTCGTCGCGTTCGGCGGCGGCTCGCCTATGGACTGTGCAAAGGGCGTGGGCGCGCTCGTCGCAAGACCCAAAAAGACGTTGAACGATTTGGGCGGCATACTCAAAGTCAAAAAGAAAATTCCTCTTTTAATTGCTGTTCCCACGACGGCGGGCACGGGCAGTGAAACTACGCTTGCCTGCGTAATAGTAGACAGCAAAACCCGCCATAAGTACGCAATAAACGATTTTCCGCTTATCCCTAAGTACGCGGTTCTCGACGAAGAAGTGACGATGACTCTGCCGCAAAAAGTCGTTTCCACAACGGGTATGGATGCGCTCACGCACGCAATCGAGGCGTATATCGGCAAGAGCGGCAACAAGTCTACCCGCCGCGACGCGCTCGAAGCAATCGAGCTGATTTTCAATAATATCGAGGCTTCCTATTTCGATAAAACGCGCGAGGCAAGGAAGAATATGCTCATCGCCTCGCACAAGGCGGGCAGAGCCTTTTCGAAAGCATACGTCGGCTACGTTCACGCAGTCGCGCACTCGCTCGGCGGCAAGTACGACACACCGCACGGACTTGCAAACGCGGTAATTTTGCCTGTCGTTTTGGAAGAGTACGGCAAGGCGGCGCACAAAAAGCTCAAAAAGATAGCGGTATATTGCAAGCTCGCCGACAAGAACACGCCCGCACCCGAAGCGGCGGCGAAAGTCATTTCAAAGATAAAGGAGCTGAACGCAAAGTTCGGCATACCCGAAACGTTCGACTTTATCAAGCGCGAGGATATAGAGGGGCTCGCGGCGTATGCGGACAAGGAAGCCAATCCGCTGTACCCCGTACCCAAGCTGTGGAATAAAAAGAAGCTTGAAAAAATTTATCTGAAGGTGGGCGGTTATGCAGACTGAAATTGACGAAATAGTTGAAAGACAGCGCAAATATTTTGCGGAGGGCAACACTTTAAACGTAAAGACAAGGCTCAAATATTTAAAGAAGCTTTACGCCGCAATAAAGAGTAACCTCGATATAATTCACGACGGACTTTACAAGGACCTCGGAAAGAGCGCGAGCGAGAGCTATATGTGCGAAACGGGGCTTGTGTTGAGCGAGCTTTCGCATATGATAAAGCACGTGAAAAAGTACGCAAAGGCAAAGAGGGTCAAAACGCCGCTTGCGCAGTTTGCGTCGAAGAGCTACCGCCTGCCGTCGCCTTACGGTACGGTGCTCGTAATGAACCCCTGGAACTATCCGTTCCTTTTATCAATCGACCCGCTCATTGCGGCGGTGACGGCGGGCAATACCGTGGTTTTAAAGACGAGCGCGTATTCGCCCAACACCAACGCGGCAATCGAAACAGTGCTTTCAAGCGTATTCCCCCGCGAATATGTGGCGGTTATCTTCGGCGGCTCGCAGGTCAACAAGGTGCTTTTCGATACCAAATTCGACTACATTTTCTTTACGGGAAGCAAGACGGTCGGCAAGATAGTTTATGAAAAGGCGGCGGAAAATTTAACCCCCGTAACCCTGGAGCTGGGCGGCAAAAGCCCCTGCATAGTCGATCAAACGGCGAATATTCCGCTTGCCGCAAAGCGCATAGTGTGGGGTAAATTTTTAAATCTCGGCCAGACGTGCGTTGCGCCCGACTATATTTTATGCCACGAAAAGGTGCGCGAAAAACTGCTCGCGGAAATCAAAAAGCAGATAAAAAAGCAGTTCGGCGAAAACCCGCTCGAAAACCCCGCTTACGGCAAAATGATAAACGAAAAGCATTTCGAAAGAGTGTGCGGACTTATCGACCCCGACAAGGTTGTCGCGGGCGGAAAGTCTGACGCCCAAACGCTTAAAATCGAGCCGACGGTTATGGCCGAAGTGACGTTCGAAGACAAGGTTATGGGCGAGGAAATTTTCGGACCCGTTCTGCCCGTTATCACTTTTAAAGAGGAAAAAGAAGTGGTGGAATACGTAACCTCGCACGATTCGCCGCTCGCGTGCTACGTTTTCTCGTCGGATAAAAAGGCGGTTAAAAGGCTCACAACCCGCCTGGGGTTCGGCGGCGGCTGTGTAAACGACGTGGTTATCCATCTTGCAACCTCGAATATGCCCTTCGGCGGCTTTAAAGAGAGCGGTATGGGCGGCTATCACGGCAAAGCGGGTTTCGATACCTTCACGCACTATAAGAGCATAGTCGACAAAAAGACTTTTATGGACTTGCCAATGCGCTATCAGCCGTATAAAAAGAGTAACGACAAGCTTGTCAAAATGTTTCTTCACTGATAAATTGAGTCCGCCGCGCTTGCATAAAGCGCGGCGGACATTTTTTATAAAAAATGTTAAATTTTTGCGTTTTATATCACAATTATTTCACATTTTATTATTATAATATTCAGTACGCAATTGTTTGACTTAAAATTAATTTTTGGGTAAAATTCAGTACTGTACCCATTCCTCGAGGTTTTTGAATATATGAAAAAAAATAAAGGCAAAAGAACCTTACTTCAAAGCGTAAGGGAATATAAAACTCCGTCGATATTGACTCCCATTTTTATGATAGGCGAGGCGGCGATGGAAATTGTCATTCCTTTTTTGACGCAGTATCTCATAAAGGAAATCGAGAACGTAGGCACTGATACGGGCGTAAACGTTAACAGAATAATACTGTTTTCGGGACTGCTCGTCGGTGCGGCAATGTTCGCGCTTATCTGCGGCATATTGGGCGCAAAGCTGGCGGCAAAGGCGTCGGCGGGCTTTGCACACAATCTGAGGGAGGATATGTATAACAATTTGCAGACCTTCTCGTTTGCGAATATAGACAACTACTCGACGTCCAGCCTCATAACCCGCATAACCACCGACGTAACAAACGTGCAGATGTCATATCAGATGTGCATAAGAATGTTGGTCCGCGCACCGGTACTGTTCGTTTCCGCGATAATTATGACCTGTCTTATAGAGCCGTCAATGGCGATTATTTTCGTCAGCGCGGCGGTAATTCTGGGCTTAATCGTATTCGTGTGTATGTTTAAAGTTATGCCGTACTTCCGCACGATGTTCAAAAAATACGATAAGTTAAACTCGGTAGTGCAGGAAGATTTGACGGCTATCCGCGTGGTAAAATCGTACGTGCGCGAAGAGCACGAGCTCGAAAAAATGCACGCGGCAACGCAGGACGTCTATCACTATGCGGTCAAGGCGGAAGGTATCCTCAACTTTTTAATGCCGTCCGTACAGTTCGTAATGTACGCGACGATGATAATACTTCTGCTCGTCGGCTCGGATATGGCAATCAAGGGCTGGGGCGGCGTGGACTTCTCCAATTTGCAGGCGCTCATAACCTACGCAATGCAGATTTTAATGGGCGTAATGATGGTGGCAATGTGTTTAAACTTCGTGTCTATGTCCAAAGGCTCTGCCGACCGTATCCGCGAGGTTTTGAACGAACACACGACTCTGCCCAAGCCCGCCGAACCCGTAAGCGTTGTTGCCGACGGCTCGGTCGATTTCGACGACGTGGACTTTTTCTATTCGCAGAAGGCAGACGTCGCCGTGCTCAAGGATATCAGCGTGCACATAAATTCGGGTGAAACGGTGGGCATTATCGGCGCGACGGGCAGTGGTAAGACCTCGCTCGTATCGCTTATTCCCAGACTCTACGACTGCGCTCAGGGCACCGTCAAAGTGGGCGGAGTGGATGTCAAACAGTACAATTTGGACGCTCTTCGCAACAGCGTCGCAATGGTGTTGCAGAAAAACGTGCTCTTTTCTGGCACGATTGCCGAAAACCTCCGCTGGGGCGACGAAAACGCAACCGACGAGGAATTGCGCCTTGCGGCAAGACAGGCGTGCGCCGAGGAGTTTATCGAGCGCTTGCCCGGCAGGTACGACTACGATTTGGGTCAGGGCGGCGTAAACGTTTCGGGCGGACAGAAACAGCGCCTTTGCATTGCGCGCGCAATGCTCAAAAAGCCCAAGGTAATTATTTTCGACGACAGCACTTCGGCGGTCGATACCAAGACGGACGCTCAGATAAGGGCGGCTTTAAGACAGCATGCGCCCCAGACTACCAAGATAATAATCGCTCAGCGCATTGCTTCGGTAGAGGACGCGGATAAGATTATCGTTTTGGACGACGGCAGAATTAACGGAATAGGCACTCATAAAGAGCTTTTGAAGTCTAACGAAATTTACAGGGAAGTGTACGAATCCCAGATGAAGGGAAGCGACGATTCCGACGGTAAGGAGTTGGAAGGAGGTGAAGTCGATGGCTAATATGGGACCTCACGGACCCCGCGGCATACGCGGCGGCAAAAAGGCGAAAAATCCTTCTCAGACTTTAAAAAGACTGTTAAAATACACCTTCTCGCACTATAAAATCGCGGTTGTGTTTATGTTCATTGCCGTAATAATTTCCTCGTCGGCAAACGCGGTGGGTTCGGCAATGCTCGCGCCCATCATATCCGAGCTTACTCCGTCGGAGGGCGTGTTCGACCCGAGCTGGAACAGAATCGTAACGTACGTAATTATAATCGGCTGCGTGTATATGTCGGGCGCGCTGTGCGCGTTTGCGTACAACCGCATAATGATGTATATCGCCAACGGCACGCTCAAAAAGATGAGAAACGAAATGTTCGAAAAGATGCACACGCTGCCTTTGAAATATTTCGACACTCATACCCACGGCGACTTGATGAGCCTCTACACCAACGACGTCGATACTATGCGCCAGCTTCTGTCGCAGACGATACCGCAGCTCGTTTCGTCGGTCGTAACGATAGTTACGGTACTCGTAATGATGATAATTTTCAGCTTTACGCTTACCGTGGTAATGTTCGTAATGCTGTTCGTAATGATTATGCTCATTAAGGGCGTAGGCGCAAAGTCGGCTAAAAACTTTGTCCGTCAGCAGCAGGCGCTCGGCGCGCTCAACGGCTACGTCGAGGAAATGACGGAGGGACAAAAGGTAATCAAGGTTTTCTGCCACGAACAGAAAGCGCGCGAGCAGTTCAAGGTGCTGAACGACGAGCTAAACGTTGCGGGCAGAAAGGCAAACTCTTACGCGTTCGTAATGGGACCTATGACCAATAACATAGGTTACTTCCAGTATATCCTAGTGGCAATCATAGGACTTACGCTCATAATGACGGGCAATCAGTTCTGGCTTTTGTCGGCGTACGGCACGATTAACGGCGGCGAAGTGGGAGTGTTTGCGGGCGTGCTCGTTTCATTCCTCGGCTTCTCGCGTTCGTTCAATATGCCCATCAATCAGGTCGCACAGCAGTTCAACGCGATAGTTATGGCGCTTGCGGGTGCGGAAAGAATTTTCGAAATGACCGATTCGGAGCCCGAGGACAAGGGCGGCGATATCGTTCTGACCTACGGCGAAAGCGCGGAAAAGGAGTGGGCTTGGAAAAAGCCGCTGGATAACGGCACGCACGAATATATTCCGCTCAAAGGCGATATCCGCTTTAAGGACGTCGTGTTCGGCTATAACGAAGATAAAGTCATATTAAAGAATATCAGCCTCTACGCAAAGCCGGGGCAGAAAATAGCGTTCGTCGGCGCGACGGGCGCGGGCAAGACGACTATCACCAACCTTATCAACCGCTTCTACGACA
>CAYXTN010000058.1:0-6602 GCA_964468085.1 uncultured Clostridia bacterium | reverse complement strand
GCGTGCGCGATTGCCTGCTGTGCCGCCCAGATACGGTTGGTCTGTCCCATACCGATACCCGTCGTTCTGCCCTCTTTACCGATAACGATTGCGTTCGACTTGGTGTGCTTGACCACCTTCCAGTTGAAGAGCATTGCCTCAACCTCTTCCTTGGTGGGCGCGCGGTCGGTAACTACGCCGCAACCGTAAACCGTCTTTTCCTTGCCGCTGGGCAAAGTCGATACTTCCACGCTTGCCTTTGTCGAGAACAGTTTCATATCCTCGCCTTTTATAAGGCACTCGTCGTAACCCTGAACCAAAAGTCCGCCGTAGACCTTTTTCATATCCTTTGCCGTCACTTCTCTGCGCGCGGATATATCGTCAATGACAAGAAGGCGGATATTCTTTTTCTGTTCGAGAATTTCAAGCGCCTCTTTCGAGTATGACGGCGCCATTACGATTTCGATGAAAATTTTGTTGATTTCGGTTGCCGTTGCCTCGTCCACCTCGCCGTTTATTGCAAGTATGCCGCCAAACACCGAAACGGGGTCGGAATTGTACGCGCGAAGGTACGCCTCGTGAATATCCTTGCCCGTACCTACGCCGCAGGGGTTTGCGTGCTTGCACGCAACAACCGCGGGGGTTGCGCCGAACTCTTTCAAAAGCTCAAGCGCGCCGTTAGCGTCGTTAATATTGTTGTAGGAAAGCTCCTTGCCCCAAAGCTGTTTTGCCGTGGCTAAACTTCCCTTGCGGGGGAACTCCTCTTTATAGAATACAGCCGACTGCTGAGGGTTTTCGCCGTAGCGCATTTCCTGAGCCTTTTCGTACGCAAACGTTACGCTGTCGGGATACCCGATACCGAGCTGAGAAGCGAGATAGTTGGAAATAAGACTGTCGTAAACCGCGGTATGCGCGAAAACTTTGTACTGCAAGTACTTCTTCGTTTCGAGCGTTACGCCGCCGTTTTTAAGCTCGTCGAGCACTTTTCCATAGTCCTTGGGGTCGACGATAACCGCGACGTCCTGATAGTTTTTAGCAGCCGCGCGTATCATAGTAGGACCGCCGATATCGATATTTTCGATGCACTCGGCAAAGTCCGCGCCCTTTGCAAGCGTTGCCTTGAAAGGATAGAGATTTACGCAGACGATGTCTATCGTGTTTATATTGAGCTTTTCGAGCTGAGCCATATGCTCGGGGTTGGAGCGCATAGCCAAAAGTCCCGCGTGTACGTTGGGGTGCAGAGTTTTAACTCTGCCGTCGAGGCACTCGGGGAAGCCCGTGATGTCGGATATGCCGATAACTTTAAGCCCCGCGTCTTTTAATGCCTTAGCCGTGCCGCCCGTCGAAATGATTTCGAAACCGTTCTCGACCAAGCCTTTGCAAAACTCCACCACGCCCGCCTTGTCCGATACGGATACGAGCGCCCTCTTCTTCATTTCCATATAAAACCTCTCTATTTTATTTCTACTTTTCTTCCGTTTTTGATTATCTTGCCTTCGCACAGCTTTTTCACGCAGTAGGGCAAAAGTTCGTGCTCCTTTTCAAGAATGCGCGATTGCAAACTTTCGGGAGTGTCGTTATCCTCAACCTTAACCGCCGTCTGCGCGATTATTGCGCCGCCGTCGGGGATTTCGTTGACAAAGTGCACGGTGCAACCCGAAACCTTTGCGCCGTATTCGAGCACCGCTTTATGCACGTTGAGTCCGTACATACCCGCGCCGCAGAATGCAGGAATAAGCGACGGATGAATATTGATAATTCTGTCCTCGAACGCCTTAATAAAGCTTTCGGGTATGATTTTAAGCCAGCCCGCAAGCACTATATAGTCCACGCGGTTGATATTCAAAAGATAGGTGAGCTCGGCGTACAGCTTTTCCAAATCGGGGTAGTCCTTCTTGGCAAACACCGCCGTGCTTATGCCGTGCTTTTTGGCTCTGGCGATTGCGCCTATGCCGTCTTTCGACGCGATGAGATAAGCTATTTCGCAGAACTGTTCCATTTCGTTCGCGTCTATTACCGACTGGAAGTCCGTGCCGCCGCCGCTTGCAAATACCGCTATGCGCTTCAAAGTAAAGTTACCCCGCTGCCCTTAACCGTTTTTCCGATTACCACACAGCTTTCGCCAGTGTTTTCGAGCTGTGCAATGGTTGCCGCAACGTCCTTTTCGTCGACGCATACTACCATACCAATGCCCATATTGAACGTGTTGTAAATCTGTTGGTCGGTAATACCCGCCTTCTCCTGCATAATCTTGAAAAGCGCGGGAACCTCGTACGATTTCGTGTTGATTTCGCAGCCGATACCCTCGGGGAAAATGCGGGGAATATTCTCGATAAAGCCGCCGCCCGTGATATGAGCAATGCCCTTTACGTTTACCTTTTCGATGAGCGCAAGTATGGACTTGACGTAAATTTTCGTAGGCGTCAACAGGACGTCGATAATTCTGCCGCCCAGTCTTTCGTCGTATTTTTCAAGCTCCTCCTTGTCCTCACCCCACAGCTTTCTTACCAGCGAATAGCCGTTGGAGTGCACGCCGCTCGACTTAATGCCGACGAGCACGTCGCCCGCCTTTATATTCTTGCCGTTAATGACCTTTTTCTTGTCGACTACGCCTACGGCAAAGCCCGCAATGTCGTACTCGCCCGCCGAATAGAAACCGGGCATTTCCGCAGTCTCGCCGCCGATTAACGCGCAGCCGCTCTGACGGCAACCCTCGGCAACTCCCGATACTACCGTCGCAACCGTCTCGGGCGAGAGTGCGCCCGTTGCGAAATAGTCGAGGAAAATAAGCGGCTTTGCGCCCTGACAAACTATGTCGTTTACGCACATTGCAACCGCGTCGATACCTATGGTATCGTGCTTGTCGGCGACAAACGCGTATTTGAGCTTGGTGCCAACGCCGTCCGTGCCCGCAACCAAAACGGGCTCTTCCATACCCTTAGGCATAGCAAAGAAACCGCCGAACGAGCCTATATCGCCCAGAACACCGTCGGTATAAGTCGACTTGACGTGCTCGCGCATAAGTTTAACCGCCTGATAGCCGCGCTCTACGTCAACGCCGCTGTCCTTGTAGGAAATAGCCATTGAAAATTACCTCTGTAAAATTTTATTCTAAATTGAGTTTGTCCGCGTCGCCCGATACGGGGTACGGATATTCGCCGCTGAAACAGCCTAAACAGAACTGCCTTTTTGAGCCCGAACAGCTCTTGATTAAGTCTTCTATCGAAAGATATTTAACGCTGTCCGCGCCCAAGCTTTGACAAATCTGCTCTTCGTTCCTGTACGCGCCGATAAGCTGCGAATAGGTCTGTATGTCTATGCCGAGGTGGCAAGGGTGCTTTATAATCGGCGAGCATATGCGGATATGCACTTCGCTTGCGCCCGCTCCCCTCAGCATTTTTATAATCTTGCGCATTGTCGTGCCGCGCACGATACTGTCGTCGATTAAGATAACGCGTTTGCCCACGACGTTCGCTCGCAGTGCGTTCATCTTGACGGATAAGCTGTTTTCTCTCTGCCTCTGGTCGGGCTGAATGAAGGTTCTGCCGACGTACCTGTTTTTGGCGAGAGCTTCGACGAAGGGTATTCCGCTCTCTTCGGCGTAGCCGCGCGCCGCGACGTTAGCCGAGTCGGGCACGCCCGAAACCATATCCGCCTCCACTCCGTAATTTTTAGCCAGCAGTCTGCCCGCCTGCATTCTCGCCTCGTACACGCTGCAACCGTCTAAAACCGAGTCGTGCCGCGCGAAATACACGTATTCGAAAATGCACATTCCGCTCTTTTTCGGAAGGTTTTCCATCATATACGAGTGCAGTCCGTCGCTGTCGATAACGACTATTTCTCCCGGCTCCACGTCGCGCAAAAAATTTGCCGAAACCGCGTCGAGCGCACAGCTCTCGCTTGCAACGACGAAGTCGTCCACTATCGTGCCTATGCAAAGCGGGCGGATTCCGTACGGGTCACGCACGGCGATAAGCTTGTCCGTGGTCATAATGACAAGCGCATACGAGCCCTTGAAATGCGGGCAAGCACGCTTGACGCCCGTCAGTAAATCGCCGTCCGAAAGGCTGTTAATCATAACCGCCATTACTTCGGAGTCAATCGTCGTTTGGAACACGGCGTTTGCGGCGAGCATTTCGTCACGTAACTGCTTGGTGTTGGTTAAATTTCCGTTATGCGCGAGCGCCATTTTGCCGCACTTGCCCGTAAACACTACGGGTTGAGCGTTTAAAAGCTGGCTTGCGCCCGTCGTCGAATAGCGCACGTGACCGATTGCTATGTCGCCCTCGGGAAGTTTGTCGAGCTTATCCCCCGAAAACACTTCGGGAACGAGCCCCATACCCTTGTGGTAGGAAATTTTATCCGCAAAGGAAACGGCTATGCCCGCGCTCTCCTGTCCGCGGTGCTGAAGTGCGTACAGTCCGTAATAGACCGTATGCGCCACGTCGCGGTTTTCCTGCGAGTAAACGCCGAACACCCCGCACTCTTCGTGCATTTCGTCAGAGTAGTCTTCTTCCATAAATTTATTCTTTACCCGTCCAGCAGTAAGTGCACAGTTTGCAAGGCTCGAGACCTATTGCCTCTATAAGCCCCTCTATCGACTGGAACTCCAGACTTTCGAACTGGAACTTGTCGCAGATAGCCTTTCTCATAGCCTTGCCGCGCTCGGTGTTGCCGTCACTGTATTCCTCGATATGCTTTAAGCCCTCGTCGCCCTCTAACTCCGCCATAGTGCGGCGGGTAATGAGCTCCATATCGCTCGTCGAACGCGAGAAATTGAGATACTTACAGCCGTACATTATGGGCGGGCAGGCGGAGCGCATATGCACCGCCTTCGCGCCGTGCGAATACAAAAAGTCAACCGTCTCTTTGAGCTGTGTGCCGCGCACGATACTGTCGTCGACAAGCAGTAATCTCTTGCCCTCGATAAACTCGTGTACGGGTATGAGCTTCATTTTCGCAACCTTGTTGCGCTCCGTCTGGTTGACGGGCATAAAGCTTCTCGACCATGTCGGCGTGTACTTTATGTAGGGGCGCGCAAACGGAACTTTGCATGCGTTTGCGTAGCCTATTGCGTGGGGTGTGCCCGAATCGGGAACGCCGCCGACGTAGTCTATCTCGTGCATATCGTGCGTTTTAGCGTCGTTGTTTGCGAAAATCTTGCCGTTTTTGCAACGCATCATCTCGACGTTCACGCCCTCGTAAGTCGACGTGGGATAGCCGTAATACGACCAAAGGAACGCGCATATACGCATCTCTTTGCCCGCGGGCGCAAGCTGTGTAACACCGTCCGCGGAAATTTCCACGATTTCTGCGGGACCGAGTTCGCGCACTTCGCTGTATCCGAGTTTTTTATACGCAAAGCTCTCGAACGAAGCGCAGTAGCCGTCGGCGCACTTGCCGATATGTATGGGCAGTCTGCCCAGCTTATCCCTTGCGGCAATGAGCGTGCCCTTATCCGTCAGAAGCAGAATCGAAGCCGTACCCTCTATCCGGTCCTGAGCAAAGCGTATGCCCTCGACGTAGCTGTCCTTGGAATTTATCAGCGCGGCGACAAGCTCGTTGGTGTTGACCTTACTGCCCGTCATAGCGTCGAAATATCCGCCGCCCTTTAAAACGTCCTTAATGAGCTTGTCGGTATTATTAATTACGCCTATCGTACAGATTGCATACGTGCCGACCTTGGAAACCATCAAAAGGGGCTGAGGGTCGGTATCGCTTATACAGCCGATAGCCGCGTTGCCCTGCATCTCGCTCAAAACGCGCTCGAACTTGGTCCTGAAGGGTGCGTTTTCGATATTGTGAATTTCGCGCTGTAAGCCCTTTTCTTTATCGTACGCCGCCATACCGCCGCGCTTCGTGCCGAGGTGGGAATGATAGTCCGTGCCGATAAATACGTCGAATACGGCGCTTGTCTTTTTTACAGAGCCGAAAAAGCCGCCCATATTTTACTCTCCCGTAAGACGCTTGAATACTTCCTGATATGCGTCCTCTACTCCTCCGAGGTCGCGGCGGAATCTGTCCTTATCCAAGCTGACGTGCTTGGTCGTATCCCAGGTGCCGGCCTCCCAGAAACGGCAGGTGTCGGGCGAAATTTCGTCCGCAAGCACAATCTGTCCTTTAAATCTGCCGAACTCGAGCTTGAAGTCTACAAGGTCGATATTAAGGTGCTTGAAGAACTCCTTCATAGCGTCGTTAACCGCGAACGCCATTTTGGTTATCGTGTCGATTTCCTCTTTGGTTGCAAGACCGAGCGCAAGCGCGTGGTAGGTATTGATAAGAGGGTCGCCCAAGTCGTCGTTCTTATAAGAAAATTCTATGGTGGGGTTCAGAAGAGCCGTGCCCTCGGCAACGCCGTATTTCTTGGAAAAGCTGCCTGCGGCAACGTTTCTTATGATTACTTCCAAGGGAACGATTTGCACCTTTTTAACGACGGTGTTTCTGTCGTCAATCTGCTCGACGAAGTGCGTGGGTATTCCCTTCTTTTCGAGCATCTGCATCATCATATTGCTCATCTTGTTGTTGATTACGCCCTTGCCCGCAATCGTGCCCTTCTTCAAGCCGTTGAATGCGGTTGCGTCGTCCTTGTACGATACGATTACGTAGTCGGGATTTTCGGTCGC
>CAYXTN010000057.1:0-6698 GCA_964468085.1 uncultured Clostridia bacterium | reverse complement strand
AGCTTTCAGTCGCTCGTTCTGGATATGGCGGGCAACGTGGGAACGCAGTCGCTTGCGGTGACTATCCGCGTGCTTTCGGACGAACGTATTACAGCGCGGCAGACGTTCAAGCTCCTATGGAAAGAATCACGGGTGGGACTCATACTCGGTTTACTGCTCGGCTCGCTTTCCTGCGTACTTGTCGGCGCGTACCTGTGCATTACGGGAACGGCGGCAAACACGGCGTTTTTGACCTCGGGTTGTATAGGAATAGCTCTGCTGGTCGCAATGATACTTTCAAGCTTTTTCGGCACGATTATTCCCGTGTTCTTCAAAAAGATTAAGATTGACCCCGCCGTAGCTTCAGGACCGCTGATTACAACAATAAACGATTTGATAGCCGTCGTTACCTATTACGGACTTGCGTGGCTGTTAATCATTAACCTGACTTTATAACAAGCAACCCCTTGCGGGTTGCTTTATTTATTTCGGGGTGCTATAATACGCGTATGCAGGAACAGTTTAAAAGAAGCGCTCTCGTACTCGGCGAGGACGCGATACGAAAATTGAATAACAGCCGCGTAGCCGTTTTCGGACTGGGCGGCGTGGGCGGTTACGTCGTCGAGGCGCTCGCCAGAATGGGAGTGGGAACGCTCGATTTAATAGACGGCGATAAGGTTGCGGAGAGCAATATCAACCGCCAGATAATAGCTTTGCACTCGACCGTGGGCAGGTTCAAAGCCGAGGTCGCCGCAGAGCGCGTAAAAGCGGTTAACCCCCACATATGTGCCAACGAACGGGCAATTTACTACGATAAAAGCACCGAAAATCAGTTCGATTTCACCGTCTACGACTACGTTGTAGACGCGATAGACTGCGTGACGTCAAAAATAATGCTTGCCGTCAACTGTCAAAGGGCGGGCGTGCCTTTGATATCGTGTATGGGCACGGGCAACAAGCTCAACCCCATGGCTTTCAGGGTCGCGGATATCTACGAAACAAAGGTCTGCCCGCTTGCCCGCGTTATGCGGCGCGAGCTCAAAAAGGCGGGAGTTGAAAAGCTCAAAGTAGTCTATTCGGAAGAAGAGCCGATAAGCTCTGGGCGCGACGGCGAAGAGGCGCGAGTGCCCGGTTCGGTGTCGTTCGTGCCGCCCGCCGCGGGGCTTTTAATCGCCTCGGAAGTAATCAAAGACCTATTATAAATATTGTCCGAAAAGGCAATAATTTACTTGCTTTTTTTGCCCGACCGTCCTATAATAAAAATACGGAACTTTTGTTTGTATGGAAAAACGCGAATTTAAACTTCACTCAAAATACAAGCCCACGGGCGACCAGCCGCAGGCGATAGAAAAGCTTGTCGAGGGCGTATTGGACGGTATCCGCACGCAGGTATTATTGGGCGTTACGGGCTCGGGCAAAACCTTTACGATGGCTAACGTCATAAAAGAGGTAAACCGCCCCACGCTCGTTATCGCGCACAATAAGACGCTCGCGGCACAGCTTTGCAACGAGTTTAAAGAGTTCTTCCCCGAAAACAGAGTGGAGTACTTCGTTTCATACTACGACTATTACCAGCCCGAAAGCTATATCCCCTCGACGGATACGTATATCGAAAAGGATATGAGCTTAAACGACGAAATCGATAAACTCAGAAACTCGGCGACAAGCTCGCTCGGCGAGAGGGAGGACGTCATAGTCGTGGCTTCCGTTTCGTGTATTTACGGCTTGGGCGCGCCCGAGGAGTATTTCCGCCTCGCCATATCTATGCGCCCGGGGGACGAGCTCAACCGCGACGACCTTATAAGAAAGTTGGTCGAAATTCAGTACCAGCGCAACGATATGGACTTTCACCGTTCGTGCTTCCGCGTTCGCGGCGATACGGTCGAAATCTTCCCCGCAAGCAATTCGGAGGTGGCAATCCGCGTCGAGTTTTTCGGCGACGAGATAGACAGAATATGTGAAGAGGACGCGCTCACGGGCAACATAATTTCACAACTTAGTCACGTGCTCATTTTCCCCGCCAGCCAGTACGCGGTGGGCAACGACAAAATGCAGCACGCTCTGTCTATGATAGAGTGCGATATGGCGGGCGAGGTAAAGGCTTTCCGCGACGAGGGCAAGCTGTTGGAAGCGCAACGGCTCGAACAGCGCACGCAATACGACCTCGAAATGATGCGCGAAATCGGCTATTGCAGCGGCGTTGAAAACTACTCGAGATACTTTGACGGGCGCGCCCCGGGCGAGCCGTCGTTCACGCTTCTGGACTACTTTCCCGCGGGCAAATTTCTGGTGTTTATCGACGAAAGCCATATGACTATCCCGCAGATACGCGCAATGTACCACGGCGACCGCTCGAGGAAAGACAACCTCGTCGGCTACGGCTTCCGCTTAAAATCGGCTTACGATAACCGCCCTTTAACGTTCGAAGAATTTGACGAAAGAGTGCCGCAGCTTATATGCGTTTCGGCAACTCCCGCGCCGTACGAAATGGAGCAGTCGGGGCAGACGGTCGAACAGCTTATCCGCCCCACGGGACTGCTCGACCCCGAGGTGACGATAAGACCGACAAAGAACCAAATCGACGACTTGCTCGGTGAAATAAACTCGGTTGTCGGCGGTGGCGGCAAGGTTTTAGTTACCACAATGACCAAGCGTATGGCGGAGAACTTGACCGACTATCTAAAAGAGCACGGCAAGCGCGTACGCTATATGCATTCCGACATAGACGCGTTGGAGCGCATCGACATTATAAACGGACTGCGCGGCGACGAGTTCGACGTGCTGTGCGGCATCAACTTGCTCCGTGAGGGGTTGGACTTGCCCGAGGTCAAGCTCGTGGCGATACTCGACGCGGACAAAGAGGGCTTTTTGCGCAGTGAAACGGCGCTCGTGCAGACGATAGGCAGAGCGGCGCGAAACGCGGAGGGCAGGGTAATAATGTACGCCGACGAGATTACGGGCAGTATGCGCCGCGCAATCGACGAAACGGCGCGCCGCCGCAAAATTCAGAAAGAGTACAACGACAAGCACGGAATTATTCCCAAAACGATTATAAAAGAAAACAAAATCTCGCTGGGAATTACAAGCAAAAAGAGTGCGGGCGACGACATAAAGCTCGCGGATATTCCCGCCGAAATCGAGAAATTGAAGGGGCTTATGAAAGTGGCTTCCGCTCAGCTCGACTTCGAGAAGGCAATCGAGATACGCGACACGATATCACAGCTTAAAAAGAAGCTTTTAAAGGCTAAAAAACAATGAAAGAAGAAATTTTTGTCAAGGGCGCAAAGGAAAACAACCTTAAAAATATCGACGTGCACATACCCCGCAACTCGCTTACCGTGTTCACGGGGCTTTCGGGCAGCGGCAAATCGACATTAGCTTTCGATACCATTTTTGCCGAGGGGCAGAGGCGGTATATCGAGAGCCTTTCCTCGTACGCGCGCCAGTTTTTGGGGCAGATGGAAAAGCCCGACGTCGAGCTCATCGACGGACTTTCGCCCGCAATTTCAATCGACCAGAAAACGACTTCGCACAACCCGCGTTCGACCGTCGGCACGGTCACTGAAATCTACGACTATTTCAGACTGCTGTTCGCCCGCGTGGGCGTTCCGCACTGCCCTAACTGCGGCAGAGAGATACGGCGGCAGTCGGTGGACGAGATTGCCGATAAAGTCGTTTTAATGCCCGAGGGCAGTAAAATTATGGTCGAAGCGCCCGTCGTGCGCGGCAAAAAGGGCGAGTTTGTAAAGGAACTTGCCTCTTACAAAAAGAGCGGCTACGGCAGAGTCAAAATCGACGGCTCGCTGTACGACTTGCAGGAAGATATTCACCTCGAAAAGAATATCCGCCACAACATTTCGGTAGTGGTGGACAGACTTGTCGTCAAAGAGGGCGTTTTAAAGCGCCTCACCGACAGCTTAGAGGGCGCGTTGAAGCTTGCCGACGGACTTGTCGTAATCGACTGCGGCGGCAAGGAAGATTTGTATTCGACCAAGTACGCCTGCCCCGACTGCGGAATTTCCATTGAGGAAATCGAGCCGCGCCTGTTCTCGTTCAACACGCCTTGGGGCGCGTGCCCCGAGTGCTCGGGTCTGGGCTTTAAACAGTCGGTCGACCCCGACTTAATCTGCCCAGACAAGAGTAAATCTCTGCGCGAGGGCGCGATTAAAATAAGCGGCTGGAATCTGGACAGCTCGGCGATTACGCAGATGAATTTGAACTCGCTCGCCAAGGTGTACGGCTTCTCGCTCGACGTGCCCGTGTCGGAGCTTCCCGAGGGCATTTACGATATGCTTATGTACGGCAACGGCGGCGAGCGTATCGATATGGAATACAACGCCTACCACTTTAAAGGGAGCTACCAAAAGGCGTGGGAGGGGTTCGTCACCAACTTACAGCGCCGCTACGAGCAGACGAGCTCGGACAGCGTAAAGTGGGATATAGAGAGGTATATGCGCACCTCCGACTGCCCTTGCTGTCACGGCAAAAGGCTGAAAAAAGAGGCGCTCGCAGTCACCGTCGGCGACAAGAACATAGCCGATATCTGCGATATGTCGGTGGAGGAACTGCACGCGTTTTCCGATTTCTCCTTCTTCGGCAAGACCGAACATTTAATCGCCGACAACATTATTAAAGAAATCAACAGCCGCATTTCCTTCCTAGAAAACGTGGGACTCGGGTATCTTACCTTATCGCGTTCGGCGGCGACGCTTTCGGGCGGCGAAAGCCAGCGGATAAGGCTTGCAACGCAGATAGGCAGCGCCTTGACGGGTGTACTTTATATCCTCGACGAGCCGTCGATAGGTCTTCACCAGCGCGACAATCAAAAGCTTTTAAATTCTTTAAAAGGCTTGCGCGATTTGGGCAACACTTTAATCGTAGTAGAGCACGACGAGGACACGATAAAAGCGGCGGACTATATCGTAGATATAGGACCCAAGGCGGGCGTGCACGGCGGCGAGGTTGTCGCGTGCGGCACGCAAGACGATATTATGGCTCAGCCGCTGTCCATTACGGGCGACTATTTAGCGGGGCGCAGGGCAATAAAAGTGCCCGAAAGAAGAGCAGTTCCCGACGGCAGATTTTTCAAGGTCAAGGGCTGTCGGCAGAACAATTTAAAGGGCATTGACGTCGAGTTCCCCGTGGGACTCATAACGACGGTTACGGGCGTTTCGGGAAGCGGAAAATCGAGCCTTGTCAACGAAATTCTGTACCCCTATTTAGCTAATAAACTGAACGGCGCGCGCAAGCTTTTGGGCAACGCCGAGGGGTACGATGGCATCGAGTATTTCGACAAGGTTATCGCTATCGACCAGCAACCCATAGGCAGAACGCCGCGCAGTAACCCCGCGACTTACACGGGCGTGTTTACAATGATACGCGACCTGTTCGCGGCGACTCCCGACGCTAAAGAGCGTGGCTACAAGAGCGGCAGGTTCTCTTTCAACGTTGCGGGCGGGCGGTGCGAGCACTGTCAGGGCGACGGCATTTTGCAGATTGCAATGCACTTTCTGCCCGACATTTTCGTGCCGTGCGAGGTGTGCGGCGGCAAGCGATACAACCGCGAAACGCTCGAAGTCAAGTACAAGGGCAAGTCGATATCCGACGTTCTGGAAATGACGGTGGAGGAGGCGTGCGAGTTCTTCGCGCCCGTGACTGCCATACACAACAAAATGCAGACGCTGTGCGACGTGGGGTTGGGTTATATCAAGCTCGGGCAGAGCGCGACCACGCTTTCGGGCGGCGAGGCGCAGAGGGTCAAGCTTGCAACCGAGCTTTCCAAGCGCGGCACGGGCAAGACTGTGTATATCCTCGACGAGCCGACGACGGGACTGCACACATACGACGTAGACAAGCTCGTGGGCATACTTTCGCGCCTTCGCGACGGCGGCAACACGGTGATAGTAATCGAGCACAATCTCGACGTAATCAAGACGAGCGACTGGATAGTCGATTTAGGACCCGAAGGGGGAGATAAAGGCGGCACGCTGATTGCCTGCGGCTCGCCCGAGGATATAGCGAACTGCGAGAAAAGCTATACGGGGCAGTTCTTAAAAGACATACTGTAATAAAAAGCGGATAAATTAAGCGGCGCACAACGGCGGTTGTGCGCCGCACCTTTTTACGGCGGCGGGAATACCTTGATAATACGTAAAAAATAAAAGGAAGTGCCGAAACTATGCCGAAACCGCTGATTGCCGAGGGGGCGTACCCCTCGCTTAAAAACCTACAGTGCGACCCGTACGCGGCGCGGATAATCTCGTCCGCATACGCAACCTCGTCGGGCGAATTGAATGCAACTCTGCAATACGTATACCACTCAATCAGCTTTCTTACCAAGGAAGACGAGGTGCGCGCGGAGCTTTTGCAGAGCATTGCGATTGCCGAAATGATACATCTGCATTTGCTTGGCGAAGCGCTCGCCCGCCTCGGTTCGGCGCCCGTTTACAGTTTTTCGCCGCCCGCGCACTATAACTTTTATTCGACCAAATTCGTGGCATATTCCCGCTCGCTCCGCAATATGATAGAGGACGACATTATGGGCGAAAAATACGCCATATACGGCTACGAACGTATGTTGCCGAGGCTGAAAAACGATACTTTGCGCTCGCTTATCTGCCGAATTTTGGAGGACGAACATCTGCACGTCGAAGCTTTGAAATCGAGCTTAGAAGGCTTGACATAACAACGGTTAAGATGTAAAATTACACTATGCAAAA
>CAYXTN010000056.1:0-6786 GCA_964468085.1 uncultured Clostridia bacterium | reverse complement strand
CTTTCGGACAGCACGCGTTTCGGCACGGTACTGCGTGCAAAGGGCATAGTTGCGGGGCAAGACGGGAAATGGCTGCATTTCGACTACGTTCCCGGCGAGGTAAACGTGCGCTACGGAGCGGCGGAATACACGGGCAGACTGTGCGTTATCGGCAGTAAAATCGACGAAGAAGAATTAAAAGAGCTGTTCGGCGTTTAATATGCAAGAGATATCGGTATATTTATTTCTCGGGTTTCTGGACTCGGGGAAAACGAAATTCATACAGGAAACGCTGGAAGACCCCAGAATGGAAAACGGCGAGCGCACTCTGCTTTTAATCTGCGAAGAGGGCGAGGAAGAGTACGCGGCCGAGAAATTTCAGGTTAAAAACGTAGCAATCGAGCGCATAGAAAAGCCCGAAGATTTAAACGAGGGCAACCTATATTTTCTCACGCGCAAAACGAGAGCAAAGCGCGTCGTCGTGGAATATAACGGCACCTGGCTTTTACAGCAGTTTTTCGACGCTATGCCCGAAAGCTGGGTAATAAACCAGATGATGACCTTCTTCGAAGCGGCGACTTTCGTAAGCTACAACAAGAATATGCGCCAGCTTGTCTTCGACAAAATCAATATGACGCAGCTCGTCGTGTTCAACCGCTTTAAGGGCGAATACGAAAAGGAAGAATATCACAAAATAGTTCGCGGGATATCCCGCCGTCCCGACATAGTTTACGAATATGTGGGGGGCAAAGCGGAGTACGACGAAATCGAAGACCCCATGCCTTTCGACGTCGACGCGCCCGTAATCGAAATAGAGGACAAAGATTTCGCGCTCTTTTACCGCGATTTGTCCGAAAAGCCCAAGGAGTACGAGGGCAAGACGGTTTCATTCAAGGGTATGGCGGCGGTGTCCAAAAAACTGCCCGCGGACTGTATCGTCATCGGCAGATTTATTATGACCTGTTGCGAGGCGGATATCGCCTACGACGGCTTTGCGCTCAAGACGGGCAGGCTTATAGCGGGAGTGGAAACCAAGGACTGGCTTAAGATAGTTGCCAAAGTGGGGTATGAGTACAGCCCCGTTTACAGGCAGGAAGGACCCGTGCTCATTGCCGAAAAAATCGAGCGCGCCGAGCCGCTTCCCCCCGAAGAAGCCGTCGCAACGTATTATTAAATAATAAGGAAAATTTTCCGACATGACAAAAGTTAAAGAGAAAAAAGCAAGAAAGTCCGAAAGACCTACGGTCAAGGAATATATAAAAGAACGTATAAAGGACATACCGCTGGACATAATGATGGGCGCGTTTATCGCGTTCTGCATTGCGTCGATTATATATTTTATATGTATAGGTCAGTACCGCGATATTCCTATCGGCTGTGCGTATATGGCAATCGTGTTCGTGTTCTATCTTGCCGAATACACGCTTAACGTGCGCGCGCCTTACGGCTACACGGTATTTATGCTTTTATTCGTGCTCTTCTGTTTCCTCGGCGCGAGCTATAACTTCTACGGACTTATTCCCAGCCTCGACGATATACTGCACGCGGCGTGGGGCATAGTGTTCTCGGTTGTCGGAATAATTCTGATAAAATCGCTTATCGGCGCGCCCAAGACGTCGAAGGGAGTAATTGCTTACGTTCTGTTCGGACTCGGCTTTGCAATGTTCTTATCCGTGCTGTGGGAAATTTACGAGTTCTCGGGCGACAGTATTCTGCACTCGATGGATATGCAGCAGGATACGATTGTCAAGCATTTCCATTCGTTCTTTTTGCACGACCCTTACGACAATCTGCACACGGTTGAAATCGACGGCATTACCAAGACTGTAATAACGTATATGGAAAACGGAGTAGAGAAAACGTTAACCATTGACGGCTACCTCGATTTGGGCTTGCTCGATACTATGTTCGACCTTATCTTCTGCTTTGCCACTACGGTTGTTTTCACGATTGTGCTTGCAATCGACTGGTGTAAGGGCAAGTATTTCTACCGCTTTATTATCCCCGCGCTCGTGGGCGAAAAGTACGATAGGCACGGCAATATGATTGAAGTAGGCGGTGCGAGCGGTGCGACCACTGCGGAGGCGGGTGGTGCGACCACTACGGAAACGGGTGAGAAGCAACCCGAACCCGAACAACCCGAACAAACCGAACCTGAAACGCAAGAAAATCAAGAATAAACAAAAGCCCCGCGGCGAACCGCCGCGGGGCTTTTAATATTTACCGCCAAAAGCTTTCGTTTGCTTGATTTTTTATTTCGGGTGCGCTATAATAACCGTGCTACACATTCGAATACCATAACTAGGGAGTACAACGGTAAAAACGTGCTCTCTTCCTTAGTTATGGAAAAATGTGTAGCAACATTGAGAGATGCGTTTTTCGGCGTGTTTCTCAAAGAAGCACGCTTTTTTAATTGGAGGATTTTATGAAAAAGAGGTTTTTAATCGCCTTATTGTTTCTTGTAAGCGTGGTTGCCTGTGCTCTCGGGCTTGCCGCTTGCGCGACAGTACGCGTAACAAGCGTAACGCTTAACAAAACGGAGCTTACGCTCGATGTCGGCGGCAAAGAAACACTGACGGCTACCGTTTTGCCAGATAACGCGAGCAATAAAACGGTAGAGTGGACTTCGGAAGACAGTGATATTGCAACTGTCAGTAGCGGTAAAATAACCGCCGTATCGGAAGGCGCTACTACCGTTACCGCTACGGCGGATGGAGTCAGCGCAACTTGTACGGTTACTGTAAAAAAATTAGTTCCTGCACGATACATAGTTTTTAATAAAACGAGAATTGTGCTTTGGAAAGACGGCGAGGCTACCATTATCCCTGACGTTTACCCTGAAAACTACACGTCGGAAATCGTTTGGTCGGTTGCTCCCGAGGGAGTTGTGACGGTAAGTGACGGTAAAATAACGGCGTTATCGCAAGGGCAGGCGACCGTTACGGCTACGATTGACGGAAAAGACGCAACTTGCAAGGTCGACGTTACGGAAGATGGACTGATGTACGAATTAAACGAAGACGGTCAAAGCTATGCGGTGGCTAATAACTATGCGGCTAAGTCGTCGGATATAGACGTAAGCGACATAATAGAAATTAACGTTGCTTCGGAGTATAAAGGTATGCCCGTAACGAGCATCGGTCGTTATGCGTTCCAAATTCTCGACTGCTTGAAAAAAATTACCATTCCCGCAAGCATTACGGAAATTGAACTCGGTTACATTTACACTTGCGACGCCCTTGAAAACATTACCGTTGACGGTGCCAATACACAATATGCAAGTGTTGACGGAATACTTTACAATAAAGCTATTACGGAATTTGTTTACGTTCCCGAAGCAATAAAGGGAGTTATTACTATCCCGCAAACGGTAACGGTTATCAACGATAGCGCGTTTTGCGACCGCAAATATATAACGGGAATCGAAATGCACGACGGGATAACTGCTATCGAAGAAGGCGCATTTCACGGTTGCGAAGGCTTGAGAAAGATTACTATAACGGAAAATATTACGGAAATAGGTAGGCACGCTTTTTACTGTTGCTATAAACTTTGGGAAGTGTATAATCTATCGGATTTGCCTATAACGACGGGCTCGGAAGATTACGGCGAAGTCGGTCTATATGCGTACAACATATTTTACTCACGCGACGACGTAAGCGGTGTCGAAATCACGCAAGACGGATTTGTATTCTGTACTACCCGCGAGAGCGTATATCTTGTGGATTATATGGGAACGGAATCCGAAGTCGTTTTACCGGAAAATTATAACGGTAAGCCGTATGCAATAGGTCAGTATGCATTTTACAAATTAAATACTATGACCGGCATTACGTTGCCTGGCAACATTTCAAGTATAGGAAAATCCGCGTTTTCGGGTTGTGGAAATCTTACCCATATAATTTTCAACGGAACGCGAGAACAATGGACGGATATCGGAAAGGGGTTCTATTGGAACGAAAACACGGGTAACTACACCGTGCAATGTGCGGAAGTAAAACTTGACAAGAACGGAAACGAAATAGAATAAACAAACGCCCCGAGCATTAAAAATGCTCGGGGCGTATTTTTTAATCTTTGTTTGCCGCAATAACTTTTTCGGCAAGGGCGGGAGGAAGCTCCTCGTACCGCACAAACTCGGTAGAGAACCTGCCCTGACCGCGGGTAAGACTTCTTAATTCGGTTGCGTACTTAGCCGTTTCCGCAAGAGGCACTTCGGCAACGACAATAGTGATATCGCCCTCCGTGTTGCTCTCGATAATGCGGCCGCGGCGCTTGGATATGTCGCCCATAACCGCGCCTAAGTAATCGCCCGAAACGGCGGTCTTTAATTTTACGACCGGCTCTAAGAGAACGGGTGAGGCGCTCTTTATTCCCTCGCGGAAGGCGAGAGCCGCCGCCGCTTTGAAAGCCATTTCCGAGCTGTCCACATCGTGATAACTGCCGTCGTACAGTACTGCGCGCACGCCGACTACGGGATAGCCCGCAAGCACACCGCGGGAAAGACATTCGCGCAGACCCTTTTCGACCGCGGGTATGTACTGCTTGGGTACGGTGCCGCCCACAACCTCGTCGCCGAACTCGAAGTCACTCTCGCACGGCTCGAAGCGCACCTTACAGTGCCCGTATTGACCGTGTCCGCCCGACTGCTTTTTGTGCTTGCCCTCGGCGGTCGCAACCTTGCGGATAGTCTCGCGGTAGGGTATTCTCGGCTCGGTCAAAACGGTCGCTATGCCGAAACGGCTCTTAAGTTTGGCAGTCAGAATTTCGATATGCGTTTCGCCCTGACCGCTTAAAATCAGCTCGCCCGTCTCCGTGTTCTTGTTGACGGAGAAGGTGTAATCTTCCTCGCGCATTTTGTTTAAGCCGGAGAACACCTTGTCCTCTTCGCCCTTGTTGGCCGCCTTGACCGCAAGCGAGAGGCAGGGGCGGGGGAAGCGCACGGGGTCGAACTGAATGTTCGTGCCGACGGCGCAAAGCGTGTGGTTGGTGTCGGTTGCGGCAAGCTTGTTGACCGCGCCGAGGTCGCCCGCGGTGAGCTCGGTGACAAGCTCGCACTTCTTACCCGCGAGAGTAAATATCTGACCTATGCGCTCTTCCTTGCCCGTGTTGACGTTGTAAACGGTATCGCCCGTTTTCAGTTTTCCGCGCAATACCTTGATATAATTGAGCTTGCCCGTGTACGAGTCGTACACCGTTTTAAACACCAAAGCCGCAAAGTGCTGGGTTTCGTCCGCGTCGACGTAAACGAGTTCGTCCGCGGCAAGGTCGGTCGCAAGCCGCCTTCTTTCGTTTGCCGTGGGCATATAGGTGACGATTTCGTCCAAAAGATTTATAACGCCGCGGTTGTTGAGCGCACTGCCCGCCATAATGGGAATGACGTTGCAGGTCGCAATGCCCTTGCGTATGCCGCGGATAGCGTCTATTCTGGTTAAGCCGCCCTGCTCGAAGTACTTATCCAAGAGCACCTCGTCGTTCTCGGCGGCGGTTTCGACGATTCTGTCTTCCATCTCGTCCATCTGCTGTTTTAGCTCGTCGGGTACGGGTATTTCCTTGGGACCGCTCGTCGAGAACTCGTAAGCGCGCTCCTGAATGGCGTTGATATAACCCGTCATCTTGCCGCCCTGCATAATGGGCAATTGTATGGGCGCGATTTTGCCCGCGTACTTTTCCTTGAGCGCGGCAACCGTGCCCGCATAGTCGGCGTTGGGCTTGTCCATACCGTTGATAAAGATAACGAGCGGCTTGCCCAGCTTTAAGCAGTAGTTGACAACGCTCTCCGCACCTATAGGCAGAACGCCGTTCGCGCCGATAACGAGTACCGCGCCGCCGCACGCCGCCAGACCTTCGTGCCGCTCGCCCTCGAAGTCGTAAAAGCCGGGAAGGTCCAAAAGGTTAATCTTTATGCCCTTCCAGGTGAGGTGAGAGACGGAGGTGTACACCGAAAACTTTTTCGCCTTCTCGATTTCGTCGAAGTCGGAAACGGTAGTTCCGCTCTCGATTGTGCCCATACGGTCGATTACGCCCGCGTTGAAAAGCATTGCCTCGCAAAGCGTGGTCTTGCCCTCGCCGCTGTGTCCTATAATGGCTATGTTCTTAATCTCTTTTGCCGTTATTCCCATTTTAAATTTTCCCCCTATATAGACATTATATTATATACGCGCGCGCAATTCAATACCCAAAGTCAAAATAGTTATAATTAACTGCTATGAAACAAACTAACATTTTTGCGTGTTAAAAAATCTCAAAACGGTTGTTATATAACATTTTAATTTGGCTATAAGAAAATATAATACCCATAAATGACATATTTTTGTGACGGGATATTTTGTCGCAATTTGTCGTTAAAGGTCAAGATATTGTGGTGGAAAGGGGCGGGGAACACAAGAAAGCGGGGCGAGCGGGCAAATTACCGAAAAAGGGGCAAAAACGGGCTTAAATAAGCGAAAAACGCGCAAAAATGCGTGAAAAATATCGTTTCAAACGTTTGACAAAGATTTTTAGATTTAATATAATAGTCAGGCGCGTTGAAAAAAAGTGCGTATGGGATGAAGCGTAAAGTTACTTCAAACTTCCGTTCAAACCCGCGGAAGAAGATAATTTATGCTGACAAATGTAGGGGCTTCGACCCCTGCGACTAACCGTGGTTGTTACGTTTAACGCCGGTTTTCGGTGTTTTTTAATGTAAAAACCGCGATACACACGGTTAAGTTGACGCGCTAATATCAAAATTTGTTGTTAGTAAAGAGGAGAATTACAATGGCAGGACAGAAAATCAGAATCAAACTTGCGGCTTACGACCACGAA
>CAYXTN010000055.1:0-6844 GCA_964468085.1 uncultured Clostridia bacterium | reverse complement strand
AAATGGACAATCTTAAAAGCGACAGCGAAGTTTTAGCCGAAATTTACCGCAACGCACAGTATGCGCAGATATCTATCACCGACCTTCTGCCCGAGGTGGAGGACGAGGATATAAAGGAAGAACTCTTGAGAGAGCACGAAGAATACGAAAAAATCTGTTCGCAGGCGGCGCACCTTGCAAACCGTTACGACCTCGATTTGAAGGAGCCCTCGCCCATAAAGAAGGCGATGATGTGGTCGGCAATCAAGATGAACGCGGCGACCGACAACTCCAAGCAGAACATTGCTCAGATGATGATTAAGGGTACGGTTAACGGTATAACTTCGTTAAAGACCTCACTTTCCGACGGCGAAAAGATTATGAACACCGACGTTAAAAACCTTTTGACCGATTTGATTGCTATCGAGGAAGGCTTCGAAAGAAAACTGAAAACTTATTTATAAGCGGCGTGGCGCCGCAGCCAAGTACTTTAAATGCTTGGGCAGTGGCACAAACCAATTCCGACAAAACATTAAGCCCCGCGGGCGCAAAGATGCGCCCGCGGGGAATTTTTATTTTGGGTATTGCAAAATAAGACGGGCGGTGATATAATATGTTTCGATAATAAATGTTAATGGAGGAAAATTATGACCCACGAACAAATAATCGAACAGATTAAGAAAATGAAAATAGTACCCGTAGTAGTGCTCAACACGCTCGAGGAAACTCTGCCTAAGATGCAGGCGCTCGTAGACGGCGGACTGCCCTGCGCGGAAATAACCTTCCGTACGGCTTGCGCCGAAGAGGCTATCAAGCTGACCGTTGAAAAGTTCCCCGATATGTTCGTCGGCGCGGGCACGGTTATCAACCGCGACCAGTGCGAAAGAGCTATTGCGGCGGGCTCGAAGTTTATCGTATCGCCCGGCTTCTCCGAAGAGGTTGCAGATTGCTGTGCCGAGCACGGTATGCTGTATCTGCCCGGTATCGTAACTCCCACCGAGGCTATGGCGGCAATTGCTAAGGGCTTGACGACGCTCAAATTCTTCCCCGCGTCCAACTACGGCGGCTTGAAGACCATTAAGGCAATCTGTGCGGCGTTCCCGTACCTTCACATTATGCCCACGGGCGGCATTTCGGCGGACAATATCCTCGAATACCTCGCATACGACAAAATTATTGCGTGCGGCGGCAGCTGGATGATGAAGGGAACTCCCGAAGAAATCAAGGAAGCGACCAGAAAAGCCGTCGAACTTGTTAAATAATTCCAAAAACAGCGTTTAATCTGTTAAATAATTCCAAATGACGTTTAAAGCCCCGCGGCGGTTGCCGCGGGGCTTTGCTTATGATATAATATAATTGCTTATTATAATAGGGTTAATGAATAATTATAGTTTTGACTGCATAATTAGTTGACTTTATTAAGGATATTTATTACAATATACAAAAAATATAAGGGATATATCCCTTTTGTGCGTTACGCCGTAACGCACAAAAAACACTAAACGGTCTAAATATTTTTACTGCGGCGTAAAAAAGCCGCTTGTATGGAGGTAAATAGTATGAAAAAGACAAAGAAAGCATTGCTTGCGGCTCTCGCATGCTCGGCAGTGCTCGCAGGAGCATTCGGACTTGCGGCGTGCGGCGGCAACGACGACAGCGGTGACAGCGGCGATACCCCGCACAACCACAACTATACGTATACGCCCAACAATGACGGTACGCATGACGGCGAGTGCGCCAATACCGACGGTAAGTGCGACGCTCTGACCGTTGTGGACGAGGAGTGCGACACCGACGGCGCGGACGGCGCTTGCTCGAAGTGCCTCGTCAAGGCGGAGGCTGACGACCCCACAACAATCAAACTCGGCAAAAAGACTATCGCAAGTCTTGACGAAGTGGGCACAACATTGACCTGCGTGGGTTTGGAAGCGGGTAAAACTTATACCGTTTCCTGCGATGACACTGCGGTCTTGTTCATGGTAGGCATGGAATGGGATGCGAACCCCGCAACGTTCGAGTACGGTCTTATGGCAAATACGATAAGCGTATATACCAGCGGCGCTACTCTTACAAACGTAAGAATTAAGCTCGTAGAGGCGGAAGATGACGGCGGTAACGGCGGCGACGAAGTACCCGTCGAGTACACGGATATCGAGTTCGATACGGACGTAACCGTTTCGGGCGCAAACTTTACGACGCCCAAATATTACCGCATCACGCTTGAAGAGGGCAAATATCAGATATTTATCGACGAAGTTGCCGCAAATCCCTATATGGACGGTGTAGCTATCGGTAAGTCGTTCACGGAAGACGGCTATTTATTACCCGAACAGTGCGATGAGCTCAATGCTTACGAGCTTGCCGCGGGCACGTATTATGTGGAATCAGCCGCAAACGTAACCTTCAAGGTTGCCGAGGCTGCCGAACATACTCACGAATTTGGTGAGGAGTGGATAGGCGGCGCCGATGGTCACTGGCACGTAACCGATTGCATTTACCACGATGGCGAGAAGAGCGAGATTTTAGAGCATGCATACGGTGATGCCTCCGCGGCGGACGAAGACGGTATAACCACCAAGACCTGTACGGTATGCGGATATGTTTACAGTGACCTTTCCGGCTTGACGGCAACTTCAATAACCGGCGGACTTCCCGATGGTATGGGCGGTTATTCGACTACCGACGTAGCTACGGGCACTTATAAGACGACTGTCAAAGGACTGGCAGGTTACGGCGGATATAACCCCGGAGACTATTATTTCAAAATTACCTGCGGTGCAGAGGCTAAAACTTATACCATTAAAGTTTTGACGACGAACACGAAAATCACCGACTCGCGAGCCGAAACTCTTGCAGACGAAGCGGGCGATTCGCACGAAATATACTTGCGTGCAAACCAATCGTTTGATTTCTGCGTAACTACCTTGGACGAAAGCTGCGAAGCTGATTATTCTTGCAGTGTAGCGTTTAAAATTATCGAAAGCGAAGCTCCCGATGAAGGCAACAAAGAGATGCCCGTAATTGTTACGGCAGGCGAGAACACCAAGACGGTTGAGGCAAATCAGAGCGTTTACTACGAGATTCAGAATGCGCAGGACGGCGCGTTGGCGGGCGACTTAAAAGTTACCTTCGGCGCGGACGTAACCGTTAAGTATTTGGGTGCCGATATCGATGCCGAGGGCGAAGCTTTGACGAGCGGCGGTATTATATTCGACAGCAGTTACGAATACAACTCCGTATATCTGTGCGTAACTTCGACGAGCACCGAGATTGCGTTCAATATCGAAAGCACTATCGCGGAAGGCAAGAAGGGTAACCCCATAGTAGCTGAAATCGGTGGCGCGGAGAACACCGTTACGATTGATACGGACAACGGTATTTACGAGCAGTGGTATAAGGTCACGGCGGAAGAAGCGGGCAAGTTGATTGTCAAAGCCAATTCTTCGGGTGCAAACTTCGAAGTTTACGAATCGGTAGAAGACCTTATGTGGATTTCGTACGGTTCTGCAGTTCTCTTGGACCTCACCGCAGGCAAGACCGTATACATTAAGGCTAGTCATAATGCAAGCGAGTCGTTTACGTTTACGATAACCGCGCCGGTCGAGGAAGACAAGGGCTTAGTTGCCGGTTGGGAAAAAGAAATCACCGAGGCAGGCGACTATGTCTTGGTTTCCGATAAGTCTTACTATACGTTCACGGCAACCGAGAACTGCACGGTAGTAATTTCGTATGAATACGTAGCGGATGATTTCAATCCCGATACCGTTTATATGAATACGGACGATTACTCTTTTTACAGCATTGACGGCGTAATGACCATAAATGCAACGGCGGGCGAGACCTACTTAATCGAGGTTTTGAAGGCTCAGGGTGCAACGAAGAACAAGGTCACCGTGACCATTACTCCCGCGGCTGCCGAGGAAGCTTAACTTAAAGCTTAAAAACTTAAAACCAAATAAAAAGACCGCCCGAGCGCACGTTTGCGCTCGGGCGGTTTTAAGTTTTTACGTTTTGTTGTGATTAAGTCTGTATTATGTGCAAGCAATTAAAGGACTTGCCTGCTGTGGCTCACAGCGTTTCTCTGAAACCCTTGCCTAAAATCTCGTTCGCGTCGGTGATTATAATAAAGGAAACGGGGTCGAGCTTTTTGGCTATCAGCTTCAATTTTAAAGCCTCACTGCGCTTGCAAACGGTAATCATAATGGTCTTTTCGGCGCCCGTGTAGCCGCCCGTCGCCGTGTAATGCGTGTAGTCGCGTTTCATTACGGTCGTGATATATTTGCCTATCTCGTCGGGCATCGTCGTAATAATCGTGATATATTTGGTCTTGCCGATATTTTCGATAACTCCGTCGACTATGAACGCCTTCGAGAACAGACCGAGCATAGAGAAAAGTCCCGCTTCCGCGCCGAAAATAAAGAAGGTGGAAAACGCGATTGCCGCGTCGGTAATCAAAAGCGCCATACCCGTGTTGAGGTTGGTAAATTTTTTAAGTATCAGCGCTACTATATCCGTGCCGCCCGACGACGCCTTGCAGTTGAACATTATCGCACTGCCTATGCCCGTCAACAGCATTGCGTACACAAGCTCCATTAAAGGCTGTCCCGTCAGCGTTGCCGCGCCGCCCGTAATGTATTCAATCGGCAAAAGCTCTTCCAATAAAAAGTTTTCCAGCGAGTACATAAGCGAGCAGTACAGCGTGCGTATCGTACAACCCCTGCCGAGGAATATAAAGCCGATTAAAAGCAGTGCGGCGTTTATAATCAGAACGAGGGTGGACTGATTTAACGGCACGAACTTTGCAAGCACTATCGAAAGACCGCTGACTCCGCCCGTTGCGAAATGGTTGGGCGCTTTGAAAAAGTACACGCCCGCCGCGACTAAAACCGTGCCCACGGTCATTAAGAGCCAGCTTACAATCTCGCGTAAAACCTGCTTTTTGGTTGGTTTTTTCCGCTTTTTTTCAGGCTGTGGTAATTCTTCCTTCTGTTCGGGAAGTTCTTCTTGAATTTCTTCCGACATAAATAAAACCGCTCCTTAAATCTAAATGCATATTACCATAATATTCGCATAAAGTCAATGCTATTAAAAATTTGCATATTGACTTTAATTCGTATTCGTGGTAAAATTTGTTAGACAAATTATGATTAACAGACAGGCATTATTCACAGACGAAACGGAAGATTTCAAGACCCCTTACGAACCCAAGACGGGCGACAAAGTAACTTTAACGTTCCGTACGCTCATAAACGACGTGTTCAAGGTGTACGCGGTTATAAACGGCAAGCTTCGGCTTATGAAGAAGCAAAAAAGCCGCAGTGAAAATTTCGATTTTTACACGCTCACGTTTACCTGCGGCGAAAAGCCCGTGAGCTATTGCTTTAAGGTTGTCGACGAGGACGACGAACTGTATTACAACCGTTTGGGTGCGGTCAACAACAATCAGGACGAGTACAATTTTTCCTTCGTGCCCAATCACAAAGTGCCCGACTGGGCAAAGGGCAGGGTGTTCTATCAGATTTACGTCGACCGTTTTTACAGCGGCAATGTTGCAAACGACGTCGCCGACAACGAGTACTACTATACGGGCGGACATTCGCACCGCGTTTGCGACTGGTACAGAGCTCCCGACACGCTTGACGTCAACAATTTCTACGGCGGCGACCTGCAGGGCGTGGAGTACAAGCTTCAGTACCTTAAAAACCTCGGCGTGGAGGCGGTGTATTTCAACCCGCTGTTCGTTTCGCCTTCGAACCACAAGTACGACACGCAGGACTACGACTATATCGACCCGCACCTTGCGGTAATCGAAAACGACTACGACCACTATATGCAGGGTTGGGAAAAGCACAACGGCTACGCGCCCAAGTATATCCGCCGCGTAACCGATAAGACCAACCTCGAAAAGTCGAACGAATACTTCGCCTATCTCGTTGAGAAAATGCACGAAATGGACATCAAGGTGGTCGTGGACGGCGTGTTCAACCACTGCGGCTCGTTCCATAAGTGGCTCGATAGAGAGGGCATTTACCTCAATAAAGAGGGGTACGAAAAGGGCGCGTTTCAGTCGGTGGACAGCCCGTACCGCAGTTACTTCAAATTCGATAAACCGCGCAAGGCGGACAGCGAGTACGAGGGCTGGTGGGGATATAAGACCTTGCCCAAGCTCAACTACGAAAAGAGCGCGGAGCTGTGCGAAAAGATTTACAATGTGGGCGAAAAGTGGGTGTCCGCGCCTTTCAATGCCGACGGCTGGAGGCTGGACGTCGCCGCCGATTTGGGGCACAGCGAGAGATTCAATCACAAGTTCTGGAAGGCTTTCCACGAGAGAGTGCGCAAAGCCAATCCCGAGGCGTTCGTGTTTGCCGAGCACTACGGCGACCCCTGCAAGTGGCTTGACGGCGGCGAGTGGGACTCGGTTATGAATTACGACGCGTTTATGGAGCCCGTCACGTGGTTTTTAACGGGTATGGAAAAGCACTCGGCGTCAATCGACTACAACAAGCTGTGCGACGGCAACGCGTTCTTCGACGCAATGTTCAAAAACAGCGCGCGCTTCCCGCGACCCGCCTTGGACAGCGCGATTAATCAGCTTTCCAACCACGACCATTCGCGCTTTTTGACGCGCACTAACCGCATGGTGGGCACGCTCAAATCAATGGGCCCCGCGGCGGCGGGCGAGGGCGTGGACAAGCGCGTACTCTTTCTCGGCGTGCTCATTCAGATGACTTGGCCGGGCAGTCCCGCGCTCTATTACGGCGACGAAGTGGGGCAGGTCGGCTGGACCGACCCCGACAGCCGCCGCACCTATCCCTGGGGCAGAGAGGACTGGGAAGTGTACGATATGCACGCGAGCGCGATTGCA
>CAYXTN010000054.1:0-6851 GCA_964468085.1 uncultured Clostridia bacterium | reverse complement strand
GCGAAAAACAGAATGAGAATACCCGCTAAGCTCAGAAAGGAGCTTGGCGACGAATTCTATTTCGCAAAGGGCACTGACAGCTGCATATTCGTATATCCTTCGGCAGAGGTTGAAGTTATTTTGGAAAAGCTGAAAAACATTCCCCTCGGCGACCCCCGCCAGCGCAACGTGCGCGCGTTCTTAAAAACCATTACCTACGTAAAGGAAGACGACCACGGCAGATTGCTTATGAGCCCCGAAATGCGCGAGCACATCGGACTTGAAAAAGACGACAAAGATTTGGTTGTCTGCGGCGCGGGCACGAGAGTGGAAATCTGGTCCAAGAAGAACTTCGATAAATACTTCGGCGAAGACGAAGTGGACTACGATACGCTCGTTAAGAATCTGGGCATCTGATTATGGCATTTTCCCATTTACCCGTAATGCTCGAAGAGTGCATGGAAGGGCTGAATATCAGAGACGGCGGAATTTACTACGACGGTACGGTCGGCGGCGGCGGACATTCCTATGAAATACTGAGAAGGAGTTCCCCGAGCGGCAGACTGATAGCAACCGACCTCGACGACGACGCGATAGCGGCGGCAACCGAAAGGCTGAAAGAGTTCGACGGACGGTTTGAAATTTTCAAAGCAAACTACAAAGATTACCAAACGGCGTTTGACGGCGCGGGAATAGACAAGGTTGACGGCATATTGCTCGACTTCGGAGTTTCCAGCTATCAGCTCGACTGCGAGGAACGCGGGTTTTCGTATATGAAACCCAACGCACCGCTCGATATGAGAATGAATACGAGCTCGCCTTTAACTGCCGAAAAGATTTTGAACGAATACGACGAAAAGCAAATCGCGCAAATACTTAAAGAGTACGGCGAAGAGCGGTTCGCAAACGTAATCGCCGCAAACCTCGTAAGAGCGAGGGCGGACAAACGGCTTACAACCTGCGGGCAGTTCGTTGAAATAATAGAAAAGAGTATCCCGAAAAAATTTCAGCAAAACGGACCTGCGGCAAGAAAGAGCTTTCAGGCAATACGAATTGCGGTAAACGGCGAACTCGACGGACTGTACGAATGCGTGGTGGGGCTGACCCGCAAATTGAAAAAGGGCGGAAGGATAGCGATATTAACTTTCCACTCGCTGGAAGACAGAATAGTCAAGAGAGCTTTTAAGGAATTGGAGCTTGACTGCATATGCGACAAGAGCTTACCCGTCTGCGTGTGCGGCAAGATAAAAGAAATAGAGATAATAACAAAGAAACCTACTGTGGCAACCGTAAAGGAGATGGCGATAAATTCCCGTTCAAAATGCGCCAAACTGCGGATAGCCGAAAGAATATATGATTAATCGATAAGGAGAAAGACAATGGCAGTCGATACACCCGTTTTAGAAAGAGTTATTGTAAACGCGGAAAAGAAGTGGTCCGTACCTTCGCGCATGGACGTCATGGCGGAAGAAGAGCACAACGCCCGCATTAAGGATACATATGCAAGACTTATAAATCCCGATAACAAAATCGAGGACGTCTTTGGCCGTACCGAAGAAAAGGCGAACGTGGCTGCCGCTCAACCCGTTGTGCAGTCCGCGCCCGCACAGGCAAAGCGCTCGATAACGGGTAATCACGCTTACGTCGTTGAAAACGCGAGAGCGGACGCCGCTATATTCCGTGCCGACAGCGCGGTAAACGCACAGCGCGCTCAGGTTACCGCAATCAAGCCCGTAGCGGCGGTTGCAGTCCCTGCGGAAGAGGAGAACGAAGACCTCCGTCCCACGCCTACGACCATTCAGTACCAGACGATAGGTATGACGGGAGTTAAGAAGGTTGCGGCAACGGACAAAAAGGCGTTCGTTTTCGGCAAGAGAGAAAAGATTATCGTTGCGGTTTTCGTCGCGGTGGTAATCGCGCTTTTAACGCTCGTAATCGTCAACGCTACGATAATTTCCAGCCTCAATGCGGAAATCTCGCAGGTGCAGGACAGCATCACGACCGTAAGGGGCGCAATAGCAGGCGTCAATTCTACCGTCGGCGAAGTGGTTGAAGAAATTATGTCCAGCGGTCTGAATAACTAAAATCACAACTCAATAAAAAATAAAACTCAATCGGAGATTAAAACAATTAAAAATCAAGGTTTTTCCGTAACTGTTTTACAAAAGAGGTTATTGTCGGCAATTCTGACAATAGCCTTTATTTTTTGCATAATTTTCGCTCGCTTCTTTTACATACAGGCGGTCTGGGGCAACGAGCTCGTTTACCGCGCCACCGACCAGTGGAACAGGGAAATACCCGTAATCGCCGCGCGCGGCCAGATAACCGACAGAAACGGTCAGCTCATTGCGGGCAACCGCACGACGTACAGCGTGTTCGTCCGCCCCAACGCGGTGGTAGACCCGCTCGCGTGCGCCGAACAGCTTGCCGAGGTGCTCGGACTCGACGCCGAAGAGCTCGGCAAAAGGCTGTCTTCGACCAAGGTTTCGGAAATAACGGTTGCGCGGCAGATAGAAAAGGAGCAAATAGAGGAGCTCACCGCGCTCGCTTTGGCGGGGGTATATTACGCCCGCGACAATACCCGCACGTACACGTACAGCGACGCGCTCTGTCAGGTGCTCGGCTTTACCGCGACCGACGGCACGGGGCTTTCGGGCATAGAAAAATATTACGACAACGTTTTGGGCGGCATTGACGGCGAGATTGCGTACACGACGGATATCGTCGGCGTGCAGACGGAGAACTCGACCATAGTCTACCGCGAGGCGGTGGCAGGCGACGGCATAAGACTGACTATCGATATGGATATTCAGCTTGCCGCCGAACAGGCAATGCGCTCGGTATATCTGTCGTCGAACGCGAAAAAGGTGTCGTGCGTGGTGCTCGACCCGACCGATTTCGGCGTGCTTGCTATGGTCAACTATCCGTCGTACGACTTAAACGACGTGCCGAGGAACGACCCCGAAACGCTGAACGCGCTTTCGAGAAACAGTCTGGTCAGCGATATTTACGAGCCCGGCTCGACTTTCAAGGTTATAACCGCGGCGGCGAATATCGAGGAAAACCTGCGCGGCAACAAAAAGGCGTTCTCGCCGTCGTACATATTCAACGGCAGTCGCACGCGCACGGTCGACAGTACGAAAATCAAGTGTTGGTCGGACCATTCCAACGGCAAGCACTCCAACCAAACCTTGGCGACCGCATTAAACAACAGCTGCAACCCGTGCTTTACCGACATTGCGCTCGCGCTCGGCAAGGACAAATTCTACGAATACCTTACGGCGTTCGGACTGGGCAACGTGACGGGGCTGGACTTCAACGGCGAGGCGCTCGGTATGCTCGTGCCGCAGTCTTTGGTAAGAGATTGCGACCTTGCGAGAATAGGGTTCGGGCAGACGGTGGCGGTCAGCGGACTGCAACTCGCCTGTGCGACGGCGGCCGCGGTCAACGGCGGCAATTACTACGTGCCGCACCTTTTAAAGGGCGTCGTGTCGGCGGACGGAAAAAGAGTCGAGGAGTACACGCCCGTGTTAAAGCAAAAGCCCATAAGCGCGCAGGCGTCGCGCTCGCTTGCCGAAATGCTCGAGGGCGTTGTCAAGGAAGGCAGCGGCAAAAAGGCCTATATCGAGGGCTACAGAGTGGGCGGCAAGACGGGTACGGCGCAAAAGTACGAGGACGGTCACATTGCACAGGGCAAGTACGTATCGTCGTTCGTCGGGTTCTTCCCCGCAAACAATCCGCAGTATCTTGCGCTCATCATAGTCGACGAGCCCGTCGGCACGTACTACGGCAGTGCGGTCGCCGCGCCCGTCGCAAGGGAAATCTTCGAGGACATAATCAAAATAAAAAACATTCCGCGTTTCGAGTGAGGTGAAAATATGAAACTTGGCGAGCTTTTAAAGGACTTACAATGCGAGAAAATTATCGGTAAAACGGATACGGAAATAATAGGGCTTTGCGCGGTTGCCGACGCGGTTGCCGCGGGCGATTTGTTCATCTGCTACGAGGGCACTAACACCGACGGTCACGACTTTGCCGAAAAGGCGGTCAAAAACGGCGCGGTCGCTCTCGTGTGCGAAAGGGAGCTCGGTTTAAGCGTTACGCAAATTATAGTTGCCGACGGCAGAGCGGCGATGGCAACGCTTGCGCGCACCTTTTACGGCTATTCCGACAAACTTCTCAAACTGGTTGCGGTTACGGGCACTAACGGCAAAACGACAACGACGTATATGCTCAAAAGCATATTCGACAAAAACAATTCAAAATCGGGCATAATAGGCACTTTGGGCATATCATACGGCGATATATTTATATCACCCGAGCTGACTACGCCCGACCCGATTTTTCTGCACAGCGTGTTTGCGGATATGGTAAACTGCGGCGTGGAGTACGTCTTTATGGAGGTGTCGGCGCACGCGCTGTACTTCGATAAGATAAACGGACTGCACTTCGAGGCGGGCATTTTCACCAACTGCACGCAGGACCACCTCGACTTTTTCAAGGATATGCAGACCTATGCAGAGTGTAAATGCAAGCTTTTCGAAAGGGGTAGGTGCTCGCACGCCGTGCTCAATTCGGACGACGCGCTCGGCGCGGAACTCATACAGGCTTTGCCTGCCAGCGTGAGCTATGGGCTCGATAACCCCGCCGACACTTTTGCGGTCAATATTGCCGAAAAAATCGACGGCACGTCGTTTGTAATCAATCTTTCGGACGAAATTTACGAAATCAATCTCAAAATGCCCGCGCTTCACAACGTCTACAACGCGTTGGCGGCGGCAACGTGCGCCAAACTGCTCGGCGTAAAAATCGAGGTGATTGCGCAGGGCTTGGAGTCGCTCGAAAAGGTTGCGGGCAGACTCGAGCGCGTGGCGGCTTATAACGGCGGCGAGGTGTTCGTAGACTTTGCGCACACGCCCGACGGACTGGAAAAGTCGCTTTCGGCTTTGAAGAAACTGTGTAAAGGCAATCTTTTCTGTCTTTTCGGCTGCGGCGGCAACCGCGACGCGGTAAAGCGCCCGCTAATGGGCGAGGTCGCGGCAAGGTACGCTGATTTTATTATCATAACTTCGGATAATCCCCGTTACGAAGACCCGTACGAAATAATTTCGCAAATCGAAGAGGGAGTTAAAAAGAGCGGCAAAAAATACGTGACCGTCACCGACAGAGAGGTTGCGACCGAGTATGCGCTCAACCTTATAAAAGAGGACGACATTCTGCTCGTTGCGGGTAAGGGCGGCGAAAATTATCAGGAAATTATGGGTATTAAACACAGCTATAATGACAATACGGTAATAAAAAAACTAATCAGTTGAGAGATAGATGAAAAGTTACTTAATAGCGCTTCTGTCCGCTTTCGCCCTGGCGTTTATTTTGACGGCGTTGCTTAAGCCGATGCTTAAAAAGCTGAAAGCGGGACAGTATATCCTCGGATACGTAAAAGAGCATAAGGGAAAGAGCGGCACGCCCACTATGGGCGGGCTGGCTTTTATTACTGCAACGGTTATAGTTGCGATAGTCTTTTTCCGCTTTCAGGACCAGACGGTAAACTTAACGCTTATAACGGTTGCGGGCTTTATGCTCGTCGGCTTTTTGGACGACTTTTTAAAGATTTACCGCAAGGAAAACGAGGGGTTGAAACCCTATCAGAAGATAATATTCCAGCTTGCCGTCGCGGTCATTGCGGCGGTTTACTGCTACGTTAACCGCATTACGCGCCTTTATTTGCCGTTCGGCGGCGGTTTTTCTTTCGATATTTACTGGGGCATAATTCCGCTCGTGCTGTTCGTCTTTTTGGCGAGCGTCAACTGCGTGAACTTGACTGACGGACTCGACGGCCTGGCGGGCGGGACGAGCCTTGCGTATCTTGCGGCGGTGGGAGTAATGCTTGCTCTGCACGGCAATTCTTTGTCAACCGTCTGCTTTATCGGGGTGGGCGCGCTTGCCGCGTTTTTACTGTTCAACGTCAATAAGGCGGGTATTTTTATGGGCGATACGGGCTCGCTGGCGCTCGGCGGGCTGATTGCGTGCGTCACGGTATTTTCGGGCTACGCGCTGTATCTGCCGATTATCGGAATAACTTTCGTATTTTCCGGAATATCCGTCATAGTACAGGTAATATATTATAAACGGACAGGCCGTAGAGTGTTTTTAATGGCGCCCCTGCATCATCATTTTCAGATGAGAGGGTACTCGGAGTGTAAGATTTCTTACGCCTATGCGCTCGTGACGGCGTTGCTCGGAATAATCTGTATAATTTTTATGTGAGGTCA
Organism: uncultured Clostridia bacterium; assembly: GCA_964468085.1. Classification (GTDB taxonomy): domain Bacteria; phylum Bacillota; class Clostridia; order Christensenellales; family Borkfalkiaceae; genus Coproplasma. The sequence continues at coordinate 600 of CAYXTN010000054.1, read as the reverse complement.
AAGTGTATTTCGGAAATCAGAAGTTTTTGGTTGCAGGTTTGTCGCGCTCGGGAGAGGGCAGTGCGGAGTTCCTTTTAAAGAGGGGTGCAAGAGTCTATATTTACGACGACGTCGTAACGGACAAGGTTGCGGAAAAGATTAAGGAGTTGCAGGCTAAGGGCGCAATCGCCGTTACGAGCGAAACGCTGGGCGACGCGGTTTCGCTGTGCGATATTCTTGTTCTTAGCCCCGGTATTCCCATAGACAACCCCTTGCCCGTAGCCTTCCGCAAGCTCGGCAAAGCGATTATAGGCGAGGAGGAGCTTGCGGCGCTCTTTTTGCGTGCGACGGCGGTTGCGGTCACGGGCACTAACGGCAAGACCACGACCGTATCTATGCTCGAACAAATCGTCAAAGCCTGCGGCAAAAAGGGAGTGCCCTGCGGCAATTTCGGCAACCCGCTCGTAAACGAGGTCGAGGGCTTGGGGTTCGACGATATCGCGCTGATTGAAATTTCCTCATTTCAGCTCGAAACGCTGTACAGCCTGCGCCCGCACATAGCCGTAATAACCAACATAACCGAGGACCACTTAAACCGCCATTACAATATGGACAACTACG
>CAYXTN010000053.1:0-6950 GCA_964468085.1 uncultured Clostridia bacterium | reverse complement strand
TCCCCGGCAGCGAAATTTACGGCGGACTTGCCAACACCTGGGACTACGGTCCTCTGGGCGTGGAATTTAAAAACAACGTCAAAAAGGCGTGGTGGAAAAAGTTCGTTCAGGAAAACACCTTGAACACGGGGCTCGACTGCGCGATTTTAATGAACACGCGCACCTGGAAGGCTTCGGGTCACCTCGGCGGCTTTTCCGACCCGTTGATGGACTGCAAAAACTGCAAGACCCGCCACCGCGCGGACAACCTTGTAGAGGCGTACTGCCAAAAGCACGGACTTGACGTCAAGGTTGAGGCAATGGACAACGACGCTTTGGAAAGCTTTATCACCGAAAAGCAAATCGTCTGCCCCGCGTGCGGCAAGAGCGATTTCACCCCCATTCGTAAATTCAACCTTATGTTCAAGACCTTCCAAGGCGTTACCGAGGACAGCGTGAACACCGTGTACCTCCGCCCCGAAACGGCTCAGGGCATTTTCGTCAACTTTAAAAACGTTCAGAGAGCTTCGCGTATGCGCGTGCCCTTCGGCATAGGACAAATCGGCAAGTCGTTCCGTAACGAAATCACGCCCGGTAACTTTATCTTCCGCGTGCGCGAGTTCGAACAGATGGAACTCGAATTTTTCTGCAAGCCGGGCACGGATTTGGAATGGTTCAATTACTGGAAAAACTACTGCAAAAACTTCCTTCTCTCGCTCGGTATGAAAGAGGAAAACCTGCGCCTTCGCGACCACTCGGCGGAAGAGCTGTGCTTCTACTCGAAAGCTACGACAGACTTCGAGTACCGTTTCGCGTTCGGCTGGGGCGAGCTTTGGGGCGTTGCTGACAGAACGGACTACGACCTCACTCAGCACCAGACGGAGAGCGGCGAAAGCATGGAATACACCGACCCCGTTACCAATGAAAAATACGTGCCCTTCGTCATCGAGCCGTCGCTCGGCGTTGAGCGCATGGTGCTCGCGTACCTTACCGACGCGTACGACGAGGAAGTTTTGGACGAAGCGAAAAACGACGTGCGCACCGTTTTGAGGTTGCACCCCTTCCTTGCTCCCTACAAGGCGGCTATCCTTCCTTTACAGAAAGGTTTAAGCGAGAAAGCCGACGAGGTCTACAAAAAGCTTGCGAAGAAGTTCTCGGTTACGTACGACGTTACGGGTTCAATCGGCAAGCGTTACCGCCGTCAGGACGAGATAGGCACGCCGTACTGCATAACCGTCGATTTTGACACTTTAGAAAACGACACCGTAACAATTCGCGACCGCGACAGTATGGAGCAGATAAGGTTGCACATATCCGAACTCGAAGCCTACATCGAAAAGAGTTTGGAATTTTAATCAAAATAAAACAAAATGCGGTCGGCGCACCAAAGCGCCGACCGCATTTTAAATTACCCTTTACTAACTGCGGCTGGCAAGAGCTGCAAACCCGCCGACAGCGATAAGCACAATGACGACGATTATCGCGACGATTATGGTAAAGCAGAAATAACTTCTCGCAAAACTGCGTCTGTTGATATTACCGTCGCTTAAAGCAAACACAATAAGGCAGATAAAACCCACAAGCGGGATGGTAAACAACAACTGGTAACCGAAATACCCCCACGCTCCCAGCGGACGGTATTTATCGGGCAACCTGTCGATTTCTTCTCTTTCTTTACTGTTCATATTCTTCTCCTTTGAATTTAAGTTTTTACCCATTGTAAATCATAATTATGATATTGTCAATCATAATAATGATTAATTGGTATAATTTTTTCAAATGGAGAACTTCGGGGAAAGGCTGAAAGAGTTGCGTTTAGAAAAGGGGTTAACTCAGAAACAGCTCGCAAAGGAAATAGGTAACGCGCAGTCGGCGATTGTTTATTGGGAAGCCAACAAGCAAGAGCCAACTATTTCGGCGTTAAAAAAACTGTGTAAATATTTCGGCGTTACAGCCGATTATCTGATAGGTTTGGAAGATTAAAAAGCAATTCGCCGCGGCATATGCCGCGGCGAATTTGATTTTATTCGTCATTTTGTCCGTTCTTTTTCTTTGTCCTTCTGTTGAATATCGAGGGGCGCTTGCGCTTTTCCTCGCCCTCTTTTTTGTTCTTGCCCTCGAGGTCGATATCGCCCTCGAGCTCCATTTCCTTGCACGGGTTTATCTTTACGTAACCGCACTCCTCGGCGTAATCGAAAATTTCCTTGGTCATCCATTCGGCGATATTCCGCTCTTCCGTCGGCACGTTGTCCAAAAGTCTTAACAGTGCGGCGCGGTCTACCGCGTACATATATTTCTTGCCGAACGCGGGCAGAAAGTAATTATCCAAAAGCGCGCCTATTCTCTCGCCGTATTTCCTCGCCGCCCTTCTTATCGCCTTGTTGAGCTGCTGTTCGCTCGTCAGCGACTGATACCACTCCACCGCAACGAACGAAAATCTGTACTTGACCTTTGCGGGAGATATGAGCCAGCGGAAAAACCCCGCCATTCCGCCGAATATAAGGGGCAGTCCCGTGAAGATTATCGACATTACGGCAAACACTATCGCAACCGTATCGAGCGTTGCGCCTATGGTGCTCTTCGTCCCGCGCGACGCGGAAATAATGAGCGCCGTTATTGCTATTGCAAGCGAGGCAAGCCGCACTATGAACAGTATGATTTTTCTTGTCTTCTTATGCTTTTTCGCCATCGCGGTCGAACTGCTCGTCCCCGAAACCACGGTGACGATTAGAAGCGCAAGTAATGTTATGACGTATACGCCTATGCACACGTATACGGCAACGTCCAGCCCGAGCGACAAATCTTTGTACAGCTTACCCAAAAGTAAAAAGGGTATGTACAGCATAAAGAAGATAATTGAAATCGCCGTGGAAACCGCGTTTAATCGGCGCGAAATCTGCGCTCGGTTGTCGTAGATAGGCTTGACCCAGCTCGTGTACGCGTCCTGAACGGTGGGGATAAAATTTATCACCCCCGAAATGGTCTTGAACAGCGACTGTCTCGTCTGCCTTGCGTCCTTTTCGCCGCCCGCCTCTTTAATTTCATCGTCCTTGCCGTCCGACACGACGGTTACGGCTGTTTCGTCCGTTTCGTTCCTTCTCATAAAATCACCTAATTTAAAAGTTGCCCGTACCTTTCGTACAGCTCTTCGAGCCGCTTCCGCGTCTTGTCGAGCTCGGCAACGACTTCGTTAATTTTTTTATAGTCGCCCGCGACCTCGGGCGTCGAAAGACGGTCGTTAAGCTCGCTTTCCAGCGCTTCGAGGGCGCATATGTCCGCCTCAACCGCTTTCAGCTCGGCGCGGGTAAGCGCTTCCGCCGCCCTGTCCTTTTTCGAGCGGTAGCTTCTATCGCGCTCGGCTTGCGCCTCTTTCCGCCTCTCTTCTTCCTCTTTAAGCCGCTCCCTTTCGGCGGCCTCCGCCTTCTTTGATTTGTACCCCTCGTAACCGCCGTCGTAGCTTTTGAGCGCCGCGTCCTCTATCTCGACTACGCGCTCGGCGACCGCGGAAATGAAGTATCTGTCGTGCGATACGAATATCACAGTGCCGTCGAAATTCTTGAGCGCCTCTTCCAGGCTCTCTCTTGCGGGCAGGTCGAGGTGGTTGGTAGGCTCGTCTAAAATGAGCACGTTCCCGCACGCGTTTTCGAATACGCACAGCGCAAGCTTTGCCCGCTCGCCGCCCGAAAGCGACGACACCTTTTTATCGATGTCCTCCGCGCTCAGCCCGCACCGCGCGAGCGAGGAGCGCACCTCGGTAAGCGAGTAAGAAACGTGCCTCTCCCACAACTCCGCCTGCACGGTGTTGTCGCCGTTCAGGTTCGCCATCTCCTGGTCGTAAAAGGCGATTTTGGCGTACCTGCCGAGCGTTATCGCGGGATTGCCGCCGCCGACTACCGCGTGCAAAAGAGTGGACTTACCCGCGCCGTTTTCGCCGAGAATTGCCACCTTTTCGCCGCGCAAAACCTGCAATTGCCCCCCTACTATCAGCGATTTACCGCCTATTTCGAGGTTTAAGTTATTAATTGTCAGCACCTCTTTCGCGGGCTGTTGAGAATAGGTAAAATTAAACTTGGGCGGTCTGGGCGGCAGGTACGGCTTTTCCAGAACGTCCATTCTTTCAAGCTGTTTGACTCGCGACTGCGCGCTCTTTGCCGTGGTTGCGCGCACGATATTTTTATCGACGTACGTTTGCAGTTTCTTTATCTCTTCCTGCTGCTTTTCGTACTCCTTTAAGGCGCGCTCGTACCTCTCGGCTTTTAAAATTTTGTACTTGCTGTAATTGCCCGAGTACGCGCTCAGCCGCTTGTTTTCGATTTCTATTATCTTGGTCACCGTGCGGTCGAGAAAATATCTGTCGTGCGAAACTACGAACACCGCGCCCCTGAACGCGGACAGATAATCTTCCAGCCAGTACAGCGTTTTCACGTCGAGGTGGTTGGTAGGCTCGTCCAGAACCAGAAGGTCGGGACTTTCGAGCAACAACCGCGCGAGGCGCAACCTCGTCTTTTCACCGCCCGACATAGTGTCGATAACTCTGTCGTAAAAGTTTTCGAACCCCATACCGTTTAATACGGTCTTGATTTTGACGTCTACGTTATAGCAGTCGCGCGAGGCGACGAATTTTTCGAGCGCCTCGATTTTCGCCGACAGCACCTTATACTCTCTGCCGCCGTACTCGCAGTTTGCAAGCTCGGCGTTCAAAGCTGACAGTCTTTCGACGGCGGAAATTTCCTCTTTGAAAACCGCGCGCATTTCGACATAAACGGTGTTGCCGCTCTCGTAGCCGCCGTTCTGTTCGAGATAGCCTATGCGCACGCCGTTCTTTTTTATGACTTCGCCGCAATCCGGCAAAAGCTGTCCGAGCATAAGCTTTATGAGCGTAGTCTTGCCCGCGCCGTTGTCGCCGACAAGCCCCACGCGCTCCCCCTCGTTTACAGCAAAGGCGACGCCCTCGAATATTAAGTTGTCGCCGTAGCCGAAGCCGACGGAGGAAAAAGTTACAAGCATTTTAGTAGTCCCACTTGGGTATGAAAGAGGTTTCCGCGCTCTCACTATCCTGCAAAAACACGTTTGTTAAGCCCAGCTCGCGCACGCGGTTCAAAACCTTGTCGTACTCCCTCTCGGTGATTTTGCGCTTAAGCTCGGGGAACTTGTCCGCCTCACCGAAAGGCGTGTACTGCCGCATTAGCGAAAAGTACGTATCTTTTGAAAGTCCCGCGACGAACTCTACGACCTTTACGCTGTCGTACGAGGCGAGCGGCAACATCAAGTGCCGCACTATACAGCCCGAAAGCAGTTTGCCGTCGTCCGAGAGCTTTTTGCGCTTTTTAGCCATAAACTCCACCGCTGGCAGAGCAAAGTCAGGATAGTCCGCGCGCCCCGTGTACCGCTCCGCCAAAAAGGGGTCGATAAACTTTAAATCGGGCAGATAGATATCCGTGAACGTGTCGGCAATTTCCAGAGTCGAAAGCTTTTCGTAGCCGTGAGTATTGTACACCACGGGAATTTTAGGTCGGTAGAGCGCAAACGCCTCGGCAATTCTGTCCACGTAGTGCGTGGGCGTGACCAGATTAATATTGTCCGCGCCCCGCTCTTCCAGCTCTTTGAAAATGCGCGCGAGCTCTTTCGGCGAAATTTCCTTGCCGCGCTCGTTGCGCGAAAGTTCCCAGTTTTGGCAAAATACGCAACGTAGCGAACAGCCGCAGAAGAACACGCAGCCGCTTCCGTTTTTAAAAGAGATAACGGGCTCTTCGAACGGGTGAAGATAGTATTTTGCGATTTTTATTCCGCCAACCCCGCAACGCCCCGCATTTTCTTCGCGGTCTGCGCCGCAGGACACGGGACAGAGCGAGCATTTCATACATTTAAATTGTAACATATAAAATACGGCTTGTAAACCGCTATAATTTAATTGACAATGGAAAAATATGAATATATAATATTTGCATAACCTATAGAGAGTGTGCGAGAGAACGGCTCTGCGACCACACAGCAACCTGCTTTGCAAGGTGCTAAGACCGTACCGATGGGTAGTAATAAGAAATTATCAGCCCGTTCGGTTAACGAACGGGCTACTATTTTACATAGAGGATAACGTTATGAAGAAGTTTTTTACCAGCGAGAGCGTGACCGAAGGTCACCCCGACAAACTGTGCGACGCGGTATCCGACGCGTGCGTCGACGCGATTTTAGCTCAAGACCCCCTTGCCCGCTGCGCCGTCGAGTGCTGTGCGGCTTACGACGGACTTCTGATAATGGGCGAAGTTACCTCTGCCGCCACCGCCGACTACGAGAAAATCGCGCGCGAAACCATTAAAAAGATAGGCTACACGTTCGGCTCGTTTGCTTACGAAAAGGTTAAAATTACCGTTGCGGTGCACGGTCAGAGCCCCGACATTGCGCAAGGCGTTGATAGCTCGCTTGAAAGAAGAAGCGGCGAAAAGGACGCCGCGGACGAGCTCGGCGCGGGCGACCAGGGAATGATGTTCGGGTATGCGTGCAGTGAGACCGAGGAGCTTATGCCCCTTCCGTTAATGCTTTCCCACAAGCTTGCCAAAAGGCTGACCGAGGCGAGAAAGAGCGGGCTTTTGCCCTACCTCCGCCCCGACGGAAAGACTCAGGTCACAGTCGAGTACGACGGCGATACCCCCAAGCGCGTTGACGCGGTCGTCGTTTCCACCCAGCACGACGAAAGCGTTTCGCAGGAAGTTTTACGCGCGGACGTAATCGAAAACGTCATTAAATATATCGTTCCGTCCAACCTTCTGGACGGTGATACGCGCATATTCGTCAACCCCACGGGCAGGTTCTTAATCGGCGGACCCGAGGGCGACAGCGGGCTTACGGGCAGAAAGATTATAGTGGACACCTACGGCGGTGCGTGTGCGCACGGCGGCGGCGCTTTCTCGGGCAAAGACCCCACCAAGGTCGACCGTTCGGCGGCGTATATGGCGAGGTATATCTGCAAAAAC
>CAYXTN010000052.1:0-7227 GCA_964468085.1 uncultured Clostridia bacterium | reverse complement strand
TCCGAATAGAGGGGTACGCCCAGCTTTAACCGATACCCTTTTTTGTTCTCTTTGCCCGTCACCGAATAGGTGGCGGAATTATTTGAAAATTTAACGCCCGCGCTCTCGGCAAAGAACTCGTTTTCGCGTTCGTCGCAGCATATATAGCCCTCAATCATATCTTTAACGCAGCAAATTGCCAAAATATAGCCGTTCTTTTTCTTGTCCTTGCTCGCAATTTTCGTGCAATAAATTTCACTTGCTTTCATTGTTCCATCTCCTTACACGCTATCATATTATTCCGCCCGAAAATAAATCACGCAAAATTTTGACTTATACTGTCGAAGACAAAAATTACCAACTTTTTATCTAAAAGGTTTACAGTAGACTTGACAGGTGTAAACTTTTACTGTATACTTTTCTCACTTATGGCTGAACTGAAAGAAAAATACGATATCGTCATAGTCGGTGCTGGCGTTGCGGGTTTGAACTGCGCGCTCAATCTGCCGCGCGATAAATCGGTGCTTATAATCTGTAAAAAGAGCCCTCGGCAAAGCGACAGCTATCTTGCTCAGGGCGGCATCTGTATGCTGCGCGGCGACTACGATTACGACGAATATTATGAAGACACTATGCGCGCGGGACATTTCGAAAACAATCCCGCCGCGGTGGAGTGTATGATAAAGGGCTCGCAGGAGGTAATTGCCGACCTTGTAAAGTGCGGGGTCAAGTTCCGCAAAAATCAGGACGGCTCGTACGCGTTCACCCGCGAGGGCGGACACAGCTCGCCGCGCATACTCTTTCACGAGGACTGCACGGGCAAGGAAATTACGGGCAAGCTTATGAGAAAGGTTTCAAAGCTTCCCAACGTGCAAATCGAGCCGTACCATGTTATGCTGGATATAATAGAGGGCAAGGATAAGTGCGCAGGCATAGTTTGTCACGATATCAAGGGTAAGGCGACCAAAGCGGTTTACGCCGACTATACCGTGTTTGCGACGGGCGGCGTGGGCGGCGCGTTCGGCAACACCACCAACTTCGACGTCGTTTCGGGCGACGCCGTGGCAATCTGTCTAAGGCGGGGCGTTAAGGTCGACCACATAAACTACATTCAGATACACCCCACGGTGCTCTATTCTAAAAAGAAAGGCAGAAAATTCCTCATTTCCGAGTCGGTACGCGGCGAGGGTGCGGTTTTGCTCGATAAAAACTTTCAGCGGTTCACCGACGAATTACAGCCGCGCGACGTCGTCAAGAACGCGGTGCTTGCGCAGATGGAAAAGGACGGCACGGATTTCGTGTGGCTGGACATGCGCCCCGTTCCGAAAGAGGAGCTTGCAAGCCACTTCCCGCAGATTGTAAAGAAGTGCGCGGAAGAGGGGTACGACGTATTTACTCAGCCCGTGCCCGTAGTGCCCGCCATACATTATTTTATGGGCGGTATTCATATCGACTTGAACGGCGCGACCACTTTGCCGAGGCTATATGCCGTAGGCGAGACGTCGTGCAACGGCGTTCACGGCAAAAACAGGCTTGCTTCCAACTCGCTTTTGGAAAGTCTTTTGTTTGCAAAGCGGGCGGCTTTGGACATAGCGAAAAATTACAGCCCGCTTGAAAAGTCCGACTGCTTAAAGCCCGAAAGAGAGTACGGCGGCTATAAACACGAACTGAACGGATTAAAGAAAGATTTGCGCAAGGCGGTGGAGACCGCGGAGGCGGGCGGCGACCCGAATTTACTTTTCAATAGGAGATAAGAAAATGAACGATTTGACCGAAAAACTTATAATGGACAGACTTATCAAGCAGGCGTTGGAGGAGGATATCGGCAACGAGGACGTCACCACCAATTCCGTTATGCCCGAGTACAAGCGCGGACGGGTAAAGCTTATCTGCAAGCAGGACGGCGTAATCTGCGGACTCAACGTTTTCGAGAGGGTGTTCAAGCTTTTGGACGAACACACCATTATCGAAATTTTCGTCAAGGACGGCGACGCGGTTAAAAAGGGTCAGCGCATAGCAATGGTTTCGGGCGATATCCGCGTTCTTTTGTCGGGCGAGCGCGTAGCCCTCAACTTCTTACAGCGTATGAGCGGCATTGCGACCTACACGCGCAGTGTTGCTAAGCTTTTGGAGGGCTCTAAGACCAAGCTTTTGGATACCCGCAAGACCACGCCCAATATGCGCGTATTCGAAAAGTACGCGGTCCGCTGCGGCGGCGGCAACAACCATAGATACAACCTTTCCGACGGCGTGCTTTTAAAGGATAACCATATCGGCGCGGCGGGCGGAGTTAAAAAGGCTGTCGAGATGGCGAGGGCGTACGCGCCGTTCGTCCGCAAAATCGAGGTCGAGGTGGAAAACCTCGATATGTGCAAAGAGGCGCTGGAGGCGGGCGCGGACATTATTATGCTCGACAATATGTCGGTTGCGGACATGAAAAAGGCGGTCGAGATGATAGGCGGCAGAGCGCTCACCGAGTGCAGCGGAAACGTCACGCTCGAAAACGTTGCGCGCGTTAAGGAAACGGGCGTGGACTTCGTTTCGTCGGGCGCGCTCACGCACTCCGCACCCATACTCGATTTGTCTTTAAAAGAACTGCGCCCCGAAGAGGAAGTATAATGAAAGCGCACGAAAGGCGGGCGGAAATTCTGTCGCTTATAGGCAACAGTCAAAACCCCGTCGCCGCCAATTTCTTAAGCGAAAAATACTCGGTGTCGAGGCAGGTTATAGTGCAGGATATCGCCATTTTAAGGGCTCAGGGCTACGGCGTTATATCCACTAACCGCGGCTACGTGTTAGGCTCGGGTTTGCGTGCCGAGCGCGTTTTCAAGTGCCGTCACACCTTGTCCGAGCTCGTGGACGAGAGCGAAATTATTATCTCGCGCGGGGGCAAGGTGGAGGACATTACGGTCAATCATCGCGTATACGGAAAGATTTCCGCAAGGCTCGAGCTTTCATCTTTGCGCCACGCCGAGGAGCTGTACCGCTCGCTGGTTTCGGGCGCGTCCAAGCCCTTGATGAGCGTTACCGACGGCTATCATTACCACACCGTTTCGGGGGAAAACGAGCAAACACTCGACGAAATCGAGAAGGCACTTCGCGAAAAGGGCTACCTTATCGAGATATGAAAAACCCGTTCGTTGAGGCATATTACGGGGGTAACCGACGTTTTTTGTCACAAAAAACGTCGGTTTTCTAATTTTTGTTATTCGCTTGACAATTTCGGTGGCTTAGTGTTATATTTTTGGTAATATATTTATTAATATATTAAAGTGATTTTAACTTTTTTTCGGAAGGGGTAAAAATGAAAAAGAAAGCTTTGATTGCAATGTTGCTTGCGTGCTCGCTCACGTTCGGCACGGTTTCAATGTCTGCCTGTAACTTAATCGGCGGCGGTGACGGCGATGGCGAACGTCAGGAGCAGGGCGACGTTACGGTAGCCGTTACGGGCGTAGAATTAAATAAGGATACTTTAAATCTTAAAACGGGCGACAGCGAAACGCTGATTGCAACGGTAGCGCCCACCGGCGCGACGACAAAATCGGTAACGTGGAAGTCGAGCGACGACGCCGTCGCAACGGTAGACCAAAGCGGTAAGGTTACGGCGCATGCCGTGGGTACGGCAACCATTACGGTAACGACGGTAAGCGGCAACAAAACGGACACCTGCACGGTGAACGTAACCGAAGAGCCGCCCGCACCCGTCAAGGTTGTAAGCGTAAGTTTAAGCCTTACTTCCAAGACGCTTTCTGTGGGTGAAAACGTAACGCTTATTCCTACGATTACCCCTTCCGATGCGGATAATAAAAGCGTTTCCTGGTCGTCGAGCGACCCGACCGTCGCTTCGGTAGCCGGCGGCGTTGTAACCGCACACAAGGCGGGCACGGCGACGATAACGGTCACAACGCAGGACGGCAATAAGACCGCAACCTGCGCGATTACCGTAAACCCGACCACTCCCACAACCGTCAGAGTCACGGGCGTCGAGCTCGATAAGACGAGCGCAAGCATAAAGGTTAACCAGACGGTACAGCTCACGGCAACCGTCAAGCCTGCCGATGCGTCGAACAGAGCGGTTATCTGGCAGTCGGGCAACACCGCGGTTGCGACGGTAGATAATAACGGCTTGGTTACGGCGGTATCGGCGGGTACCGCAACCGTAACGGTCAAGACGGACGACGGCAATTTCACCAAGACCTGCACGGTTACGGTCGAGGCGGCTTCCCAGCCCGTAGTCGACGCGAAAATCAGTTATTCTTATGCGGGCAACGAGTGCGCCGCTTTCGAGTGGGCGGATACGAACGCCGCGAATGCGACGGTGGAATATAAGCTCAGTACGGCAAACTCCTACACCGCGCTTACGGGTAACGACAAGAATTTCCTCGTCCGTCAGCTTGACTCCACGACCGCGAGGGTTGACCTCGTAGGTTTAAAGGGCGGCGCGGTTTACGACTTTAAAATAACCACTTCTACCAAAGAGGTGCTTACCGCTTCGGACATGACTATCCACTCTTACGACCGTTCGGGTTACGCGCATTTCGGCAAGTCGGACGGCGTGGGCGCGTACAAGGACGACGGCACGCCCAAGGATAACGCGGTTATCGTCTATGTAAACGAGGCGAACAAAAATACGGTTACGGCAAACGGTCAGACGGGTATAGTCAATATTCTTAAAAATGCAGGTACTACCAAACCGCTTATCGTGCGCGTTGTCGGCACCGTCGGCGCGGCTACGTGGAAGGAAGGTAACGTCACTTATACCAAAACCTCCGACAATACGGATAGTTCAAATAACCTGTTGCCTAGCGCGATAAAAGATAAAAATGGTACAAGTTTGGCTACGGCGTATAACCTTACCACAGGTATAAAAGATAAGAAATACAATGCGGATATAACGCAAAAAACGCTGTTAGACGATAACAGAAATGAACTCGACACGTCGGTTTATGCGGAACTTCAAAATCTTTCGAGTAAGATTAAGTGGGACGCGGAAAAGCAGGAGTTCGACAGTGCGTGGAACGACTGCTCAATATCGGGCGTTAAAAACGTAACGGTTGAGGGTATAGGCGAGGACGCAAAGATATTCCAGTGGGGGATGACCTTTAAAAACAGCAGTTCGATTGAAGTCAGAAACATTACTTTCGAGGACTACACCGAGGACGCGTGCTCGTTTGAGGGCAGTGAAACGGGTGCCGCTAATCTTGCTGAGTTTAAAAGCGGCAATATTTGGGTTCATCACAATATTTTCGAAGAGGGTAACAACTATTGGGACGTTTGTAAAGAGCAGGATAAACACGACGGCGACGGCTCGACCGACTTTAAGGGACTGAAAAATATCACTCTTTCTTATAACGTTTACAACGGTACGCATAAAACCGGACTTATAGGCGGTAGCGATTCGCAGTCTACCGCAAACGTGACCTTCCACCACAACGCATACAACAAATGTAATTCGCGTATGCCTCTCGGCAGACAGGCGAATATGCATATGTATAACAACTACTACAACGGTTCTACGGGACAGAATATGTCGCTTCGCAGTAATGCGTATGCGTTTATCGAAAACTGTTACTTTAATAACGCAAATAACCCCATACTGCTTGAAAGCGGTGCGGCTGCCAAGGTTTTAGGATGTGTGTTTAGCAGCAAACAGCCTGCAAGTAACTCGAACCTGAAAATCGTTACCGACCGTAGCACGGAGGTTCAAAACAGCAATAAGTTTGCTCCCGCTTTCGATATCGGCAGTACTTATTTCTACTACAAAGACGGCAAGAGCGACGTAACAGTAATGTTCACCGCCGAGGAAACCAAGACTTACGTTCCTCAGCTTGCGGGCGTTCAGAAGCACGGCGGCGACGTGACGCTCGGCGGCGCGGGCGGCGGCAGTGGAAGCGGTACGGGCACGGAAAATCCCGGCCCTACGCCTAGCGGTGCGCTTACCGATTCTGCAAATGTAGTCGGCGCAAAAACTGCAAACACGGTGCTTTTGGAGGTTAAAAACGGCGGTAGCAACGTTGCTAAGGTTACTCTACTTGTAAGCGGAACAGAGAAGAACGGCGGAACTTTGGTAGAAAGCAACGGCTCTTCGGCGAGTGCTGAAGGACACATTCAGGTCGACAACACTAACGCCTTAAAGCTTGAACTTGCCGAAGGGTATACTTACACCGTTACGATATATGCAGGTTCGTCGAGTAACGAAGCCACAAGAGATATAACTATAGACGGCGTAAAGCAAACAACGGGAATAGGCGCTGCGTGCAAGGCGCTTACATGGAATTTGAATGCAGGTACTTATACAAGTACCGAAAGCGCTAAAATAAGAATTGCCAAAATAGTCATTGTTGCAACGCCTGTCTAAAACAAGCTCTGTAAATTAAAAGGGGAAAGTATTTGCTTTCCCCTTTTTTGTGTGATAAAATAATTTATATGAAAATCACGGAAATTTTAAACGGCAAAAAGGCGGTACTGTCCTTCGAGGTGTTCCCGCCCAAGACGAGCGATAAGTTCGAGGCGGTGCAGGCCGCAGTCGATAAAATCGCCGCGCTCTCGCCCGACTTTATGAGCGTAACCTACGGCGCGGGCGGCGGCACGAGCGACTACACCGTCGCCGTAACCAAACACATTAAAGAAGAGTTCGGCGTGACCGCGCTCGCGCATTTATCCTGCATTTCGTCGAACAGAGAAGAGGTCAAGGCAAAGCTTGCCCGCTTGAAAGAGGATGGTATTGAAAACGTGCTCGCTCTGCGTGGCGACTTGCCCGAGGGCTTTGCGGGCAATCTCGACTACAAGTACGCAAGCGAGCTTGTGACCGAAATCAAGGCGGCGGGCGGTTTTTGCGTGGGCGGCGCGTGCTATCCCGAGGGTCACCCCGAATCTCCGACTCTGTTTTCGGATATCGAAAACTTAAAGAAGAAGGTGGACGCGGGTTGCGACTTTTTGACCACGCAGATGTTCTTCGACAACGACGTCTATTACAGCTTTCTTTCAAAGGTTCGTGAGGCGGGTATCTACGTGCCCGTAATCGCGGGCATTATGCCCGTCACCAACGCAAAGCAGATTAAGCGTATTGTTTCGCTTTCGGGCGGCTCTCTGCCCACGCGTTTTAAGCGCATTTTGGACAGGTTCGGCGACCAGCCCGAGGCAATGGCTCAGGCGGGCATAATTTACGCGTGCGAACAGATTATCGATTTGTACGCAAACGGCGTAAAGGCGGTACACGTTTATTCTATGAACAAGCCGCAGATTGCC
>CAYXTN010000051.1:0-7463 GCA_964468085.1 uncultured Clostridia bacterium | reverse complement strand
TTGCTCGGGTGGAAATCGCCGTGGCACAGATTGTAGTGCTTGGGCAGCGAATCGAGGCGCGTATGCAAGTCGTATCTTGTGGTCGCGTCGAGCTTAGCCTCGCTTATTCTGCCCTGCATTTTGTCCTTTAATTTATTGAGCATGGGCACGCGCTTGGATAAAACCGACCTCTGCAAGCCGACGAAAAGCTCGAGGTATTCGTCCTCCTTTTCGGGGTGCTTTCTCATAAGCTCGGAAAGCGTTTCGCCCTCGATATAGTCCATTACTATCGACCACTTGCCGTCGACGACCTCTATCGACTTTATCTTGGGGATATTCAGGTCGGTTTCTTCAACGCGCGCCTGATTTAACGCCTCGTTCAAAATACCCGCCTTGGTGTAAGTATCGCCGAACACTTTGACGAAGCCCGCCTCCGTTTTAAACAGCTCCTTGCCCAGATGTTCCTTTACAAATTGCTTTGCCGCCATAATTTTCTCCCTCCTTATTATTTGCCGTAGTACGCTTTAAGGTACATATCTTTGATTTCGCTCATCAACGGATAGCGGGGATTTGCGCCCGTGCACTGGTCGTCGAACGCCTGCTCGACCATTTCGTCGAGGCGGTCCAGGAAGTTCTTCTCGTCCACTCCGTATTCTTTGATGGTTGCCTTGATGCCGACCTTTTCCTTCAATTCGTCGATAGCCTTGATAAGGTTTTCGAGCTTTTCCTTGTCGTCCTTGCCCTCTATGCCGAGGTATTCGGCGACTTCGGCGTACTTTCTCAACGTCTTGGGGTGGTCGTACTGAGGGAACGTACCCATCTTGGTAGGCACCTCCGCCGCGTTGAAGCGCAGTACGTGGTCAATCATAAGCGCGTTGGCAACGCCGTGCGGCAGGTGATGGAATGCGCCCAGCTTGTGCGCCATCGAGTGGCACACGCCGAGGAACGCGTTCGCAAACGCCATACCCGCCATAGTTGCCGCGTTCGCCATCTTTTCACGCGCGATATAGTCGTTCTGTCCGTTTTCGTAAGCTTTGGGCAGATATTCGAAAATCACCTTTAAAGCCTGCTTTGCAAGTCCGTCCGTGTAGTCGGTTGCAAGCATCGAAGCGATTGCCTCGAGCGCGTGCGTTACCGCGTCT
Organism: uncultured Clostridia bacterium; assembly: GCA_964468085.1. Classification (GTDB taxonomy): domain Bacteria; phylum Bacillota; class Clostridia; order Christensenellales; family Borkfalkiaceae; genus Coproplasma. Next base: position 6,342 of record CAYXTN010000051.1, on the reverse strand, counting down.
ATACCCGAAGCCGCCGTCAGGCTCTTGGGCGCGCTCATATGCAAGTCGGTATCGATTATCGCCATATCGGGCAACAGCTCGTAGTCCGCAAGAGGATATTTAATGCCGCTCTGCTCGTCGGTGATGACCGCGAAAGGCGTTACTTCCGAGCCCGTGCCCGCCGAAGTGGGTATTGCGATAAAGTAAGCTTTCTCACCCATCTTGGGGAAGGTGTAAATACGCTTTCTGATATCGACAAAGCACATTGCCATTTCCTTGAAGTCGGCGTCGGGGTGCTCGTAGAGAACCCACATAATTTTAGCCGCGTCCATTGCCGAGCCGCCGCCGAGCGCGATAATCGTGTCGGGCTCGAACGACTTCATAAGCTCCGCGCCCGCCTTGGCGCACGCAAGCGTGGGGTCGGGCTCTACGTTGTAGAAGGTCGCGTGCGAAATGCCCATTTCGTCGAGCTTGTCGGTTATGCACTTGGTAAAGCCGTTCTTGTAAAGGAAGTTATCCGTTACGACGAACGCGCGCTTTTTGCCCATTACGTTTTTGAGTTCGTCCAACGCTACGGGCAGACAGCCTCTCTTCAAATATACTTTTTCGGGCGCTCTGAACCACAACATATTCTCTCTCCTTTCCGCTACCGTCTTAATGTTCAAAAGGTGCTTGACGCTTACGTTTTCACTCGTCGAGTTGCCGCCCCACGAGCCGCAACCCAAGGTAAGCGACGGCGCAAGCTTGAAGTTGTACAAATCGCCTATACCGCCCTGCGACGACGGAGTGTTTACGAGAATACGGCAGGTCTTCATTGCCTTGCGGAAGGTATCCAGCTTTTCCGCGTTGGTTATAACGTCGATATAAATTGACGAAGTGTGTCCGTAGCCGCCGTCGGCTATCAGCCTTTCGGCTTTGGCTATCGCGTCCCCGAAGCTCTTCGCCTTGTACATTGCAAGCACGGGCGAAAGCTTTTCGTGAGCGAACTCTTCGGACATCTCCACGCTCTCGACTTCGCCTATTAAAATTTTGGCGTTCTCGGGCACTTTTACGCCCGCCAAAGCCGCGATTTTGTACGCGCTCTGACCGACGATTTTTGCGTTCAGCGCGCCGTTAATGATTATGGTCTTTCTTACCTTGTCGAGCTCCTCGCCTTTCAAGAAATAGCAGCCTCTGTCGGCGAACTCTTTTTTAACCTGTTTGTATATCTTTTCAGCAACGATTACCGACTGTTCGCTGGCGCATATCATGCCGTTATCGAACGTTTTTGAGTGGATAACCGAGCTGACCGCAAGCACGATATCCGCGCTCTCGTCGATTATTGCGGGGGTGTTGCCCGCGCCTACGCCGAGGGCGGGTTTGCCGCTCGAATACGCCGCGCGAACCATACCGGGACCGCCAGTTGCAAGTATGGTATCGACGCTCGTCATTAAAAGATTTGTAAGCTCCAACGACGGAACGTCTATCCAGCTTATGATGCCCTCGGGGGCGCCCGCCTTGACCGCCGCTTCGTAAACGACTTTCGCCGCCGCTATCGTCGAGTTTTTAGCTCTGGGGTGAGGACTTATGATACAGCCGTTGCGCGTCTTTAAGCACAACAGAGTTTTGAATATAGCCGTACTTGTGGGGTTGGTCGTGGGAATAACCGCGCCGATTATGCCGATAGGCTCGGCGATTTTGGTTACGCCGTACGCCTTGTCTTCCTCGATTACGCCGCACGTCTTAACGTTTTTGTACTGGTTGTAGATATATTCGGAAGCGTAATGGTTTTTGATGACCTTGTCTTCGACGATACCCATACCCGTCTCTTCGACCGCTTGTTTGGCAAGGGATATGCGCGCTTTGTTTGCCGCGCTTGCGCACGCAAGGAAGATTTTGTCCACCTGCTCCTGCGTAAACTTAGCGTAGATTTCCTGAGCCGCTTTTACCCGCTTCAACTCGGCGGCAAGCTTTTCTACGCTGTCTACAGTTCCGTATTCAAATTCCATTTTTCTTACTCCTGTCAACAATTGTCTTTAAAATGTTAAACATATTATTTATCGTTCCATATTATACCAAATTATGCAATTTTAAGTCAATCTGTTGAAAAAATTTGAGCGGTAAGCCGCAAAATGTTAAATACAATTAAAGGGTGAAAGTTTTTAACAACAGTAACCTTGTTTATAAATTCCGTGAACATAAGCTATGCGATTTCGCTTGACATTGCTTTTCGGATATGTTATATTTTCAAAGATTTCAAGCGGACGTGGCGAAATTGGCAGACGCGCAGGTTTCAGGTTCCTGTGGGCAACCATGGGGGTTCAAGTCCCTTCGTCCGCACCAACAATCAAATCCGAACCTGTCACGGGCTTTCCGTAAGGTTCGGATTTATTTTTTTACATAATTTAAGGTACGTTATGGAGAGCCGCTATCCTTTTATTCTCGTGCACGGAATAGTTATTAAAGATTTTAAATATTTAAGAGCTTTCGGACGCATAGAAAAAATGCTTAAAGCCGAGGGTTACAAGGTTTTTACCGCCAAAACCGACGGCTTCGGAACGATTGAAAATAACGCGGAACAACTGAAAAAACACGTCGAAGAAATTCTCGAAAAGGAAAATGCTGACAAAATAAACATTATTGCTCATTCCAAGGGCGGACTTGACAGCAAATATATGATTGAGCAGCTTGGTATGTCCGACCGCGTTGCTTCCCTCACTACTCTGTGCACACCGCATAAAGGCTCGCAAATCGCTACCAAGATACTGCGTATGCCCAAGCTTTTCAAAAAATTCATTGCGCTCTGGATGAATACCGCGTATAAAATTTTCGGCGATAAAAAGCCTGATTCCCTCAAAGTATGCGAACAACTTAAAGCCATTCCAGACGAAGACATTGCGCCGATTAACTTTTCCGATAAAGTTTACTGCCAAAGCTATTCGGCAAATTTGGAAAAGAGCCGCGACGACTTTATCATGGGTATCCCACTTATGTTTTCCAAGCATTGGGAAAAAGAAAAGTCGGACGGACTTGTTTCCGCAACGTCGTCCGAGTTCGGAAATTACAGGGGCGAGTTTCCCGACGGCTCGATTTCCCACTTGCAGATTGTCGGCTTTGCGGCAAGCAAAAAGAAAAAAGAAAAGATTTACGCATTTTATAAACGCATTTGCGAAGAACTGACCGAAATGGGATATTAAAAAAATATGAATAATTCAGAATTTGAAAGTATAATTACAAAAATCATTGGTTTAAAATTGACCGGCGTTCATCTTGCCTGCGAAATGATGTTGTTTAATTTCGAGCAATATGCTATACATTCGCAATGTCTTACAAGAATTGTAAAAAATGACGATATTCTTGTTACAACGCTTGATTATCAGTCTTGGGACGGTGAATGTAACGAGAACAACGACGAGTGGTTCAACCTTGACAAATTCAAATCGGAAATCGAGGGCGGCAAAGTTCTTGCTATCAAATTGTCACCATTAAAAGATTTGACAATCACTTTGGATAACGATATTACGATAGAAGCTTTCATACAGAATAGCTACTCGCATTATGACGACGAACACGAGCAATACCGCTTTTTTGAAGCCGAAGAAGACAATGAAACCGACGAACAAAAAGAATCACGACCGCATTATGTTGTATATAGTAAACACATAGACTTAGAATAACAAATTTAGCCCGCCGAATAATTTTCGGCGGGCTATACTTTATTAAATTTCAAACGGGAAAAAGTATTCCCGCTTTTTTTCTATCGTCACTCTTCCGTTTAAAAAATTGTTGAGCGCCGCGTTGAACTCCGCCTCCCGCTCCCGCCGTACCGCGACCGTAAAAGTCACTTTGTCGGCGTAATCGGTCGATAAAACGTTGCAGTCCTCTTTATTGAAAAACCGCAGAGCCGCGTCGACTTCGGGATAATCCACACTGTACCCGCTCTCCGCGCACGTTTCGAAAATAACCTTTTTTGCCGCCGCGATATTTTCGGCAACGCACCCCGAATACGCGCGCACAAGTCCGCCCGCGCCCAGCTTTATCCCGCCGAAATATCTCGTCACGACAACCGCCGTTTCGCAAAGACCGTTCGCCTTTAAAACCTCCAGCATAGGCATACCCGCCGTACCCTGAGGCTCGCCGTCGTCCGAAAAGCGCAGGGTATTGCCGAGGTTGTCGCTAACGTACGCGTAGCAGTTATGCGTTGCGTCGGCGTGCTTTTTGCTGACCTCCGCAATAAAGGCTTTCGCCTCTTCGTCGCCGCATATATGGCGGCTAACCGTGATAAAGCGCGACTTTTCTATAATTTTTTCGGTCACGGTTTCACCCGCGACCGACAGATACTTTTCAATCATATTACAATAAGTTAATCTTGACGTGAACCTTTTTGCCCTTGTGGATAATATCGCCGCTGTTTACGGGCGCGTTGATATCTATGACCTTGGTTTCGTTTAAGGTTACGCCGCCCTGCTGAATGAGCCTGCGCGCCTCGCCGTTACTTGCGCATATTCCCGCCGCAACAAGTACGGGAATAATCGTAGCCGTTTCGACCTTGATATCCTTTTGCGGAAGGTTTTCGGTAGAGCCGCCGAACGCCGCCTTTGCCTGAGCCATTGCGGTCTTCGCCTTCTCTTCGCCGTGCACGAGTTTGGTAAGCTCGAACGCGAGAATTTCCTTCTTCTCGTTTATGCGGCTATCCTCCCACTTTTCCATTTCGCGGATTTCGTCCATAGAAATGAAAGTGAGCATCTTAATGCACTTCATAACGTCCGCGTCGTCGACGTTGCGCCAGTACTGGTAGAACTCGTAGGGCGAAGTCTTGTTTTCGTCCAGCCACACGGCGCCCTTTGCCGTCTTGCCCATCTTCTTGCCCTCGCTGTTCAAAAGCAGGGTTATTGTCATAGCGTACGCGTCCTTGCCCGTCTTCTTGCGGATAAGCTCCGTACCGCCGAGCATATTGCTCCACTGGTCGTCGCCGCCGAACTGCATATTGCAACCGTACGCCTCGTGCAAGTGGTAAAAGTCGTACGACTGCATAATCATATAGTTAAATTCGAGGAAAGAAAGCCCCTTTTCCATACGCTGCTTGTAGCACTCGGCGCGCAGCATATTGTTGACCGAGAAGCACGCGCCCACTTCGCGCAGAAGCTCGATATAGTTGAGCTTTAACAGCCAGTCGGCGTTGTTGACCATTATCGCCTTATCCTCGCCGAACTCGATAAACCGCTCCATCTGCTTTTTGAAGCACGCGCAGTTGTGTTCGATAAGCTCGGGTGTGAGCATAGAACGCATATCCGTTCTGCCCGAGGGGTCGCCGACGTAGCCCGTGCCGCCGCCGATTAAAACGACGGGTTTGTTGCCCGCCATCTGCAACCTTTTCATTAGGCAAAGAGCCATAAAGTGACCGACGTGCAGACTGTCCGCCGTAGGGTCGAAGCCTATATAAAAGCGCGCGCCGCCGCCGTTTATCAGCTCGCGTATTTCCTTTTCGTCGGTAACCTGCGCGATAAGTCCGCGCTCTTTTAATTCTTCAAAAATTTCCATTGTCGCTACCCGTGCTGTCAATTTGTTTTTATAAGTATAGCAACAAATCGCGCGGTTTGCAAATATTTACGCTTATTCGGTGAAAAAATCTTCCTTATTGAGATACTGCCTTGCTTTCTCTATGGCGCGTTTCTCTATTCGCGATACGTACGAACGCGAAATACACAGCTTTTTCGCCACCTCGCGCTGGGGCATGGGCACGCCGTCCTCCAAGCCGTAACGCATACAGATTATGGTGTACTCGCGGATATTTAAAAAACCTTTCAGCATTGCGACGAACTTTTCTTTCTGTATGGATTTTTCCACGCGCGAAAAGACGTTCTCCTCCTTTTCGGCGAGTAGGTCCATAACGGTGAGTTCGTTTCCGTCCTTATCCGTGCCTACGGGGTCGTTTATGGAAATGCAGTTTTTGTGCTTTTTGCTCGAACGGATGAGCATTAAAATTTCGTTCTCGATACAGCGCGCCGTGTACGTTGCAAGCTGCGTGCCCTTGCCGTCCTGATACGTATTAATCGCCTTTATGAGCCCTATCGAGCCGACCGACAACAAGTCGTCCGTTTCCGCCGAGCCCGAATACTTTTTGACTATGTGCGCAACCAACCGCATATTGTGTTTAACCAGAATATCCTTGGCGTTCTTGTCGCCCGCGCGGGCTAAGGCAAGGTATTTCTTTTCTTCCTCGGGTGAGAGCGGTTTGGGGAAAGTCCCCTTTTGGCGCACAACGCCCGTGAAGAAGAAAATCTTGGAAAGCAACAGTCCTACAACGTCGAAAAACATAAATTACACCCCTTTTACTCAAGTTTTATAAGTTATGTTTTTTACGGCTTGTCTAATAACCGCATT
>CAYXTN010000050.1:0-8007 GCA_964468085.1 uncultured Clostridia bacterium | reverse complement strand
GGTGCATTCCCGCCGTGGTGAACAGCACCGTGGGGTCGTTTTCGGGTATGAGCGAAGCGGACGCAATGACCGCGTGCCCCTTGCTCTTAAAAAAGTCGAGGTACATTTTTCTTAAACTTTCACTCGTCAAAGTTTTCATATTCTCACCTTATTTCTTTATAATGTCGTATCCGTCTTTACTGTCTTTAACCGTGTAACCGAGCGCGTCTATCTGCGAACGCAAACTGTCCGCCTCCGCCCAGTTTTTATCTTTCTTTGCCTGCCAACGCTTTTCGGCAAGCGCCTTAACTTCTTCGGGAACGCCGCCGTCTGCCTGCGCCTTCTTTTCAACCTCGGCAAGGTATTCCGCCGCGTCCTTTTTGAACAGTCCCAAAAGCGAATAGGTCTTTTTAATCTGAGCTATGTCGTCCGCGCACGAGCTATCTTCCGCCGCAAGCTTTGCCGCAACCTTTTTGAAAACTCCGAACAAATCGGACAGCGCAAGCGCGGTATTGAAGTCGTCGTCCATACACTCGTCAAAGCGCTCGTCTATTACCTTATTGCCCTTACCGCCCTTGCCGAACTTAGCTTCGACGGCATATATGGTGCGGTAAAAGCCCGTCAAATGCTTTTCCGCGTCGGGGAAAAGGTTGTCGGTTATGTTGATATCGTTGCGGTAGTTGGTCTGCAAGAGCGCAAACTTAATCGCCTCGTTGGTGTACTTTTTCAGAAGGTCCTCAAGCAGTAAGGAATTACCCAGACTCTTGGACATCTTCTGTCCGTTGACCTTGATAAGCCCGTTGTGAGTCCAGTACTTTACAAACCGCTTTCCCGTCAGGCTTTCGGTCTGTGCAATCTCGTTTTCGTGGTGCGGGAATATGAGGTCGCGCCCGCCGCCGTGAATATCTATCTGCTCGCCGAACGCCGCGCGGTTCATTGCCGAGCACTCGATATGCCAACCCGGTCTGCCCTCGCCCCAAGGGGACTTCCAACTGATTTCGCCCTCTTTCGCCGCCTTCCAGAGCGCGAAGTCGGCGGGGTTTCTCTTCTCTTCGCCGTTCTCCACGCGCACGCCGTCGAGCATGTCCTCGACGTTTCTGTTCGAAAGACAGCCGTAGCCTTTAAAGCTCGTCACGTCAAAGTAAACGTCGCCGTTGGACGCGGCATATGCGTGCCCCTTTTCGATTAAAGCGGATATAAAGTCGATAATGTTTCCGATATTCTCGGTAGCTTTCAGCCAGACCGTAGGGTCGTCGATATCCATCTCGCGCATAACTTTGTCAATCTTCTCGATTGTCATTTCGGCGTACTTGTCCGCGGGTATTCCCGTCTCTTTGGAACGCGCGATAATCTTGTCGTCCACGTCCGTATAGTTGCGGGCGTAAGTCACTTCGTACCCCTTCTTTTCGAGATACTTGCGCACGATATCGTATATGAGCGCCTGAAAGCCGTGACCTATGTGCGCCTCGCCCGATACGGTTATGCCGCACGCGTACATCTTGACTTTGCCCGCCTCGAGCGGCGAAAATTCTTCTTTAGTCTTTGTCAGAGTGTTGTATATCCGCATCGTCCTTTACCTCGTATTTTATGCCAAGCTTCTCCTCGAGCACGAACATTCTCTCGCGCAGTGCGCACAGCTCTTTGAGCATAGGGTCGTCCTTTTCCTGAACAAGGTCTACGCCGTCTTTACTGCCGTCTATTCTCACTATCCTTGCGGGCACGCCGACAACCGTCGCGTGCGGGGGAACGTCGCGAAGAACAACCGCGCCCGCGCCCACCTTTGCATAGTCGCCCACGGTTATGTTACCCAGGATTTTAGCGCCCGCGGATATCACGCAGTTTTCGCCTATCGTGGGGTGGCGCTTGCCCGTTTCCTTGCCCGTGCCGCCCAGCGTACAGCCCTGATACAAAATAGTACCCGTGCCCACTTCCGCCGTTTCGCCTATGACTACTCCCTGACCGTGGTCGATGAATACTCCGGGGGCAATCTTTGCGGCGGGGTGAATTTCTATGCCCGTAATGCGCTTGGTGCGCTGACTTATAATGCGCGCCAAAAGCTTGAAATGAATCTTATAAAAGAAATGAGCTCTTCTGTGCCGCGCCAATGCTCTCACCCCCGAATAGGTGAGCCATATCTCGAATTTATTGCGCGCGGCGGGGTCGTTGCGCTTCGCCGCGTCTATGTCCATTCTGAGTTTTTTAAACATACTATATATTACGTTTTAGACGACATTTTGAACACGTCGCGGCTCTTTCCTATAACGAAAATGTGGTCGCCCTCTTCGAACCTGAAATCGGGCATGGGCGACGGGTCGAGGTGTTCGCCGCGCTTGATTGCGATAATGTTGATTTTGAATTTTTTACGCACGTCGAGCTCAATAATCGACTTGCCCTCCCAGCTCTTTACTATGGGCACTTCGAAAATCGCGTAACCGTCGGTGAGCGCAACGTAGTCGAAAATGTTGTTGGCGTTGTGACGGATAGCTAATTTGTCGGCGGTTTCGCCGTCGGCGTAAATGATTTCGTCCGCGCCTATCTTCTTTAAAATCTCGCACTGCAAATCGTCGCGTGCGCGGGCGGCAACGTATTTTGCCCCCAGCTTTTTAAGGGTTATTGTCGTAAGAATCGAAGCTTCGAGATTGTCGCCCACCGTAATAAAACAGATATCGAACGACGGAATATCGAGAGCTCCCAAAACGTCCTCGTGGGTGTATTCGGCAATACGCGCGTCGGAAAAGCGGGTCGCAAGGCGGGCTATGCGCTCCTCCTTGTTGTCGAGTATCATTACGTCGTGCCCCAAGTCCTGCATTTTTTCCGCAAGATGGCTGCCGAGCCTGCCCATACCAATTATCAAAATCGACTTTCTCATAACGTTTCCTTTTATCCAACTATTATTTTATCCGCCACCCTCGACAGTGAAACGGGCTTCTTTTCGCCCGTAAATATGAGCACGAGCGTAAACCCGCCCACTCTGCCGAAGAACATCAAAAGTATCAAAATTAACTTGCTTGCAACGTGCAGACTCGCCGTCAGATTCTGCGAAAGCCCGACCGTGCCTACCGCCGAAACGACTTCGAACGCAACGCTCTCGAGGGATATTCCCCCGCTTATGCCCGCGCCTTCGATTGCGCATATAACTATCGTGCTGATTACCGTAACCAACAGGTAGATACAGACTATCGCGCCCGCCTGATGGCTTGCGTCGCTTTCGAAACGTCGGTTGTAAAGGTGAACCTCGTTTTCCCTCCTCGCCGTCGCCCAGGTTGCAAGCACGAACACCGCAAGCGTCGTCGTCTTCATACCGCCCGCAGTCGAACCGGGCGAGCCGCCTATAAGCATAAGCGCCATAGTCAGAGCGTTGCCCGCGCCCGACATATTCGCGTAATCTACCGAGGCGAACCCCGCCGTGCGCGGCGTTACCGCCATAAACAGCGAAGTCATTACCTTCGTGCCCGCGCCCCAGTCGCCGATTGTGTCGGGATTGTTCCACTCGAACGCCATAAACAGCGCCCAGCCGAGCACTATAAGTCCGAGCGTCGTGGACAAAACCACCTTCGAATGGAAGGAATATTTTTTGATATGAATACCGTGGTGCACCACGTCGCCCCACACGAAAAAGCCTATGCCGCCGATAATTATCAGCAGTGAAACGGTTAAAATTACGTGCGGATAGTTCATAAAGTGCACGAGCGAATAATAGCCCTTTTTATCCGTCAAGGTAAAGCCCGCGTTGCAGAACGCCGAAACGGAAGTAAAGATTGACTGCCATATACCCTCGCCCCAACCGAACTCGGGCACGAACGCGAAAGCAAGAATAAACGCGCCCGCAGACTCGAAAATGAGCGTGCCTAAAAGTATGATTTTGACAAGCCCCTTAATGCTTACCAAATCGACGCTGCCCGCCGACTGCATAACGAGCTTTCTCTGCGAAAGGCTGGTATGCTTTTTAACGTACAGCATAAACAGCGACAAAATGGTGATAAAGCCCAGTCCGCCGATTTGAATGAGTATTAAAATAACCGCCTGACCGTAGTACGACCAATAGCTAGCCGTGTCCGCGACAGCCAGTCCCGTAACGCAGGTTGCGCTGGTCGCCGTGAAAAGCGACGTTAAAAAATCGACGTGCCCGCTCTTGGTTGCAAAGGGCAGAGAAAGCAGTGCCGCACCCACCCAAATTGTAATAAAAAAGCTGATGGCAACGATAGCCGCCGCAGGCAATTTAAACTTACGTGCTTTTTGCATAATCACATTTATTATATAACTTTCGCGCACAAAAATCAACTCATAATATATTGTGTGCGTTTATTTGATAAACAAAGAATTTTTTGAAAATTATTAACATAATTATAATTGTAATGTTATTTTACCCCAAAATTCCCTTGACTAATTTAACAATTGGGAATATAATGTCATTGTTAGCAATAAAAAGTGTTAGTATTTAACAAAGAGGTTAATTTATGAAACGCGAAAGAATAGAAGAGATTGCCGAAATTTTAGACAAGCGCGGCAAGATGACGCTCGAACAGCTCGAAAAGGAGTTTCCCGCCGTATCTCAGATGACTTTGAGGCGCGATTTGTATCAGCTCGAAGAGGACGGTCGCATTATCCGTATACGCGGCGGCGCTATGTCGGTCAAGGAAGTTCAGAAGGTTTCGGGCGAAGCGTACACGAAGAAGACGACTATCAACACCGACGCCAAAATCGTTATCGCGCAGAAGGCTGCAACGCTCGTCGACGAGGGCATTTCGCTCTTTTTGGACGGCGGCACGACGGCAATGTATCTTTCCAAGGAAATTCCCGATATCAACTGCAACGTGTTCACCAACGGCATTGCGGTTGCCATGGAGCTTGCGCAGAAAAAGAATATCAATATAACCGTTGTCGGCGGACAGCTTATGAAGGATAATCTTTCCACCTCCTCCCCCGTTGCCAAGGCGTATTTCGAGTCCACCAATTTCGAGCTCGCGATAGTTTCCGCGACGGCGTTCACTCCCGAGAACGGCTTTTCGTGCAACAGCCAGATTGAGAGCGACCTTTTAAAGCAGGTTTTCCAGAAGGCAAGGCACGTATATATGATGCTCGACAGCTCGAAAATCGGCAAGATTAATCCCTACACCTTCGCGCATATCGAGGATATCGACGTGCTCATTACCGACGACAACTTCCCCAAGGAATACAAGGTACTCTTCGAGCAGAACAACATTGTAGTTATGTAGTTTAAACGGAAATTAAAAACCCGCGGCGATTTCGCCGCGGGCTTTGTTTTGTAGTGAATAGTTAATCTAAAAAACCAAGCATTTAAAGGACTTGGCCGCGGCGACACGCCGCTTAACCTTTATACTCTGTATTGTAACCGTGGTTTTCTTCGGGGCGCAGGTCGTTTGGATACTGCATATCCGTCTTAATGTCGTTGGAAATCTTCTGCAACCGCTCCTGAATGAAGTACGGGTTGTCGATATCCTCGACCATATACGAAGCGTCCGCGTTGGTCACGATAATCAAATCGCCGACGTTAAACATTTTGTCGATAATGCCGATGTGCATATTAATCCCCGCAATATCCGAATAAAATATCGTATCGAACTTGGCAAAAAAGCCCGTCTTTATAATAATGCGCTTGTCGGTAAACGCGTACTCGGTGTTTTTAAGCCGCTTGAACGCGCTGACAATACTCGCTATCCATATCCATACGGGCGTTAAATGTATGAGGAAGAACCCCGCGAATATAAAATATACGAACGTCGGCAAATCAGTAACCTGAGTAATTATAATGCCTATAAACAGCCCGTCGAACGCAAGCCAGATGAGCGCAACCGGCATCATGCTCAGTATGCGCCCCAAAACGTACGATTTTTTATTGGGCTTGCCTTCCCACAAAATCTTTTCGCCGCCGTTGCTTTCAACCATCTCGCGTATGCCGAAATTGCCGCCCGCATTGCCGTCGTCCTTAAAAAAATTCTCGTCTATCGCCATAATTACCCCTCGATTAATCTGACCATTTATGTTTATTCAAAGTCCTGTCCTTGATATCGTCGTAAAATTCGAAATACTTGCGGCGGATATCCTCCACCGAATCGCTGTCGCCTATATACCCCAAAAGCTCGTCAAGCTCCTCGGGAGTAAAGTCGGACAGGCAGAACTCGCCGTCGAACGCGGCAGAAAGTTTCATTAAGTCCCAGTTAGTAGCTTTCATAACTCTATTAGCTCCGCGTCACAAAGTCCTTGATAAACGGCACGACCGCAATACCGTCTACTATCAGCGAAACGCCGAACACGATTATGTGCAGTTCGCCGTACTGCTCGGGGCGGTACAGTAAAAGGAACGCGACTACAACCTCGATAATGCCCTTGATTATGTAGTAAGCGGGGCGCATACCTCGCGATATACGCGACAGGGCGTGGTTGAACGCGTGCGCGCCCTCGAACAGCCCGAGCATACCCCATATTATAGGTATGAAAGTGTGAGCCCACTCGTGTTCCAAAATTACCAATACGCTCAGCCCCATCAAAATGACGGACATTGCCGTCTTGTTGGTGTGCGTACTGCGGTATTCCTTTGTGACTATTGCGAAAACAAACGTGACGAGCGACACCGCCGCCATACCGCCGCCGACGATATAGGGCAGAGCAAATTCAATGTGATGAGGCATAACTATGCACAGCACGCCGACCACCAGATACAGCGCGGCGAGCAGATAGTGCGCCACCTTTTCGGGAACTTTGGCGTACTTGACCACCTTCTGTATGTGCGACTCAACCGAGAAGCCCTCGATTAGCATATCGCCGTACGACCCGACTTCACCTGCCGCGGACTCGGAATGAGCGTTCTCGTCCTCCGCCCCCACAAGCTGCTGAGCGTCCGAAACGACGACCTCCTCTTCAGGCTCGGTCGATTGAGTTTTTTCTACCTCTTCGTCTAACATAACTTTATTTTAGCACTTATTTTATATACTGTCAAGGTTGCATAGAGGTCGGCGTAAGTGGTATAATATATTAAAGGTAAGGTAATTTATGGGCAAGAGAGCAGACAAGGCGAGAGAAATGTTTTTGCAGGGATACAATTGCTGTCAGGCGGTCGTGGGCGCATTTGCCGATTTGTACGGTTTCGACCCCGAAACGGCTATGAAAATGGCGGAAGGCTTCGGAGGCGGCTTGGGACGTATGCGCTTAACCTGCGGCGCAGTCAACGGTATGGCAATGGTCGCGGGAATGAAAATGAGCCACGGAAAAGCGGGCGATTTACAGCGTCGCGGGGACATATATGCGGTCGTACGGCAGATGGTCGAGGAATTTAAAGCGCAAAACGGCACCATTATCTGCGCGGAACTTTTGGGACTTTCCATGCCGAAAGACGATTCCCCTATGCCCGAAGAGCGCACTCCCGAGTACTACAAGCGCCGCCCCTGTCCCGACAAAATTCACCAGTGCGGACTGATAATAGAAAAGTATTTAGGCGTTGAAGATTAACTTTACAGGAGATACTTTTACTTATGGTTTCAAAAGAAAGTCAAGATTGGAGAATCGAAGATTACGACGGATATTTAAACGGAGCAATGTTCCGACTTAAAAAATTCGTGTCTACCGAAACGAGTGACCACGAGCATTGTGTATTTTGTTGGCAAAAGATTACGGACTTAAAAATCAAAGAAGCCGACGCGGAAGGCTACTGTACGATTTATCCGAAGACAGGTCAAGAAAATTGGGTCTGCAAAAAATGCTTTCACGATTTTAATAAACAGTTCGATTTCAAATTATATTAACTTTTAATAAAAAAATAAAGAACACACCGTAGTGTGTTCTTTATTTTTTGAAATCCGGCAACTTCCTACTCTCCCAACACGTAGTGTGTAAGTACCATCGGCGATAATGAGCTTAACTTCTGTGTTCGGAATGGGAACAGGTGGGTCCTCATTGCTATCGTCACCGGAATGGCTATATATGGGGCTTAATGCCCTTTATATACAAATTGTTTCAACTCTCGCAATAAGCGAAAACAGACAACTGCATAGGGTTAAAGAAAATAAATAC
>CAYXTN010000049.1:0-8624 GCA_964468085.1 uncultured Clostridia bacterium | reverse complement strand
GGAATGATTTTCATCATTTCGCTCAAGGATATGCGGGGGTTATCGATATACGCGCACACGCCGTCGATAACTTCCGACAGGTTGTGAGTGGGTATGTTCGTGGCAAGTCCTACCGCTATTCCGTTCGCGCCGTTGACGAGTAAATTGGGATATCTGCCGGGCAGAATATCCGGCTCCAACAAGCTGTCGTCGAAGTTGAAAGAGAACGGCACGGTCTCTTTGTCTATATCTTTTAAAAGCTCCAAAGCGAGCGGCTCTAACCTTGCCTCGGTGTACCTCATTGCCGCGGCGGGGTCGCCGTCGACCGAGCCGAAGTTGCCGTGACCGTTGACTAAAGTCAAGCGCATATTGAAATCCTGCGCCATTCTGACCATAGCGTCGTAAACCGAGCTATCGCCGTGCGGGTGGTACTTACCCATACAGTCGCCGACGATACGCGCCGACTTCTTGTGCGGCTTGTCGGGTGTCAGTCCCATTTCCGCCATAGTGTAGAGTATGCGCCTTTGCACGGGCTTCAGTCCGTCCTCGACGCGCGGCAGAGCACGGTCAAGAATTACGAACTCGGCATAGGGCAGCATCGACTGCGGCATAACTTCTTCTAATGGAGTCTGGAACACCTTGCCCTGAGGTATAAAGGTCTGGAAACTGTCGTCTTTTTTCTTAGCCATCTCTTACACCTCTTCCCCGCTCGTATTCTGCTTGACGACGTTGACCTTTTCGATAAAGCCGTCCACCTTGTTGAAGTCCGCGTTTTCGTTTAAAAACTGCTTTCTGCCCTCAACCTTGTCGCCCATAAGCATCTCTATCATCTGCGCCGCCTGAGTAATATCCTCGAGCGTAACCTGAATTAAATTGCGCGTAGCGGGGTTCATAGTCGTTTCCCAGAGCTGTTCGGCGCTCATTTCGCCCAAGCCCTTGTAGCGTTGCAAGGAATACCCCTTGCCCACCTTTTTAATCTTTTCGTCGAGCTCCTTATCGTCGTACGCGTACTCGACGATATCCCTTTTGTACACCTTGTAGAGGGGCGGCATACCTATGTAAACGTAGCCCGCGGCAACCAAGTCGCGCATATATTTAAAGAAGAACGTTAAAAGTATACAGCGAATATGCATACCGTCCTGGTCTGCATCGGAAAGAATAATTACCTTTTTATAGCGGGTCTTTTCCACCTCGAAAGAGCGGTTGAATCCCGCGCCAATCGCCGACACGAGCGTCTTGATTTCCTCGTTCTGCAAAGCCTGCAACGCCGTCTTTTTCTGCACGTTCAAGGGCTTGCCGCGAAGGGGTAAAATGGACTGAAACTGTCTTACCCTCGCCTGCTTTGCCGTGCCGCCCGCCGAGTCGCCCTCGACTATGAACAACTCGTTCTGGTCGGGGTTTTTGCCCGAGCAGGGCGCAAGCTTGCCTATCAGATTGAGCCCGTCGTTCTCGCTCGCGGCTTTCGCGACGTCGCGTTCGGCGCGGTGCTTAATTCTGTCGTCGGCGGCAAATTTGGCTTTCTTGGCAATCTCGTCGAAGGACGCCTTGTTGCCGCGCGTGTTCATAAGCTGAGTAAGCCCCTCGATAACCGCCCTTTCAACGGGCGCTTTCGCCTCGGGGTTGCCGAGCTTGGTCTTGGTCTGCCCCTCGAACTCGACGTTGTTCATCTGCACGGTTAAAACCGCCGTCAAACCCTCCCTTATGTCGTCCACGACGAACGGCTGGTCCTTCGCTTTCAGCACGCCGTTGTTTCGCGCGTAGTCGTTGACAGCCTTTAAAAGACCGTTTCTGAAGCCTATTTCGTGGTAGCCGCCCTCGACGGTCGAAATGTTGTTTACGAAAGAGTACAGACTTTCGTCGTCGTTTTTGGTGTGAGAAATGGCAAACTCTATCTTGATTTTGCCCGCGGGCGCGCCCTTAATCTGAATATCCTTAATTGTAGAATAGTACAGCGGCTGGGGATAGAGCGCCGTCTTGCCGTCGTTTAAGTAGTTGACGAAGTCCTTTAACCCGCCGTCGAATTTGTACGTAAGCGGCTCGTGCGGGGGAAGCGCGATTTTGGTTACGACCTCCTCGCCGTCCTCGCCCTCTTCGGTTACGGTTTTGAAGTGCTGGCGCTCGTCGCGGAAATTTATCTGCACGCCCTTATTTAAAAACGCGAGTTCTTTAAGGCGCTTGGCAACCGCGTCGTAGCTCCACTCGACCGTTTCGAACACCTCTTCGTCGGGCATAAAGTGCACGAGCGTGCCCTTTTTGTCCGTCCTTTTGCCCGTGTTCACAAGCTTTTCAGTCGGAATGCCGCACAGCCATTTTTTCTGCTTTTTATCGTACGTGGAAGTAAAGCCCATGGTGAAGACGTTCTTGCGGTAAACCTCGACGTTGAGCCACTTGGAAAGCGCGTTGGTGACCGACGCGCCTACGCCGTGCAGACCGCCCGAAAACGCATAGTTGCCGCTGTCGAATTTGCCGCCCGCGTGCAACTTTGTAAATATCAGTTCAACGCCCGACATACCCGTCTTGGTATTGATATCGGTGGGCATACCTCTGCCGTTGTCCTCGACCGAAGCCGAGCCGTCCTTATGCAAAATTACGGTGATTTCGTTTGCGTAGCCGTTTGCCGCCTCGTCGATAGCGTTGTCGACAATTTCCCAGAGGATATGGTGAAGTCCCTTGACGCCCGTCGAACCGATATACATACCGGGACGAACGCGGACCGCCTCCAGACCTTCCAGAACCTTTAAATCGTCTGCGTTGTAACTCTTCTCTGCCATAAACTTTTCCTGTTTGCTTTATTACTCGGTAAAAATTTACCACTATATAAAATTATACCATATGTTGTATAAAAAAGCAAGCGCAGACACAAAAAAAGCCGCCGCGCACATGGTGCGCGGCGGCATAATTTTTACTTAATTTTGAAAGTCCGTCCCTCTGTTTAGAAGCAAGCAGTTCAAGGCGCGGGAGGAAAACCCGAAGGAGTTTACAATGATGTAAATGACTAAGGGTTGCCGCACCGCAACGCCGAAATGCGTAGCTTATAAACGGAGAAGTTACTCGACGCTGCCCGCCTCCACGGAGGCAACAAAAGGCAAATCTTCAAGGCGCTTCTGCTGATAGTGAAGGAGCATACCGATTAAGTTTGCCGCATTCATTATAAGAGCCATTTCGCCGTTCTGCCAGATACGGTTGGTATTGCAGGTATCGATACGGATATAACCGTAGTTTTCGCCGTACGCCGCAATCCTGCAATAGAATACGGATTTTATATTCTGCTCTTCGTATTTCTTCTTGATTTCTTCGAACATATCATCGTCAAGACCGGATACGTTGCTTATACCAGCGTAACCCGCAGGACTTATTAGCGTATCAATCAGCTCTGTGGAAATATGCTCAAAGCGCTTCTGATTAGACAGAGTGTATATAATGCTATGGTTTGAGCCGTTGGAAGCCTCTATGCACATATGGTCGAACATATAATAGGAGATAAGGCTCTTGAAAGCAGTGTTTATGGCAAGAGAAATATCCTCGCCGTTTGCCGTGAGGGCGGTAAACATTGCATGAACCAACTGCATCTGCGTGAGCTGTTTATCTCTGTCCCTTTTAAGCGAAATATTGGCGTGCTTTTCGGGAAGGTAAATGATAAAGCAGTTTCTGCCCTTCATCTTCGCTCTGTACAGCGCCTTGTCGGCAACGAGCATTAAATCCTTCGTCGTCTGCGCGTTGAGCGGATAACGGGCAATACCCATAGATACGGTTATTGCAAGGTTGGGAATACCCTCGAACACGATACCGCCTATGCTCATATTGATATCGTGACCTATCTTCCATACGTCCTTATACTCTTCGACGTCCTCGAAAATAAAGATAAATTCGTCGCCGCCGTAACGCCCGACCGCGCCCTTATCTCCCGCCATTTTAACGAAAAACTCCGCCATCTGCGTAATTACGACGTCGCCGACCATATGTCCGTACGTATCGTTAACGTTCTTAAAGTTGTCTACGTCGACGAGAAAGAAGCTGCACGACTTTTTATTGGCGACGAGATATTCCAGATATCCGAATACAGCTTCCCTGTTCAATATACCCGTAAGAGAATCGAGCGAATGGCTTAAATCACGGTTCTTGAAGTATTCGAGATGATTTAAAGAGTATTGCTTCTTCATAAATCCCCCTTATATCTAAAAAAAGGTTCACTTTCTTTACTATATTATATTTTATCACAATAGGTGAAATTTGTCAATAGTTTACATAAAAAGCGGTAAAGCCCGAAATTTCAAGCTTTACCGTTCTTTTTTATTTATTGTCTTTTTCTTTTTTGCGCTTCTTGTCCTTGCTCTCGACTTCGGTGTAAACCGCGTCGATATCGCCCTTATCCTTGGGCTTGATTACAAGCAGAACCACGAGCGCCACAAGGCAAACGCCTGCCACGACAAACAGTACTACGGAAGTTTTGTTGTTCTCTATCCAGCTCTCTTCCTCACCCTTTAACGGCGTGGTCTGCACCGACGAGGTCACGGTCGCGTAGTAAGGCGTGGACTGCTGCGAGCGCTTGTCGGTGAGCATTAACTCTACAACGTAGAAATCTTCGACCGACTGCGGCGTGAAGGATATGCTCGAAGCGTTCCAGTTGAGCGCCTTGAAAGTTTCGTAATTTTCGTCCGTTTCCAGAAGGTCGGCCACGGGCTTTACGGTCGTAAAGTACTTGCGCGTTTCTGTAGCGTTGAAAATTTCTTCCGTCTTGGATACGAACGTGTCGTAATCGAGCACCTCGTGCGTGTCCCTGTAGTACGCGTTTCTGTCGAAAACGTACAGCTTGTAGCTCGACGTGTAGGTGCTGCTTACGCCCGTGATTTTGAACGAAACGCCGTTGTAGCTCGACCTAACGTAGGAAATCGAAATGTTTTCGGGGGGCTCCGCCGTCGCCTCTTTGTAGGAAACGTCAAACTCGAAGTAAGGCAGAAGCTCCGCAAAGTCCTCGTCCCAAACGTCCGTCGACTTGATTTCTTCCCAGATAATCTTACCGTTTTCGTCCGTTTCCTCGGAAGGGTATCTCATCGGGTTGCCGAACGAGTCGGTTATGAATATCGTAAATCTGTAGGTGACGTCCGCGTCGTTCAGTTCGATTGCGAGTTTGTTGGAAGCAAGCGAGGTGTGCGAACCCGAGTTAGCGCCCCTGTAGTAGATGGAATATCTGTAGTCCGTGCCGTAAAGATAATCGTCGAGGAAATCGAACTCGATTGCGGGAAGATAGAACTTGTTGCCGCCCGCATAAAGCTTGCCGTCTTCCATAGCCGCTATCGCTTCGTCGATTTTGGTCTGATAATCTTCCTCGAAAGCCCTTACATTATTAATATACTCGTCGTAGGTAGCCTCTTCCGACGGCGCGTAGGTTGCGCCCTTCTTGCTCTTAATGAGCTTTAAAAAGTCGGAATGCATACCCTTGGAGGTATTGTACTTGTTTACGTCTACGAGCGCCTCTTCTTTAGCGTACCAGTCGACGAACACCGTGTCGGTCTTTGCCGTGGAGGTCGAGGAAACGTCGGCAATCTCGTAATAAATCTTAACGAGTCCCATTACGTCCGATTTGAGATACTCGCGGGGGATAAACGTGTTAGAGTCGGGAGAAATTTTCTCGGTCGACGTCGACGAAACCTTTATGAACGGGCTCGTCGGCTTTTCGCCCTCTTCGCCCTCGTTGTCGGTCGTCTCGGCATCGTAGTCAATCCTGTCGTAGTCAAAGTCGGGGTTCTTTACCTGGTCGCCCGTAAGCACGTAGTAGTAAGCCGTTGCGCGGGGCGAGGACGCAAGCACGTCGATTACTTTATACTCGAAACCTATCGTCTTGCCGTATTCGAGGTAGGAAGGCGTCTGAGAAAAGCAGAGCACGGGCGAAGCCGTATCCTTAATCTTGTAAGCGCTTCCGTCCTTATGCATCTCGAACGACTGACCGCTGATATCTTTAAGTATCATCTGCGCCTCTTTGACGTTATCGTCGTCGTCGAAAACCGCGCCGAAGGTCATAGGCGTTACCGCGTTATCGCCCGAGGCCACGTACGAAGCAAAATACTCGGAGACGTTCTTTAACTTACCGGAGGTTAAATAACCCTGACCATTGTAAATCCAATTTATGTTGTAATTACCATCTTTGTAATTGGCAAACTCGAAACAGATTTCCTGGTCGTCGAGCGTTCTGCCAATGTTATGGTAATAATTATTTTCTTCAATCTCCTCATCGTCGAGCGTCGGCGAAACGCCCATAAGCAACCCGTCTCCTTCGGGGTTGGGGTCGGGAGTGAAGATAATGTAGTTAGTGCTCTTGCCTTCCTTGGTCAGCGTGTACTGCTGTGACTCGAATTTGATATAAAATCTTTTGAAGTTGACTTCGGGGAATTGGAGCGTTATGGAAAATGTCTTTTCTTCGGGAATACCGTCCTCGTTGCCGCTTGCCGTGAGCCACTTGTAAGCGAGGTTCTGGCGGTAGGAAACCTCCTGCCCGTCGCCTATTTTGAAAAGAGTGTAATGCTCCGCGTTATCGCTGTCGTCGTCGGCGTTCGTAGCCTCGATTTGCGCGCCGTGAATTGCGGTGTAGAACACCGAGTTGCCGTCGAGTTCGATATAGCGGTCGGCGGCGTAAGCCGTCACGCTCTTACCGTTTATTGCAAACACCGCCGCCGTCAGCGCGATAATGAGCGCCAAGAGCAACGTTATCAAAGATAATTTCAGTTTCTTATACTTTTCCATATAATATAAACCTTGAAAAGAAAATTTTCCGTATAACAAATTGATTTTACACTAAAACGGAGCGGCTTGTCAATAAATTCCGCCGCCCGTTGGAAGATTATTACAATTAAATAGCTATATTCTCACACGCCCGCGCGGAAATTAGCCCATACCCCTTCATTGTACGGGGGCTCTATCTCGAAGCGCATTTTCTCGCCCGTCGTGGGGTGAGTAAACCTTAAACTGTAAGCCCAAAGCGCAAGCTTGCCTTTGACAGCCTTGTCGCCGCCGTAGCGCATATCGCCGTAAACGGGGCAGTTGATTGCCGCGAACTGCACGCGTATTTGGTGCGTTCTGCCCGTGTGCAGTTTAATCTCGGCAAGGCTCAGCCCACCCTTTTCCTCTCTGATTTCATAGTCGAGCTCGGCGTATTTCGCGCCCTCTTCCGTCTGCGTGCAGACGTAAACGGTGTTGTTGACCGTGCTCTTTCTGAGGTAATTTTTAAGCGTTGCCTGCTTTCTCGAGGGCACACCGCAGAGAACGGCAAGATATTTCTTTTCGAACCCGCCGTTTTTCATCTGTTCGGAAAGGCGCGCCGCACCCTTGGACGTCTTGGCGAACACCATAACGCCGCCCGTCGGTCTGTCCAGCCTGTGCACGAGCCCCAAAAACACGTTGCCGGGCTTTTGGTAGGTTTCCTTTAAATAGCGCTTAATGCAGTCGAAGAGGTTGTCGTCGCCGCTCTCGTCGGGACAGCACGCAACGTTCTGCGGCTTCAGCACGACGATTACGTGGTTGTCCTCGTGCAAAATTATCAAGTCCTGAATTTCCATTTTTTATTCCCTATTTTCCGATAAACATTCCGCTGCAACCGCAGGGCAAAATTATCTTTTCATCTGTCGGTAGTCCGACCTCGTATGCCTCGGCGTTGCCGTTTCTGCCGTTAAAAGTAAGCGTTAAAATGTTTTTTATAACGGTGGGTTGTAGCCCCGTGGTGTAGCTGTTAATCAGCACGAACAGCGGCTCGTCGGCGAGCACCTGCGAACACAAAGTGACGAAGTCGTAAAGGTTATCCTCAATTTTCCACGTCTCGCCGTTGGGACCTCTGCCGTAGCTCGGAGGGTCCATAATGATTGCGTCATACTTGTTGCCGCGGCGGATTTCGCGTTTGACGAACTTGGCGCAGTCGTCGATTATGTAGCGTATTCCGCTGTCGATACCCGAAAGCCGCGCGTTTTCGCCCGCGCGCTCGACCATTCCCTTAGCCGCGTCCACGTGAACGACCTCCGCGCCCGACTTGGCGCACGCGACCGTCGCTCCGCCCGTGTAGGCGAAAAGGTTCAAAACCTTAATAGGCTTATCGGGAGTTTTAGCTTTCGCCCCCCCGATAAGCGCGCGCATTTTATCCCAGTTGACCGCCTGCTCGGGGAAGAGCCCCGTGTGCTTGAAGCCCATCGGCTTGACCGTGAAGGTCAAATCTTTATAGCTGACGTTCCACTGCGCGGGAAAGCTCTTTTTTATCTGCCAGCCCCCGCCGCCCTTTTCACTGCGGCGGTAGACGGCGTTTATATCGGGATAGGAATACAAATCGCTCTGCGCGTGCCAGATGACCTGAGGGTCGGGGCGAAGAAGCGTAACGTTCGCCCAGCGTTCGAGTTTCATTCCGTCGCCCGTGGCTATTATACGATAGTCTTTCCAACAATCCGCAATCCTCATAGTAACGATTATAAAATAAAGCAGAAAAAATGTAAAGCAAAAGCGGGCGGCAAAATTGCCGCCCGCCGTGCAAATTAAGTGAACTGCACGAGATAATTGAAAAGCGTGTTGTAATAACTGCCGAGGTACTGCCTCGCAACCTGGTCCTGCCTTAAAATCTGAACTCTCTCGTTGGGGTCTTCGATAGTAAGATAGTAGTCGCGCACCTCGAT
>CAYXTN010000048.1:0-9684 GCA_964468085.1 uncultured Clostridia bacterium | reverse complement strand
GGCTTCCATTCGGGTGATTTCAAGTTCCCACTTGTCGCCTATGCCGTTGCCGCCCGATATCGAGCCGTTGCCAACGTTAGCGGAAGCTTCGGGATTTCTTACTTCAAATTCGACGGAATCGGTAGTTACCGCCGCAAAGTTGCCGTACTCCTCTTCTTCGGCTATTTTGACTCTTGCGAACCACTTACCGGCGATTGAAGGAAGCTCTGTCGACCAGTTGCCGCTTTCGTGCTTGTATTCGACAGCTATGTTTGCTCCAAATTCTTCGCCGAATTTAGCCGTTACTTTAAAGTCGAACTGAGTTTTGCCAAGTACTACAAACGAAGGTACGCTTATCTCCGCGGTGTTTGCCGCCTGCGTTACTTCGAACGTGTAGCTGTCGTTTCCGGACAATATCGCGTTGTATTCGCCAACCATTATGGTGATGGTGACGACGTACTCGCCGCGTTGTTTTACCGACCACTTATCGCTGGACAAAGATACCTCTTCGCCGTTGATTGTGTAAACTACCGTGTAGTCGTGAACTACAGCGTTACCTTTTGACGCGTCCAGAACGTCACCGATTACGGGTCTGGGTATAGACATGCTGTTGCCCGTGTAAACCTTGCTGAGTTCGGTGGGTAAAGTTACGGTTGCACTGTAAGGGTTTTGGGTAACGTATACGGTAATACCTATGGGCTTAGTCACCTTATTGAAACGGGGGTTGGTTACGGTTACCGTGTAGGTTACGGTATACGTGCCTTCGTTCTTCAAGGTCACTTCCTGCTGTCCCTGCATTACTTTGCAAGTTACCGTGATGCCGTCATACGTCGTGTACTCGTCGCCGTCTATCTTGAACTTCAGTGCGGGTACGGCGAGCTCTTCGCCCGTCCAGACAAGCGTCTCTTCAGCATTTTTGAAATTGACAATCTGTAAATCTTCCTTTTCCTTGACAAGCACAGTCAACTCGCAGGTTGCGCCGAAGCACGAGAAGGTAATGACTTTTTCGCCCGCGGTATCGAACTCCTCTCCGTCGAAGTCGCACGTTACGGTGCCCTTCTTTAATCCGTCCTGAGCCGTTTCGCTGTCGAAGATTGCGCGAAATTCCATATCGCTGAAATCGTACGTTTCGCCTACGTAAAATTCCGTTCTGTAATCCGTACTTGTTATTTCGAGATTTTCCGCTTCTTTTTCGATAACCGCTACGTCGAGATAACCCGTATTAGTGCCGGATATAGCTTTCAAAGTTATCATTCCGCCCGAAACGATTTCTTTATCAATGAGATAGCCGTTAGCGGGGCTGTCGCCGATAACGAGATTAGCGTTAACCGGCTCGCCGCGGAAACCGTACCAACGGTCACCCTCGGTATAGTAACTCTGATACAGTCTGTAAACTATAATGCCTTTGGTATCGAACTGATTTCCTACTAGGTGGTAGGGTTTGGCTTCTTCACTCCGTACTATGAGCAACGAATCCTTACCCGTCTTGTAAGACTGTTCGAGTACCGTCAGCGACAACTGTCCCGTCGTCACCTTGTAATTGTCGTCGTCGGGTATGAACGCGTAGTCGATTTCCGCACTGTCGGGCGTGCCCGTCAGCTTTGACTTAATCGCCTCGTCGTCGCCTGCTATTTCGACAAACTTTCCGTCTTCGGTGTACTTGATGAATGCAAAGCTGCCGCTTACGGACGACTTGTCGAAGTTAGCCTTCAATGCGTCCAGTCTGAGTCCGTGCGCGTTGCCGGCATACGTTACGTTCTCTCCGTAATTGCTCTCGCTGTACGTAACGCTCATATCGACGGTTGCCCTGTCGATAACAAACGTATGCGTTGCCGTCTCCGAACCGTATACCGTGTAGTTGTTTGCGTACGCGGGGTCGTCGCTTATAAGTTCGACCTTGATTACGTACGTGCCCGCACATATAACGTCGTACTCTCTGAGCACGTTGCCGTCCTCGTCTTCAAGCTGATATTTAAACGCTACTTTGTCTTTATCGACTGCGAAAATATTGTCGGTATCAACTACGGGCGCCTGGTGCAAACCGTTGTATACGAATCCGTCGCCCCCGTCGCTCCACGTAACTTCCAATACGCACGGCGCTATCGTTATATTGCATTCGGCGTCAATCCTGTAATTACCGCTTTCGTCCACTCTCATTAAGTAGTGGTCTGCCGTGTAATTCAGAACGGGACGTCCGCGCACCGTCTTGGCAGGGCAGGACTGCTCCTCTCCGCCGTCGGTGAACGCAACGCGTATAAAGTACTCCGCGCCTATGTACGGCAGGGTATAATCGGGGTAATCGTCCTCGATGTTACTCCAGTTTTCGCCGTCCGTACTGTACTGCCAGACGACGTCGTCCGTTATGACTTTATAGATTTTTACCGAAACTTCACTGAACGCGTAGTAGTCTTCCGCTACCGTGAGAAGGTTAGTACCGAGAACAAGTCCGTCTTCCGATACGGATGCAACACTGCTCAACGCCGTCTTTTCGCCCGCTTCGTTCGTGCATTCGTATTCGACGATAAAGCCGTACATGCCGTCCGTCAACATCTCGAGTCCGTTGTCACCGACAGGTCTGTATTCACCGTCGTCGCCCACGCTGTATTTCAAAACAAAGTTTTTAACGTCTTCCTTAACCGTGAACTCGTACGCCGTGCTCTCCGTTCCGTAGAAGCTTACTATAACGTTAAAGCTGCCAACGTGCCAGAAAGTGTTCTGCTCTGCGTCGTTCCTCTTTTCGAGACTGATACCCGCAAGAGCGATGTCCTCCGGATTATTTACGGTCAGAATGTTGCTCTTACCTACGGTTTCGCTCTCGTACTCAACCTGAATTGCCTTAATCCACGAGTAGTCGAACGCGGCGCCGAGCTTAGCTACCTTGTCGAAGCCGTCCTTCCACTCGGTGACTTTAACGCTCAGAATAGCCATCTCGCGGATTACGTACGTAATAGTGCGGTCGGCTTCGGGAATTTCCTCGAAGTTGTTGCGGTACAATGCGCTCTTGTAATCTATTACCGCCACAATCTCGTACTTGCCCGCTCGCGAAATGTAATCGTTGTCTTTGAGTTCTTCGTACGTGCCGCTGGCAAGGAAGGTCCTGCCCGCACGGACGCCGTTTTCCTCGATAACCCTGTAATATTCGTACTCGATGGTTTCGAAGTTTTCCTTATTGTTGAGCATTCCGCCTTTTATGTACGGATTATAATGCATTTCGGTATCATAAGCGTACGAAGCGTTTACAAAGCCCGCGTCTCTCAAGATGTCGGCGCCGTCCTTGTTGTAGAACCCTAAGAAGCTCGCCTGCTTAATAGTCAGCGTAGCGGTCATGCTCTCGAGCTGCTGATAGTTAGCGGACGCACTGTCGGTGAACGTAACTTTGATTGTGTACGTACCTGCGTGAATGCCGCCGTTTTTATCGGGAGCAATGTTTGCGCTGCTCGTAAAGTCTTCGGCTTCGGCTACGTACGAGGTCACTTCATAATCTACGCTCACGGTCGAAGGCATCTCGAAACCTTGTTCAACCGATATGGAAACCGTATGGGTTTCGCCGTTGTAAACGACTTCGTCGTCCGCAAAGCCGATATGACCGGCAACGTCGTAAGCCCTCTTGGTGATGGTGTAAACCTGCGACGTCTCGTCGAGCTCGCCGAGCACGTAGTTGTCAACGCTGGCGCCGGTAAGACCGACGATTACAACGATATACTTGCCCGCTTCGGTCGTGGGACCGGCGACAAGCTCGTCGCCGTACTCGTCGATGCGGTAAA
The DNA here is from genome assembly GCA_964468085.1 of uncultured Clostridia bacterium. Taxonomy (GTDB): domain Bacteria; phylum Bacillota; class Clostridia; order Christensenellales; family Borkfalkiaceae; genus Coproplasma. The sequence continues at coordinate 5,941 of CAYXTN010000048.1, read as the reverse complement.
CGTCCAACTCGACGGAGATGTCGTCGACGTCGCTTACGAGAGTATCGCTTGTGCCGAACGTGTCTTTAATGACGACTTCCACACTGTACGCATCGCCGTCGTAAACGCCGCTGAAATCGGAATCGCACTCAACGCCGTTGTGCATGAATACGAACTCGAGATGGCTTATCTCGTCCTCTTCGATTATGAGGTCGGCTTCCAAGGTTTTGAGCACTTCGTAGTTGCCCTTGTCGCCGCCGATTGCGAAGGCAAAGCTCGCCTCGACGTGGTAAATGCCTACGTTTTTAATCAGACTGAGGTCGGTAATTTCCTCTCTCAGCTCGCCGTCGCCCACAAAATATCTGTAGGTTACGACGACCTTGCTCTTGTCGGGCAGTTCTATAATCTTGAGCCCGTTCGATAACGTTTCGGGCAAGCCCTTTATCTGAACGGTTGCGCCGCCGAGAGCCTTGGAGTTGTACTTAGTTACCGTATTTTCGAACCACAGACCGCCGTAGACAGCCTTTTTCATCGAGATTTCGATTTCGCCGTACTGAGTGTCGCCGCCCTCGTTCTCGCCGCCGGTAACCTCGACAACGCAGATATAAATACCGCAGTCGGCAACGTTTTTAACGTTGAGAGTGGGCAGATTCGAGGTAGAGTTTTTCTGTACGCAGGCAGTGCCTACCGCCTCGGAATTGAACTCTTTGTACGTCAGCTTGGTTAAGCCGTCGGGCAGAGAGTCAATGTCGTTCATATCCTCGTCGAAGAAGTTGCCGTCTTTGTCCTCGTACGCCTTGATAACGCCTTCCTCGTCGAGGTACCACTTATAGCCGGACTTATCCACGTAGTCCTTGGTAATAAAGCACTGATTGTACAGACCCTCGGTGACCTTGTACCATTTATAGGTCAGGGTAATACCTTCGGCGTAGTTGCGCGAGGGTCTGGCGGTAATGGTAATGCCGTCGCCGCCGTACACGTAGGTGCCGCCGTTGTTTGCCGCCGACATAATGACGTAGTCGAGGTCGGCAACGCGCCAGACGGCGTAGAGATTATTGAGGTTGAGCGCCGCACCTTTTTCGTCGGTGTCGGGGTTGACCTTGTAGGCAACCGTGTCCTCGCCTTCAACCGCAGGGTAAACGACCGCGCCGTTGCGGGTGGTCGCCCAGCCGAGGAATACGAAGCTGTCGCCCCTCGAGGGATTGTCGATTTCGATTTCCTCGTCGGTAACGATGCCGTGAATCAGATAGTAGCTGGCATTATCGTCGGGCTTGTCGTACTCACCGTTGTAGTGCGCGTTGTACAGATAAACGTACGAGGGCTTAGCCTTCCAGAGCGCCTTTAAGGTTACGTTTCTGTAGGTAAGGTTTTGTTCGTCGTCGACAGCCTGAACCATTCTGAGGTCAAGACCGAAGAACGAATCCTCACCCGTCTGCAGTTTTCTGTGAGCAAGCTGAGGGTTGGTGTCCTCCGCCGTGCTGTCGAAAATCCAGCCGTCGAACTCATAACCGCGTTTAGTCAGTTTGGTGGGCAATTTGATATTGCTTTCCTGACCGTCCACGAAATCGGAAGCCTTGTAAGTCCTCTTGAAGGTCGCGTCGGCAATGCGGCCGCCGTCGGCGTAGTAGGTAATGGTGAACGAAGCCTGTTCGAACACCGCCTCAACGTTGAGGTACAGCTTGCCGTCCTCTCCCTCCGCGACGTCGCGCCCCGTAATGGTGAAGGTGAGAACGCCGTCCTTGAGTCTGGGCTGTTGATTACCCGCCGTAAGGCTCTTGAACTGATAACCCGTCGTAGGGTCGGGAGTTATCGCCGAAGGCGTAACCGTAATTTTGTCGCCGATATGCACGGCTTTCGTCTGCGTGGAAATGGGGTCGCCGTTCGCGTCGGTAAACGTAAGCTTGCCCTTGGAGTTATCCTTGTTCAGAGCTTTAATGTAGACGTCAACGCTCTTCCAGCCGGCGTACAGAGTGAGCCTGCTGAAATTGTAGCCGTCCACTTCGTTGCCGTAGGGCTTGAGAGTGGCGTCGTCGCCCGCGTCGAACTCGGCGAAGTTGGCAATCGAGAAATAAATGTTGCCGTTATTGTCGGGCTGAGCGGAGGTATTGTAAATAGACAAGCCCTCGCCCGTGCCGCCCGCTTCCTCGGCGGCGGCAGCCGTAACGTACCAGCCCGTGAACGTATAGCCCGACCTGACGGGGTCCGTCGGCAGAACGTTGCCCGCGGGCATAAAGTTCTGCGATTTATCCTGCCGCCCCCACAGCGAGAGGTTTTCTATGGACTTAGTCACCGTGGTGTTATTGCCGTCGCGCAAGTCGAAGGTCACGGTATAAACCGTAGGCTCCCAGCGAGCGGTGAGCGTAATTTCCTTGCTTGTGGATTTAGTGGGCTTGTAGATAACGCTTGTCGGCGCAGTCGCCGTCTTGCTTGCATACCAGCCGAGGAAGGTATAACCGATAGCGCTCGGCTTGGTAGCCGTAATGCTCTTTGACTTCGACGAAATGTTGTTTGTGTCGTAAGTAATAAGGTATTTGCCTTCGCTCGAGTTGTCCGCGCGGAAGTTAAAGCCGTTGAACATAACGGTCGTATCCCACGCGATTCTGCCGCCCGCAAGTTTAGCGGCGTTGACGGGAAGAACGTTTTCAAGGTTAATCTGATTTTTCGATTCGCCTATGTTCATATCGAAAATGAGCGTGAACGGTTCGGCGTTGAATTTGGCGTAAACCTGAACGTCGCCGCTTACGAGGTCACTGCTCTTGACGGCGTTTGTGCAGTTTTCGTCGAAATACCAGCCCGCAAAAGTACTCAAATCTTTAACGGGCGAAATAATTTCCTCGCCGGAAGTAATCGCCGCGCCGTACTTGTAATCGATATTCTGCATAGAGGGCGAAGCGCCCTTTGCCGCAAACGAAACGGTGTATTTGTTAAGCTGTAAATAAATAAGCTGAACGGTCGAACCGTCACTGTTTACGGTTTTAAGCTCACCCGTCTTCTCTTCGTTGAGGAAGCGCTCGGCAAGGTCCGCCCTGCCCGCAAGGGTGGCGTTATAAGGTATGCCGTTGTTCAAATACTTGACCTGACTGCCCGTCGCGCCGTTTACGGTGGACTTGTAAACGTACTGCGAGCCGCCGCTTATCAGCGCGTCGAGCGCGGAAGCGGTTGTCGCCTCGGGGAAGTCGCTTGTGGGTCCGTCGAGCAGATAATAAATCGTGTACGGGGTGTCGGCGCCAACGTAAGCAATAGTAAAATCTTTGCTCGAAGTAATGTTCGTTAAAGCCGAGCTCGAAGCGGTAATCTGCGCCTTGGTCGAGTCCGAAGAAAGGTGCATATAAGATGCGAAACCTTCGTGCGCGTTAATCGGGAAATCTACCGTTTTGTTAGCAACGCCGTCCTGCTTTACCGTAAAGGTAACTTTTTCGTCGTACGTCGAAAAACCTACCGCCGAGCCGTAGTCTACGTTGATTGACTTGTCGGGTTTAGCCGTCAATACTTTGTCGAAAATGCCCGAAACGTCCTCGGTTAAATTGAGTTTGAGTTGCACGGCGCCCGTGGTTATTTCAACGTTTGTTATAGGCGAAATGTCGGTGTCGGTAGGCGTAAACTTGGCTAAAATTTTGCCCGAAGAAGTATATACGCCCGTTGACGTAATCGCCCAGGTGCCCGCCACGTTACTACTGTTTGTCGACGAACAGCTTACCAGACCGCCCTTCAATGAGGTAGCGGATATGCTCTGACCAATGTAAAGCTTATCGCTTCCCGTGGGCGGGGAGATTGTGGGATTTGTCGTCACCGTACAGGTAGCTTTGTTGACCGTAAGCGTAAACCTTGCCGCTTCCGTTTCACCCAGCGAACCCATACCCTTATTAGTACCCGCGGTCGTAGCCGTCAGTTTATAATACAGTATGTACGTGCCCGCCTGCGCGGTCGTCGGTTTCGAGAAGGTGAGCGACGGAGTTTTACTGTTTACAACAGTAATACCGTTGCCCGTGGCTATGTTTGTAGAGGTATTCGCCTTCCGCCAATAGGTAGTAAGCGTAACGTCACCGCTGTCTATAAGTGCTTGCGAAATTGTAGCCGACAAGCTTACGTTGGTTGCGCCGTAAGTTACCGTTTTGGCGTTATTCGTAACGCCCGAGGTGACCGTAGCCGCCTTGGGCTTGAAGGTTGCGTAAAGGTTTAATGCGCCGGTCTGTCCCGAAGTGTTCGATATAGTCGCGCCGCTACCCGTATAGCCGTCCTTTTTCCATGCGACGAATTGCGCGGTCGCGGGAATATTCGTAGGATTAGTCAACGCCTTGCTCGTGCCGACTTCGTACGTCGTATTCGCGGGCTTGGTACCGTAGTTGGTATTATAGGTTATAGGCTGATTCAGCAGTCCCGCCGCATTTGCCGCCTTTTTCAGGTTGAGGTGAATCGCGGGACGCACACCGTATGCGACATTACCGCCGGTGCCGCTATCTCCGCCGGCCGAACCTATATAACGGCAATTAATAACCGTCACAGCGCCACCGGAACGTAGCCAACAATTCGCCGCGGCACCGGAGCTTACACCCGTTTTACGCTGGCTAACGCTGTTATTCCATAAACCCGAATCTGCCGTGCCCATTTTATTAGAATAACCTTTAAAGCCGACTTCGGTATTCGAAGGCAGCCATATTCTGTCGTTTTTCCAGGCTGAATAAGTGCCGCTTGCGTTAAACGAGCCGGACTCGTTGTCCGAATAGTTAACACTACCGTTAGTGCCGATAGTCCATGTACCGTAAGTGCCGCCCTCAGGCACCTTGCCCCACCCTTCGTTGGGGAATTTATTACTATTCGTCGTCGACATCTTGGCGTCTTGCATTTCCTGCCAAGCCATATTCGCGGGAGTTGCCAGCACTTCCGCATAGCCGTTCACCGTAGAGGAGCTTGTAGTTGTAAACTGCTTCCAGTGCGCGTTCTGCGTACCCGCCGTAAGCGTGGTATTGCCGCTTGCGGCAACGTAACTGCTGCCGACAAGCGTACTTCTTATCAGACTCGAACCGTACACCGACGAGGGATATTTTGCGTTAGGGGTGTTAGCGGCCCAATTGTTATACTTTGACGTATAGCTCGAGTCCGTAGTGGATTGCCAAAGGGTTACTATGATATCGCCCTTATCCGTGCCGTTTGCCGTATAGTCCGCCTTGGATACGTACATAACGTCCCACGTAATGCCGCCCAAGCTTACCTGTCCGCTCATTTGACTAGCCACTTTTGTCTTGGTCGTCGTACTGCTTAATCTTCCCACACCCTTCCAGCTTTCCATAGCGTTGCTCAGCTCAGAGTACAGATAATTAGTTGTACTAGCCGCGTAAGTTATAACAGGAAAATCGTAGCTACAGGAGCCAGTGTACACGAAATTTATAAGTTTCTGAACGGCGCTCGCACTGTTGGCGTCTATTTTGGTAGTGCCAAGGTTTACGGTGCCCGAAGCCAATACTAATTCTGCGGAGCTGTCGGCAAGGTCGCCGACGGGGTTACGCTTATTTCCGCCCGCACCTAAAACAGCGCCGACTATAGCCGATACGCCAAGCACTACCGCCAATAAAGGCAAGCATATGGCAAGTAATATTTTTCTGGTCTTTTTTTTCATTTTCAAACCGTCCTTATTTTACGTAATATATCAAAAACGCCGACTTTGTTTAACTCAAAGTCGGCGCTATTTCAGCTTTTTTAATTATCGAATTTTGATATGGTCTCAGCTTATTTAACCTGCCTGACCGCCACCTCTTTTTGTACCTATAAAACATAGCTTCACCTCCGCGTATTTTCCACGCGCACATACGCTTTCCAAAAATGTCTACATTATTGAAAGCCGTATACTATCAGTTTTTCGGGTTGACAAAACTACCCAAAAGGGCTCTTACTCATAATTTATGCTATCACAAGTCCAAAATTATGTCAACCATAGATTTTACAAAAAAGTAGACATTTTTGGAAA
>CAYXTN010000047.1:0-10022 GCA_964468085.1 uncultured Clostridia bacterium | reverse complement strand
ACAGAGCCATCAGGCAGATGGATATCGACGAGGGCGACTGGCAGAACACGCTGTTTTACAAGTACTACGGTCCGAGTTATTCCTCTATCGAGTTCAGTGCGAGCGAGAAGGAGTATATCGGCAAGATGATAGCGGACGGGACGAAAATCAAAGTGTCCGTTAAAGATAACAGAGCCCCCTATTCCTATATGGAGGAAGGGAAACTGAAAGGTATTATGCCCGATTATTTTGACACGCTTATGGAGGTTGACGGGCTTGCCGGATTCCCTTACGAGTTCGTTGCTCCCGACACGGAAGGGGTCAACGTAACGCTTGACAGTATGGGCGACGACGACATTTTCGAGAGTACCGCCGGAAAGCCCGCCGTTAAAAATTGCTTTAAAACGGACAGCTATATGACGGCGAGAATGGCAAGATTGACCAGAAACGACCTTAGCGGCGATATAAAGGACGTTGCATTGGCGAAAACGGATACTCAGTTCAAGGAGCTCATCGAACAAGATTATCCCGATTATACCATAGTTACCTACGATACCGCAGACGAAGCTATGCGCGCCGTGCTCAACCACGAGGTGGACGCGGCTTACGTATACGGTTATTCCGCGCAGGTATTCGTAAATCACGATACCTCCAAAACCGTTTATTACACTTCCGTGAACGGTATGAGCACTAACTTCAGTATGCACGTCAGCGAAGATACCGACCACGAGCTTGTCACCATACTTAACAAATGTATTAAGCGCACGTCGGACGACACGCTCAATCAGATTGCTTCGAAGTACACGTCCTATAATATCACGGTTGACAGTATAAGCTTCGGGCAGTATTTAAAGGCGCATCCCGAAATAATCGTTGCGGTATGTTTTATAATCGTTCTTATAGCGGGCGTTATCGTTGTGCTTCTTCTGCGCGGGCAGTGGAACAGAAAGCTTCTGCACACAACCGAGCAGTCAAACAGGAAGATGGGCGAACAGCTCGCCATCGTCGAAGCGCTCAGCCGCGACTATATGAACGTATTCGCCGTCAACGAAGAGAGCGGCACCGCCCGCATAATCAAGTTGGAGGGCTACGTGACAGAGGGGCTGGAAAAGGATTCGGCGAAGGAATACGACTACGCCGAAATTTTAGGAGAATATATCCGCACCCGCGTTCATCCCGAAGATAAGCAGGAATTGACCCAGGCTCTCGCGCTCGACAACGTAAGAGAAGAACTGAAGGAAGACAACGAATTTTTCGGCAGTTACCGCATACAGGATAACGGAGAAGTACATCATTTCCAATATACCTATTTAAAGATTGCGGATAACGATAGCGGACGCGACGGCTTTATCCTTGTGGGCTTCCGCAATATCGACGAGGTAATAAAAAAGGAGCAGGAGCAGAAGAACGTTTTATCGGAGGCGCTTGCCCAGGCTCAGTACGCCAACAAGGCGAAGACGACTTTCCTCAACAGTATGTCGCACGATATCCGCACGCCTATGAACGCGATTATCGGCTTTACGAATTTGGCGACGTCGCATATCGATAACAAGGAACAGGTGCGCGATTATCTGGGCAAGATTATGACCTCGGGCAATCACCTTTTAAGCCTTATCAACGACGTTTTGGATATGAGCCGAATAGAGAGCGGCAAGGTCAAAATCGAGGAGAAGGAAGTCAGCCTTCCCGAGGTTATGAACGATTTGAAAACCATCGTGCAGTCCGACGTTAAGACAAAGCAGCTTGATTTCAGTCTGGATATGCAGAACGTGACCAACGAGACGGTAATCTGCGACAAGCTCCGCCTTAACCAGGTGCTGTTGAATATTATAAGCAACGCTATGAAATATACCAAGTCCGGCGGTAAGGTCGGCGTGCGCGTTGCCCAGACAACCGAGGTGACCGACGGCTATGCTTCGTACGAGTTCAGCGTAAAGGATACTGGCATAGGTATGAGCCCCGAATTTCTGTTGCACGTTTTCGAGCCGTTCGAGCGCGAACAGACTTCCACCGTAAGCGGTATTCAGGGAACGGGTTTGGGACTTGCCATCACCAAGAACATCGTCGATTTGATGGGCGGCACGATTACGGTTACCAGCGAGGTAGGAAAAGGCTCGGAGTTTACCGTTAAATTGAATTTGCGCGTTGCCGAAACTCCCGCCGAGACTCAGAAGGCGGACGAAAGCGCAGACGAAACCGAAGTGAACTTCGAAGGAAAGAGGCTCTTGCTGGTTGAAGACAACGAGCTGAATATGGAGATTGCTCAGACGATTCTCGAGGCTGTCGGCTTTGTTATCGATACGGCGAACGACGGAAGCGTGGCTGTGGAGCAAATGAAGAAGATGCCCGCGGGCACGTACGATTTGATACTTATGGACGTGCAGATGCCCATTATGAACGGCTATCAGGCAACGAGAGCCATTCGCGCTCTGGACGACCCTGCCAAGGCGGCGACTCCCATTGTGGCGATGACCGCCAACGCCTTCGACGAGGACAGGAAGGAGGCGATAGAGTCGGGTATGAACGGGTATGCGGCTAAGCCTATAGAAATCGATAAGCTTATGAAGCTTCTGAAAGATATTTTGAAATAAGCGATAAAAAGCTCTCGGATAAATTATCCGAGAGCTTTTACGTTACAGACTATTCTTATAATCGGTGCCCCAGTCGAGCATAGCGTCGAGAATGGGCTTTAGCGATTTGCCGAGAGGCGACAGCGAATATTCCACGCGCGGCGGAACTTCGGCAAACACTTCTCTTTCCACAAGTCCGTCATCTTCCAAAGCGCGCAGATTGTCGGTTAAGACCTTCTTGCTTATGGCGGGAATAGATTTTATAAAATCGCCGAACCGTTGCTTTTCATTGAACACCAGGTTGCGGATTATTAAAAGCTTCCACTTGTTGCCTATAAGCTGAACGGTAGTGGCAACGGGACATTCGGGCAATTCGTCCTTCGTCAGCATAATTTCACCTCTTTTTTGATTTATTATAGCTTAATTAAGGCATATTGTCAATAGTTCAAAAAAGAAACTAAGTAACAAATTTATTACATAGTAATAGATAAGTAACGTTCTTGAAATACGTTTTCGCTTTTGTTATAGTGTATTCAACAAAACAGCAGGAGGCTTTATATGAAAAGTTACACCAAAATCAGTATCAAGGACGAACCGCGCACGGAGCTTCACGACGCTTTAAATCTGACGGGTGCGGAGATTAGCGTGAATGTTTTACCGGCGGGCGTCGGCGTGCCGTTCGTTCATTCGCACAAGCAGAACGAAGAAATTTACGCAATCTTAGAGGGCAAGGGATACATCGTAATCGACGGCGAAAAAATTGCGTTGACTGCGGGCGACTTTGTCCGCGTCAGCCCCGCGGCGAAGAGGCAGTTCTCCGCTTCCGACGATACGGCTATCAAATACCTGTGCATACAGGTAAAGGAAAATTCCCTCGAAGGGTTTACAATGACCGACGCTGTCGTATAACATAGTTATGGCAGACAAGTTGGATTATTTAATTGAAATTTTGTGCAAAGAGCGGGGCGAAAACGTACCCGCTCTTAACGATAGCGAAAAGCCGAGGTTATTCCGTGCGCTCGTCAACGTGCGTATGCCCAAGGCGGCAAGCAAGGAGTTTTTGCGGGTTCAGGACGGGTATTTGCAGGACGAGTTACGGCGTAAGGGCATAACCGATATTGCCTCGCTTTCGCCCGTTGCCCCCGATATATACCTATGGCAAGGCGATATTACTACTTTGAAATGCGACGGAATTGTCAATGCGGCGAACTCGCAGATGCTCGGGTGCTTCTGCCCCAATCACGGCTGTATAGACAATGCAATTCACACGTTTGCGGGCGTACAGCTTCGGCAAGAGTGCGCCGAAATTATGAGAGTGCAAGGGGAAGACGAGCCGACGGGGCGGGCGAAAATTACGAGCGCTTACAATCTTCCGTGCAAGTACGTTCTGCACACCGTCGGTCCGACAGTTTACGGAGAGCTTACAAAAAAGCATGAAAACCTGCTTGCCGACTGTTACCGCTCCTGCCTTGAACTCGCGGATAAAAACGGCTTGAAGAGCATAGCGTTCTGCTGTATCTCTACGGGCGAGTTCCGTTTTCCCAACGAGCGCGCCGCAGAGATTGCAATTAAAACCGTTTACGAATATAAGCGGCAAACACAAAGCAAAATCAAAGTGATTTTCAACGTCTTTAAGGATAACGATTATGAAATCTATGCAAGATTACTCGGCAAAGATAGATAAGTTAAAGGCGGCGCTCGAAAGCGCGGAAGCCGTGATTATCGGCGCGGGCGCGGGGCTTTCGACTTCCGCGGGACTGACTTACGGCGGCGAAAGATTTTTTAAGTACTTTGCCGACTTTAACGCAAAATACGGCATTACCGATATGTATTCGGGCGGCTTTTATCCCTATGATACGCTTGAAGAGTACTGGGCGTGGTGGTCGAGGCACGTCTTTTATAACCGCTACGTCGAGCCGCCCAAGCCCGTCTACAGCGAGCTTTACGGGCTTGTAAAGAATAAAAACTATTTCGTTATAACGACCAACGTCGACCATTGTTTTCAGAAGGCGGGCTTTGATAAAAAGCGGCTTTTCTACACGCAGGGCGATTACGGACTGTTTCAATGCTCCGTGCCTTGCCATGACAAGACTTACGACAACGAAGAGCTCATCCGCCGTATGGTTGCCGAGCAAAGGGATATGAAAATTCCGTCGAAGCTTTTACCGCGTTGTCCCGTGTGCGGCAAGCCCATGACTATGAATCTGCGCTGCGACGACAACTTCGTGCAGGACGAGGGGTGGCAAGCGGCTTGCGGGCGGTATGAAGAGTTTGTGGAAAAATATAAATTTAGCCGCTTGCTTTTGCTCGAGCTGGGCGTCGGCGGCAATACGCCCGTAATCATTAAATATCCGTTCTGGCGGTTTACAATGCAGAACCCGAAAGCGACTTACGCTTGCATAAACTTCGGCGAAGCAATCTGCCCGCCGCAAATAGAAGAGCAGTCCGTCTGTATTAACGAAGATATAGGCAAAATCATCGGACAGATTTCTTTGTCTTGAATTTTATATTGCAACGTGGTATAATAGGTGCGAGGTGAAGTTTTATGGACAAGGAAAATTTAAGCGCGTTCCCCGTGGGCGGCAAGAACGACGCGTTCGCAAAGTACTTCATAGGTCAAAGCTATCTCAATATGCTCTCGACGGAGCAGGTTGTTATCGGCAACGTTACGTTCGAACCCGCGTGCCGCAATAACTGGCATATACACCGTGCCGAAAAGGGCGGCGGACAAATTCTGCTCGTCACTGCGGGCAAGGGTTGGTACCAGGAATGGGGCAAAGCTCCGCGCACGTTAAAGGCGGGCGACGTCGTCAATATCCCCGCAAACGTCAAGCACTGGCACGGCGCGGCAAAGGACAGCGTATTTCAGCATCTTGCCATAGAAGTGCCCGCCGAGAACGGCAAAACCGAGTGGTGCGAGCCCGTTTCCGACGACGAATATTTCAATTTATAAACAAGCTTACCGAACTTCAAGCATAGCTGATAAAAAGCCGCGACTTTCAAAGTCGCGGCTTTAATAATTCAATATAGTATCAATACAGTAAAACCGTGCCCTCGGGGAGGGTGAATGAGGGGGAGTTGACCTTGCGGAAATACATACTGTCCTCGCGGTAGGTGCGGTGGAAAATAATGTACACCCGCGCGTGCGGATAGAGCGCCGCCACGTTTTCCTTTAACGCCGTGTAGCTCATCAGCTTGTTGGCAATCTCGAAGTTCAAATCGACGCAGACCGTTTCCGCGCCCTGCGAAAGTGTTCCCAAAAGCTTTGCTCTGAACTCCGCGAGTATGCTCTCGTGCGAGCGCATAACGCCCGCGCCGCCGCAGGTTACGCAGGTCTTTAGCATAAGCTCGGAAGCCGCCACGCCCATACGCTTTCTCGTAAATTCCACAAGCCCGAACTTGGACATCGGCAGAACGCGGCACTTGGACTTGTCCGCACGCAACGCCTTTTCGAGCTCGGTGACGATTGCCACGCGGTGGTTTTCCTCGGTCATATCTATAAAGTCGACGACGAAAAGTCCGCCCATATTTCTGAGTTTAACCTGCCGCGCAATCTCGCGCGCCGCCAAAACGTTGGTGCAGTATACGGTGTGCTCCAGGCTGTCCTCGCCGGTGAACTTGCCCGTGTTGACGTCGATTACCGTCAGCGCTTCGGTGCGGTCTATTATAAGATACGCGCCGTTCGACAGCTCGACTTTCTGCATAAGCGACGACAAAAACTGCTCGTAAATGCCCGCCGAATAGAACAAATCGGTATGCGCGTCGTGCAACGTCAGCTTTACCGAATTGCCGTGCATATAGGTGGTGGCGAGCTCCTCGATGCTCTTATAAACATTCTCGTTGCCCACGTAGATTTCGTCGCCGTTTTCCAGCATAATATCGCGTAAAACGCGCATATGCAGGGGGGAATCGCTGTATAAAAGCTCGCCGACGGGCGCTTCCTTAAAGCGTTCGAGCAAATTTTTGTAAAGCTTGCGGAAGTAATTTATCTCGTTAATCTTCGTGCTCAGAACGGCGTAGGGGGCGGCGGTGCGAACGATTACGCCCTCGCCCTCTTTAAGTTGCTTTTTCGCGCTGAACGTCAAATTTTTTCTCAGTTCCTTGTCGGAAATTTTAGCCGAAACGCCGACGAACGGAGTGTCGGGCATATACACGATATACTTGCCGACAAACGAAAGCCTTGTCGTGACTTTCGCACCCTTTTTGCCCTGCGCCGCCTTTGTCACCTGAACCAAGATTTCGTCGCCCTCGTGCAGATTGAGCGTTTCGGGAATATCTATCTCGCCGCCGTCGAACCCGGACTTGTCGGGAATTAAGTCGGCAACCGAAATATAGCAGTGGCGCTCTAAGCCGCAGTCGATAAAAGCCGCCTGCATACCGTTTAAGACGTTGGTCACCCTGCCCTTGTAAATATTGCCTATGACCGCGCCGCTCACGACGGGCTCGGCGCTGTACTCGGTAATTTTATCGTCCTCGATTAAAGCGTATGTCTCGATACCGTACTGACTGTCGAAGTAAAGTTTTCTTCTCACCTTAAAACTCCTTAACGTATTTATTATAGCAACGCGGAAGCGGATAATCAAGATTAAATTCAATTTATGTGGAAAATATTGACAAAAGCCGAGAAAAATGCTAAAATAGCGTTCAGTAAAATTTGGAGATTTATTTATGAGATACGAATTAAAAGGCATAACCACGGAAGAGTTGAGCTACAAACTCAACAGGATTCAGATTGCGCCCAATCAGAGGCTGGATATAAAGCCGCAGTTCTCGCGCCAGGTGCGCAAGCCCAACGACAACAAAAAGATTGTCTTTATTTCGCTTGCGGTTAAAATCGAGAGCACCGAGCAGGAGCCCAAGCCCTTCAATATCGACGTAAACCTCGTGGGTGTGTACGAGCTTGAAAAGGAAGACTACACCCAGCAGGAAGAGAGAGCGTTCGTAATCGAGGCAACGCAGGCGCTTTATCCTTACCTCCGCGCGGCGGTTTCCAACCTCACCGCACAGGCGTACGTTTCGCCGCTCAATCTGCCCATTCTCAACGGCCCTATCTTCCCCGAGGACAGGGACGTGTACGCGTTTGCTCCCGGCGACGTTAACTGATTAAAACTTGATTTATCGACCCCCGCAGAGCGTGATATGCTCTGCGGGGGTTTTTGTATAATCTGCGCTTATAGTTGTGATAAAAAATAATTATTTTGATTTACCGGTAATAATGCTTGACAAACAGCCGCCCGAAAGGTTATAGTTTATACACTTATACGCGTTTATTCAATAATATTCAAAATTTTATGCAAATCCTGGAATTTATGCATAAAATGAATTGGCAAGGGCGCGCCCTTGCCCGTTGTTCAGCAGTGATAGCTGAACAACAAAAACGATTACCTGTAAATAATTTAAGGAGATATAGTTATGAAAAACACAAAGAAAGCTTTGCTTGCGGTTCTTGCCTGCTCTGCGGTATTCGCGGGTGCATTCGGGCTTGCCGCTTGTGACGGAGACAAGGGCGGCGACGACGTAGAGCCCCAGCACGTTCACCATTACGTGGGAACGCCCAACAACGACGGCACGCATAATGCCACTTGCAATGAAACCAAGGGTACGTGCGATACCCCGACGATTACCAACGGAACCTGCGACACGGACGGCACGGACGGCGCTTGCTCGGTATGCGGCTACAAGGCGCCCGAAGTGCACACGCACGTTTGGAGCTGGACGGTAGCGAACGATGATAAACCCTCTGCGGAAAATCCCGGTAAGGCGACGAGAACCTGTACGGGCACCGTCGGCGAGTGCGACTGGACGGAGGACGATTTGGAGACTCCGCTTCCCATTCTCGACGACGAGGGCTATACCGTCGGCGATGACAGCGCGACGTGCTCGGCTGAGGGAACACAGCGGTACAGTATAGAAAAAGACGGTAAAATTGCAAGCTTTGAAATAGATACTCCTATCAATGCGAACGCACACGTCAACTTGGAACATAAGGAAAGGGAATTTACCTGTGCTGACGGCGGTACGGCGGAGCATTGGGCCTGCAACGATTGCGGAAAGCTTTTCGACAGTGAGGAGTGCGAAACGGAGTTGACGGAAAGCGACGTTAATTTACCCGTAGGACATAAAATTACGCTTGAAATTAATAAAGAAACGGGTACCGTAGTTGAGGCTTGTCAGAACGAGGGCTGTACGCTGGCTGCTAAAGAGTACAAACTTATTGACGCAGACACAATAGGTACGCAAGAAGCACCGACGGCAGTTACTTTCGGCGATTATTATATCGATTTGGAAGGCAGCACGGAGGTTTATCTGAAACTCGACTTGACGGAAGATAAGGTCTACGAATTTAATTTCGAATTTTTGAATGCCGGCAATTTTGTTTTGCAACAGGTTTCACTTGACGATTTAAGTGATTCTACAAAGAGGATTGCTTACGGTGCGAGAGCGGCAGCCGTACTGGACGCTTATAAGAAGATTGCCACCGTTGTTCATGGCGGCAGTGGGCAAACGACAGTCTTTTCGGTCGACGCTGCCGGTTTAAAGGCGACGATGACGGAGACGGAGGCTGCGGAGTCACATAGTATCATTATGAAATGTGCGGTACAAAACAGTCCCAAAGTTAAAATGACCGTCAAGGAGGGTAATCCCAAATTGATTGAGGGCGAAAATACGGTAGAAATCACCGATACTTACGCATTCGTCGATAATTATTACTTTGTATCTGCGACGGCAAAGAAATACGCCATGACCGTTCCCGCGGGCGTGGAAGTGCTTATGAACGACGAAGATTTCATATTCGGCGACGACAACGCGGTTAACTTCGAGGCTGCGAAGGATGAAATAATAACGTTCACGTTTAAAAACGCTACTGTAGGCAACATTACCGTAACTATCGGCGAGCCTTTGGCTGAGGCGCCTAAGCTTACTGTCGAAACGCCTCTTACCGCTCAGACGCTTACCGGTCACGCAGTTACGGTGTTCGAAGTCGGCGATATCGAAGCGGGCAAGTATACCTTAACCGTAAATCTGCCTATGAGCTTTATGAACTGCTTCGGATATTTCGGTAAAAATATCTCAGAAAATTATGACGATTATTTTGAGGCAAACGGCAACACCGTTGCGGGTAGTCCGGCAGAAGTGAGCATCCAGTTCCCCAATGCTAACGTGCTTAATAGCGAAACAATCTATTCGGCGTCTTTGACAATGCAAAGGGTGTTGACGATAACGCTTGACTTGAAGAAAGGCGATAAGTTGGTATTCGTTCATGCTGCAAACAATGCGACTGTGGATATTTCCATTGCGGCGGCATAAAAAACAAACATACTACAAACTCCATACGGACCGCGGCGTGCTTTTAAGTGCGTCGCGGTCTTTTTATTTATTTGGTTTAAAAAATGGTTGACAAGCATTCTTTAATGTGATAAACTCATTGTACACATCCGAAAGGGGTGTAATTTTTTTGTACGGAGACCCATT
>CAYXTN010000046.1:0-10110 GCA_964468085.1 uncultured Clostridia bacterium | reverse complement strand
ACATTAGCGACGTGCGCTCGTCAAGACCGCACATTATATTCATATTCTGTACCGCAGCGCCCGACGCGCCCTTTCCGAGGTTGTCGAACACGCTTGCAAGTAAAATCTGCTCTTCATTGCCCGTAACGTAGATTTTCAGCATATTGGTATTCGCCAACTCGTTTGCGGGTAAAAACGCAGAAATTTCGTCAGATTTAACTACTTTTATGAAGTTCTGCCTGACATAGTACTCTGTAAAAAATTCTCTAACGTCATTCACCGAGTATTTTTTAGCCATCAGTCTTGAAAAAAGCGGCACTGTAACGGTCATACCGCAATAGTAATCGCAGATATACGGATTGAATATCGGCTTACTGATAAGTCCGCACTCTCTTACCATTTCGGGCAAATGCTTGTGCGACATCGTGAGCGCGTATTCGCGGGGTGAGGATAAAGCTATATCTCTTCCCTCGCTCTCATACTGCGCAATCGCTTTTTTTCCTGCGCCCGAATAACCCGAAACGGCGTGACACACAAACGGATAGTCCGCGGCAACTATTCCCGCCTTTACAAGCGGAGCAACCAAGGAAATGAAGCCGGTTGCATAACAGCCGGGGTTGGCTACCCTTTTAGCGCTCTTTATCGCCTCTCTTCTCTCGTTTGAAAGTTCGGACAAACCGTAAACCCAGTCGGGGTTGGTTCTGTGAGCAGTCGACGCGTCGATAATTCTCGTGTTGGGGTTAGTAACAAGTCCGACCGCCTCGACTGCCGCCGCGTCGGGTAAACACAAAAAGCAGATATCCGCGCTGTTTAAGCACTCGCGGCGGGCATTCGTATCCTTTCTGAGCTCTTCGGGAAGAATTATCAGCTCGATATCGTCACGTTTTCCCAGCCTGTCGTAAATCTGAAGACCCGTCGTGCCCTCTTTTCCGTCTATAAAAACTTTAATCATTATTTAAGCTTTTTCGCATCGAGCAACGCTTTTACTTTGATAGGCAAGCCGAACAAGTTGATAAAGCCCTGCGAATCGAGCTGGTCGTAGCAATCGTCCTCGCCGAACGTTGCGATGTCCTCACTGTACAGCGAATGAGGCGAAGTAATTCCAGCGTTCATAACGTTGCCCTTGTAAATTCTGAGCTTGACGTCGCCCGTTACGGTCTCCTGAGTCTTGGCAACGAAAGCGTCCAAAGCCTCTCTAAGCGGCGTAAACCACTGACCGTCGTATACCATTTCGCCATATTTAATGCCGATTATCTGCTTATAGTGCTGAGTAGCCTTGTCAAGGCAGATAGATTCGAGCATTTCGTGCGCGGCGTACAAAATCGTGCCGCCGGGGGTTTCGTAAACGCCTCTCGACTTCATACCAACAAGTCTGTTCTCGACCATATCGACAAGTCCGACGCCGTTTTCGCCGCCGATTTTATTGAGGGTTTCAATAAGCTCTACCGCGCCCATCTTCTTGCCGTCGATTGCCGTGGGAACGCCCTTTTCGAAGTGAATTGTCAGATAAGTCGACTTATCGGGAGCCGCCCAAGGCGAAACACCGAGCTCGCAAATCTTGTCGTAATCGGGTTCGTTTGCGGGATTTTCCAAATCGAGCCCCTCGTGCGATAAGTGCCAAAGGTTCTTATCCTTGGAATAATTGGTTTCTCTGTTTATTTTTAAAGGAATATTGTGAGCCTCGGCGTAGTCGATTTCCTCGTCGCGGCTCTTGATATCCCAAATACGCCAAGGCGCAATGATTTTCATTTCGGGAGCAAACGCCTTAATCGACAGCTCGAAACGAACCTGGTCGTTGCCCTTACCCGTACAGCCGTGGCAGATTGCGTCCGCGCCCTCTTTCTTGGCGATTTCAACAATTCTTTTAGCAATTATGGGACGCGCAAAGGACGTGCCGAGCAGGTATTTATTCTCGTATACCGCACCCGCCATCATTGTGGGATAGATATAATCTTCGATAAATTCCTTTCTCAAATCTTCGATATAGAGCTTGGAAGCACCCGTCTTTAATGCCTTTTCTTCCAGGCCTTCAAGCTCGGTCGTCTGACCGACGTCGCCCGAAACCGCAACGACTTCGCAGTTATCGTAATTTTCTTTAAGCCAGGGAATTATAATCGAGGTATCGAGGCCGCCGGAATATGCCAGTACAACTTTTTTGATTTTCTTTTCCATTTTTGTAACTCTCTATGAAAATTTAGGCTACCTTTCGGCAACCTGAGATATTATACAATATTTAAATAATACAAGTCAAGCAAATTGCAATATAAAATGCAAAAATTCACATTTTATAAATGTATAAAATTGCACAAATTTCGGTATATTTTTTATAATTATTCAAAAAACATACAAAACCTGAATATTTAAAAGATGGCCAAATCAGTACAGACGGGTTATGCGCGAATAACTTTTCAGTTGTTTTATATCCGTTCTATAGGTCGGTAAAATGCATTCTATCAAGCCGTAAAACAGCTTGGAATGGTCCATATACACGGTATGACACAGCTCGTGCACTGCCACGTACCGCCAGAGATTTTGCGGCAACATTAAAAGTTTGTAATTGAAAGTTATGTTTTTTGCCCTGTCGCAACAGCCCCATTTTGCCTTGTAATCTTTAAAAATAATGCTACCGCAGTTAAAATTATTCTCGCTGCAAATATCGTTAAAAAGCTGTAAAAATTGCCCACCGAGATTGTCAACGTATAACTTTTTAAGGTTTTTCAGCGATTTAACCTGCACTTCGCCTTGCAAAACCGCATTACTTTCGCCTATCGTCAGCTTTACGGGAACGCCCGCAAACAAAATGCTTTTATACGAAACGATATCCGAAAGCGCTGAACTTTCGGATAAATTGCGCCGCAGATGACTGTCAATCCACTTGCTTTTGGACAATAAAAACTTTTCGATTTCGCTTGTCGGCATACGCAGCGGCGCGTGAACTATCAACGAATTATCGTCTTTAATGCTCACGCTGACCGAACGACGCGCCGACCTTTTCAGCAAATATTCGTACTTAATCATTAAACGTAACGTGCATCTGCACGCGCTTATCGTCGGCAACTCTGCCCTCGACAACCCAACTTCCGTCACTTTGCAACGACTTATAAAAGTCGAGGGTTTCGCCCTCTTTGCTCTGCTTTACGTAAGTAATTTTAACGCAGGAATAACTTTTGCCGCGCATTTCGTCCACCGCAAATACGTCCATTAAAAAATCGGCGTACTTAGTATTGTTTACGTGATTGTAATGGTCGTAATCGGAGTAACTGACCGCTTTCGAATAGCACAGCTTGCCGTCGTCACACTCGGGCACTTTTATATTGGATACGTCGACGGAGCGGAAATCGTTATATTCGAGGTTCTCGTCAAGAGCCGCGACGCTGGGCAACATTTTGAAATTAACCAAATCGACAAGACACCAGCGTGAAGTAGCAACACCCACCTTTTCTCCACCTACGAACAACTCGAAATCTCTTAAAACTATAAGACGCTTGGGCTTTATCGGCCAGGTATGAACGGTGAGGACTTCACCGAGCTTTACGGCGCGGTTCATTTCGATATACCAATTGACCATTATAAAGCCGTAATTTTTCGGTTGCAGAACCGAGTAACCGAAACCGAGCTCTTCCGCCGAAAGACAAGCCGATTCTTCCATGAGAGATAACAATGACGACAGTTTTAAATTGTCCGACATATCGACGTCGGTATATCTGATTTCATAATTTTTGCAATGACAGTACACTTATTTTTGCCTCGAAATTTATTTTGCAATTATAATAGCACTTTTTATCATTTTTGTCTATTAAATTACATAAAATGAGCTATTTATGTGTGACATAGTACCTTTTATTTTGTGAAATAATTGACATTTATTGTATAATATGGTATAATACACACAATATATGGAGCAAAGCTATGGAAGAAGACAAATTTGACAATTCTGAGCGTAACGACCCCTACGAAATCAGAGAGGACGACGAAAGCACCGTTGTAACCGCCGAAGAAACCCCTTCCGCTGAAGAAGACAATAAGGCGAGCGAAACGATTGCAAACGAAGAGCCTGCCGCCGAAACAACGAAAAGCGACGAGGCAAGCTCGATAAGTTCCGATTTGATACGCGGTCACATAAACACCATCATATTGCGTGCACTGTACGAACGCGACAAGTACGGCTACGAAATCATGAACGATATCGAGGAAAAGAGCCACGGTCAGTACTCGCTTAAACAACCTACCCTTTACAGCGCGTTAAAGCGCCTTGAAAACCAAGGGTATCTCAAAGCATACTGGAAAACGGACGAGGTTTCGAACGGCGGCAGAAGGAAGTACTTTTCGCTCACGGAAAGCGGCAAGGAGATTACGGAAAAAAATCTTGCCGAATGGGAATATTCGAGAACGATAATCGACAGCCTTATTTCCGACAGGTCGTTCGATTTTTCTCAGCCTGCTCCCACTCCCGTCGACTTTACAATTTTAAGAAATTCGGTTTCGCGCGTGCCCGTTATCAAAAACGAGGAAACGGAAAAAGACGATGTTAAGGAAAGCGATAAGACTGAGCGTGCGAGCGAGGAATACCGCGCGGCTATCGAGGGCACTGCAATCAAAACCGAAGAGCCCGCGGTTACGCAAACTACCGAGCAACCCGTTGCTCCTCAACCTGTCCCCGAGCAGGTTGTAACCCAGACGGTTGTCGAGCAGACCGAACAAATTACTACGATTGAAACTGCTCCCGCTCCTACGGCACAGCCGACAGAGCCGCAAGCTACGGTAACCGCAGCACAAGCCGAGGCGCGGAGAATTGCGCACGAGAACTATTTAAGGCTGATATCCGCACCCGTGAGAGAGCCCGAGCCGCAGGTTGAAAACATTGTTCCCAATTCGGAAAACGTCGATACCGATAAGCTAATTTACAATAACCGCCCCGAAACCGAGCGCGACTATAAAAACCTTATTGACGGTATTTTCAGAAAGGCAGTTACGAACGGTTCGGTGCAGACCTATTATGCGCCCCCTAAACCCAAGCCCGCACCAGTCGAAGAGCCCAGACATGTTCGTCTTGTAGACCGCGGAAGGGCCGACGGCGTAAACGTGGCGGCGTCAAGCAACTTCGATATCAGTTCCACATACGCCACAAAGACGACTTACAACAAGGGTTTAACTCTGTTGAAGTGTTCGTCGATAGTTCTTGCGATAACAGTTATAGAGTTTATACTCTGCTTTATCTTCTTAAATCAACTGAATACGAGCTGGATTTATCCAGTTACGATACTTTTGCTTGGGCTTGCTCAATTCACCGTGTTCGGCATAATGACCTTACAAGGCTACGGAAAGAGCTGTGTGCGGCCGACAACAAACGGTTACATAAGCTCGTGCATAATTTTAACTATTATCGCAATTCTGATTATTTCGGCGCTGTCGTTCCTTTTAAACGTTAACCCCACTTCGGTAAGCGACGTAATGAAAATGATTGTTATCCCCTCGATAACCGCGCTGAACATTACGGTATTTGCAGTTAGCTTCAAGCTGTTTTTAAGATAATCAATAAACTAAATAAAAGCACTATGCGCAATGCATAGTGCTTTTTCAATATTACTAATCTTATTTTGCGTATTCAACGGCGCGAGATTCGCGGATAACGTTGACTTTAATCTGACCGGGGTATTCGAGCTCCGCCTCGATTTTCTTTGCAATATCCTTTGCAAGGAACATTGCCTGAGCGTCGTCAACCTGTTCGGGCTTGACCATAACGCGCACTTCTCTGCCCGCCTGAATTGCGTAACACTTGTCGACACCGCTAAAGCTCGACGCGATACCTTCGAGCTTTTCGAGCCTCTTGACGTAATTCGTACCAGTTTCTCTTCTCGCACCGGGACGCGCACCCGATATAGCGTCAGCCGCCGCAACGAGCACTGCCTCCATAGTCTTGGGCTCGCAGTCGCCGTGGTGCGCGGCAATGGCGTTGATAACGTTGGCTTTTTCGCCGTACTTTTTGGCAAGGTCGGCGCCAAGCTGAACGTGAGTTCCCTCCTGTTCCTTGTCGACCGCCTTACCGATATCGTGCAGTAAACCCGCGCGCTTTGCAAGCGTTACGTCCAAGCCGAGTTCGGAAGCCATCAAACCTGCAAGCTGTGAAACCTCTATACTGTGCTTATAGACGTTCTGACCGTAACTCGTTCTGTACTTTAATCTGCCTATAAGCTTGATAAGCTCGGGGTGCAGTCCGTAAATGCCCACGTCGAACATTGCACTCTCGCCTGCGGCTTTGATTTCCTGGTCAAGCTCCTTTCTTACCTTGGCAACCGTTTCCTCTATCCTTGCGGGATGGATTCTGCCGTCGGCAATGAGCTTTTCCAAAGTAAGGCGAGCAACCTCGCGGCGTACGGGGTCGAAGCCCGATAAAATAACAACCTCGGGAGTATCGTCGACAATCAGCTCTATACCCGTAGCGTTCTCGAGCGCACGGATATTTCTGCCCTCTCTGCCGATTATTCTCGCCTTCATATCGTCGCTGGGAATGGGTACGACCGAAACGGTGATTTCGGACGCGTGGTCCGCCGCGCAACGCTGTACTGCAAGCGAGATGAGCTTTTTCGCCTCGTTGGTCGCCTCGTCCTTAGCCGTCTGCTCGATATTTCTTACCTGCAACGCCACGTCGTGACGCGCTTCGTCCAAAATCTCTTCACTTAAAAGCTTTTTTGCCTCTTCCTTGGTAAGCTGGGCAACCTTTTCAAGCTCCTGAACCATCAGCTCATGCTGGTGATTTACCTTTTCCTGCGTCTTCTTGACTTCCTGTTCTTTTAAAACAAGGTCCTTTTTCTGCTTGTCGAGTTCCTCGTTCTTTCTATCGAGCGCCGACTCTTTCTTGTCGAGGTTGTCCTCTTTCTGCATGAGTCGCTGTTCGAGCTTGTTCAGCTCGTTTCTCTTTTCTCTCGTTTCCCTTTCGAACTCGCTTCTGAGTTTCTGGTCCTGTTCCCTGGCCCTTTCTCTGGCCTCAAAATCCGCTTCTTTTTTAAGCCTTTTGCATTCTGTCGTCGCGTCCTCAATCATCTTTTCGGTACGCGCCTTAACGTCACCAAGCTGTCTTTCAACCTTAGATTTATAAATCTTCTGACCGAAAAACAGACAAAAAACCGCCGCAGCGATTGCAATTACCGCAATAACAATCGCCACGATAAGCCCGACCATCAAACCGGTGTCGGCAAGGAACAGGGTGCCTAAGTTTGCTTTTAACATAATAAGCCTCCCTGATTAAATTTTATATATATTAAAGCCTTAGAAAGCCTTTTTATATACCATAATTTATTTTACACCTATAAGGCGCAATTGTCAATTTATTTAGTCAAAAAATAAAATACCGCGCGACATTCGTCGCGCGGTATTAAAATTATTTAATTAAGTCCAGCCAAAGCGCGCATACCGCGTCGGACGGCATACGCCAGTCGCCACGCGGAGACAGCGCCACACTGCCTACCTTTACTCCGTCGGGCATACACGAACGCTTGAACTGCTGAGCAAAAAACCTGTTAATAAACGTTTTCAGCCACTTTTTAACAGTTTCCTCCGTATATTCGCCTCCGAAAGTCTTGCAAGCGAGATAAAGTATTTTATCGGGCGAAAAACCGCAGCGCACGAAATAATAGAGAAAGAAGTCATGCAACTCGTACGGACCTACCAAATCCTCCGTCTTCTGGGCTATATTGCCCTCTTTATCTGGCGGAAGAAGTTCGGGACTGATTTCCGTGTTCAAAATACTCGTCAATATCTTTTTAATTTCGCCGCCGAGCTTGTCCGCTTCGTACGCAACGAGGTGCTTTACAAGCGTTTTGGGCACTCCCGCATTGACTCCGTACATTGACATATGGTCGCCGTTGTAGGTTGCCCAACCGAGCGCGAGCTCGCTCAAATCGCCCGTACCGATGACAAGTCCGTTGTTGTCGTTCGCCAAGTCCATTAAAACGAGAGTACGCATACGCGCCTGAGCATTTTCGTAGGTGACGTTTCTGTCATCGGGGTCGTGACCTATATCCTTAAAATGGCTATTGACGGTTTTGCCTACGGGAATTTCTTTAACCGTAACGCCCAGAGTCTCCATAAGCTTGACCGAATTGCTCTTCGTCTTTTTAGTCGTACCGAAACCGGGCATTGTGACGGCGATTATATCTTTCAAATCTTTGCCGAGCGATTTGAACGCGCGGACGGTTACCAAAAGCGCAAGAGCCGAATCGAGCCCGCCCGAAACGCCTATAACCGCCGATTTCGAACCTGTGTGTTCAAGCCGCTTTTCAAGCCCCTTGGACTGAATTGTCAGAATAAGTTCGCTTCTTTCGGACAGACCCCTTTCGGGAACGAACGGCAGTTTAGGGTAAGCGCGCGTAATTTCGGCATTGCTGTCAAACGTATTAAAGCAGCACAAATATTCTTCATCGGTCGTATTCCTTTGAAACACGCTCGACGTTCTGCGCCGCTCGTTTTCCAAATAACCGAGGTCGATTTCACCGTATATAAGGCCGTTATCAAACAACTTGCTTTCAGATAATACCACGCCGTTTTCGGCAATTACATTGTGCCCGGCAAACACTAAATCTGTAGTGCTTTCACCACTACCCGCATTAGCGTATATATAGCCCGCATTAAGTTTTGCCGACTGCATTTTTACAAGATTTCTGCGGTATTCGGCTTTACCGACCGTTTCGTTGCTGGCGGATAGATTGACTATAATATTTGCTCCCGCCTTGGCAAGACGAATAGACGGCGAGTCAGGCGCCCACAAGTCCTCGCAAATTTCCGCTGCAACGGTAAACTCGGGACAGTCGTGAGCAAAAAAGACCAACTTCGAGCCAAAGCGCACGCCTTCTTCCTGACCGCAAAAGTTTGCAAAGGTCATTTCTTTGGGTGCGGGCGCAAAATTGCGCGCCTCATAAAATTCACCGTAGTTAGGTAAAAACGTTTTGGGTATTACGCCCAAAATTTGACCTTCACTTATAGCCACGGCGCAGTTGTAAAGTCTGCCTTCATAAAGCAAAGGCGCACCGACAAACACCAAGGTTTTTATTCCCTCGGTCGCCTTTGCTATTTCGGCAATCGCGTTTTCGCACGCGGTAATCAATGCGGGCTGATTGAATAAATCGCCGCACGTATAGCCGCAAACGCAGAGTTCGGGGAAAACGGTCAACTGACTGCCGTTTTCCGCACTCTCTTTAATTGCCTTTATTATATTTTGGGTGTTGTATTTAACGTCGGCAACCCTTATTTCGGGGGTTGCCGCGCAAACTTTAACGTAACCGAATTTCATTAATCAGCCTTCTTTAACGACGCCTTGTGCGCCTCTCTTATTTTAGCTTCGAGCTCTGCCTTAAGCTCGGGGTTATTCTTTAAGTGCTCGCGCATCTTTTCTCTGCCGTTGGCGACCTTCTCGTCGTTATAGCTGAACCACGCGCCGCTCTTTGTCAAAAGTCCGTATTCCAAGCCAAGGTCGATAAGACAGCCTTCCTGCGAAATACCTTCGCCATAAATGATATCGAACTCCGCAACCTTGAAAGGAGGCGCAACTTTGTTCTTTACAATCTTGGCTTTCGCTCTGTTGCCGACTATATCGCCGTCGCTCTTCAAAGAGTCCGCTTTTCTGATATCGAGACGGAGCGAAGCGAAATACTTGAGCGCCTTGCCGCCGGGGGTCGTTTCGGGGTTGCCGAACATTACGCCCACCTTTTCGCGCAACTGGTTGATAAAGATAACGCAGGTCTTGGAACGGTTGGTAATGGCCGTCAGCTTTCTTAAAGCCTGCGACATAAGCCTTGCCAAAAGACCTACGTGCGTATCGCCCATATCGCCCTCTATTTCCGCCTTGGGAGTGAGCGCCGCAACCGAGTCGACGACGATTACGTCCACCGCGCTCGAACGCACGAGCGACTCGCAGATATCGAGCGCCTGCTCGCCCGTGTCGGGCTGGGAAATGTACAGCTCGTCCGTCTTAACGCCGAGAGCGTGCGCATAAACCGCGTCGAGAGCGTGCTCCGCGTCGATAAACGCCGCAACGCCGCCCGCCTTTTGCGCCTGCGCGATAATGTGCAGTGCGACGGTCGTTTTACCCGAGGATTCGGGTCCGTATATTTCCATAATTCTGCCTCTGGGCACGCC
>CAYXTN010000045.1:0-10245 GCA_964468085.1 uncultured Clostridia bacterium | reverse complement strand
ATCAAACCGTAAAAAAGGTGGACGTGAAGCACACCGTAAAACAGCTTTTAATCTATTTAAAGCCGTATATACCGTTGTTTATCACGGTGTTTTTGGGCAACGTGCTTGCAGTCGGTATGTCGCTTCTCGGACCGTACGTCTGCGGTAAGGCGATAGGTCAGATAAGGGCGGATGGTACCACGGATATGAACGCTATTATCTATTACTGCGTATTGCTTGCCGCCGTATATATCGCGTCCGAAATTTTAAGCTATCTCACGACGATAGGTATGTCTTTGATTGCCCGCAGAATGACAAGAAAAATGCGAAGCGATTTGTTCAACCGTCTGGTTAAACTGCCCGTGGAGTATTTCGACAGCCGCCAGGCGGGCGACATTATTTCGGTTCTTTCGTACGACGTCGATACGGTAGGCACATCGCTTGCCGAGGACGTTATGCTCGTTTTAAAGAGCGCGGTACAAATTATAGGCTCGCTCGTAATGATGCTCATAATTGCCGCCCCGCTCGTCCTCGTTTTCGCCGTCACAATTCCTTTGTCGATAATACTTACCAATGTGATTGCAAAGAAAGTTCAGCCGCTGTACAGGCGGCGTTCGCGCAAACTCGGTGAGCTCAACGGTTTTGCCGAAGAGGTGCTGGCGGGGCAGAAGACGACCAAGGCGTACAACCGCGAGGAGGAAATAATTTCGCGCTTTTCGGAAAAGAACGACGAGGCGACGGAGGCATATACGACGAGTGAATATTACGGTACGGTGTCGGGTCCCTGCACGGGGTTTGTAAACAATCTGTCGCTTACGCTTATAAGCGTAATAGGCGCGCTTATGTTCGCGTTCGGTTGGGGCGGAGTGGGTATAGAGCAAATTTCTTCGTTCGTACTGTACTCACGTAAGTTTACGGGACCAATCAACGAAATAGCAAACGTCATAGGTGAATTTCAGTCGTCGATAGCGGCGGCGGAGCGCGTGTTCAAAGTGCTTGCCACGGAAGAGGAAAAATTAACCGAAGAGGGCGCGGAGAGGCTGGAAAACGTAAAGGGTAACGTGGATATAAGCGGCGTGGACTTCGGATATCTGCCGGAAAAGCCCGTTTTACAAAACTTTTCACTGCACGCGGACAGCGGCGACGTTATTGCCATCGTCGGCAAGACGGGCGCGGGCAAGACTACGGTTATCAATCTTTTAATGCGCTTCTACGACGCGGACGCGGGCAGTATACAAATCGACGGACACGACATAAAAACGGTTACTCGTTCGTCGCTTCGCGGCGCGTTCACAATGGTGTTGCAGGACACCTGGCTGTTTGCGGGCACGGTGTACGAAAACCTTGCCTACGGTGCGGAAAACGTCACTCGCGAGCGGGTGGAAGAGGTGTGCAAAAAGGCGCGCATACATTCCTTTATAACCCGTCTGCCGCAGGGCTACGATACAATGCTTACCGACAATGCCGTCAACATATCCAAGGGGCAAAAGCAGCTTCTGACTATAGCGCGCGCAATGCTTTCGCCCTCGCCGATGCTAATTTTAGACGAGGCGACGAGCAACGTCGACACGCGCACCGAGCAGATAATTCAGAGCGCAATGACCGAGCTTATGAAGGGCAAGACCTGCTTCGTCATAGCTCACAGACTGTCGACAATTAAAAACGCCGACAAGATTTTAGTTATGGACGGCGGCAACGCGGTCGAGCAGGGCACGCACGCCGAGCTTATGGAAAGAAAAGGCTACTATTACAAACTGTACAACTCGCAGTTCGAAAGCTATTAAAAGGTCGGCTGAAAATAAAAGGGCGCACGGACAAGTTTGTCCGTGCGCCCTTTTGCAACAATTGAAAAAAGTAGGTTGACTAATCAACTAAAACGTTTGACATTGCGCATATTATAGGATATACTCGAATGAGTTGACTAATCAACCGAAGGGCAGTTATGGAAGATTTGTTTGTCGATTTTACGGTGACCGTATTAAAACTGAATAAGCTTGTACAGAAGATTAAAGCTTACGAAATAGAGAAGTACGGTTTAAAGCCCGTACACGTTATGTGCGGCTACTATTTAAGTAAAAATCCGCAGGGACTGACGGCTAAGGAGCTTGGCGAGCTCACGCTCGAGGACAAGGCGGCAATTTCGCGCGCAATCAAAATTATGCTTGAAAGGGGCTATATAAAGTACGCCGCCACGGGGCGCAAATCCGCCGTTATGCTGACGGACGCGGGCAAAGAGATAGCCGAAATAATTTGCAGGCGTGCGGACAAGGCGGTGGAGGCGGGCAGTATAAATTTCACCGCGGAGGAGAGAATTTTCTTTTATAAATCGCTTGACGCGATAGTCGAAAAATTAAAAAATTATTATAAGGATTTGGTTAAAAACAATGATTAAAATTTTGGTGGACTCGGCTTCCGACGTCGAAAAAAACGAGGCGGAAGAGCTGGGAATAGCTTTAATACCTATGAAGGTGCGTTTCGGCGACGAAGAGTACGAGGACGGCATCAACCTTTCGCACAGAGAATTTTTCGAAAAGCTCATCGAAAGCTCGGAACTGCCGCAGACGAGCCAGATTAACGAATTTGACTGGGAAGACAGCTTTAAAAGCCTTACCGCCGACGGCAGCGAGGTGATAGCCATAACCATTTCGTCAAAGCTTTCGGGCACGTACGCCTGCGCGGTCAAAGCGGCTGAAAAGTTCGGCGGCAAGGTTCACGTCGTCGACAGCATAGAGGCGTGCATAGGCGAGAGAATTTTGTTGCAGTACGCAATAAGGCTCGTAAAGCAAGGCGCAAGCGCCGCGGAAGTCGTAAAAGAGCTCGACGAGAAAAAGAATAAAATTCAGCTATTAGCCGTTCTGGATACCTTGTCGTACCTCAGAAAGGGCGGGCGCATATCCTCGGTTGCGGCGATTGCGGGCGAAATGCTTTCCATAAAGCCCGTCATATCCATTGTCGACGGCGAAATCAAACTTGCGGGCAAGGCGATGGGCTCCAAAAAGAGCAACAACCTTTTAAATCAGCTTGTCGGAAAGTGCGGCGGTATAGATTTCGATATGCCTTACGCCTTGGCGTACTCGGGCTTGTCGGACGACTTTTTGCAGAAATATCTAAAGGACAGCGAGCACCTCTGGAAAGGCAAGACGGAAAACATACCCTCGTATATGATAGGCAGTACGATAGGCACTCACGTAGGACCGAATGCGATAGCGGTTGCATTCTTTGCAAAATAAGCTTATGAAAATAGGAATACCGAGGGCGCTTTTATATTTTAAAAACGAAAAATTCTGGACTACCTATTTCAACGAGATAGGCGTGGAATATATAATAAGCCCCGAAACCAACAAGGAAATACTGACGAAAGGCGAGAATATAGCCATAGACGAGACCTGTCTGCCCACGAAGCTTTTGCTCGGGCATATCGACTGGCTAATCGGCAAATGCGACTATATTTTCATTCCGCGCGTGGCGTACCACCGCGGCTATGAAATGTGCACTAAATTTTTAGCGCAGACCGACTTGGTGAGCAACACCTTCCGCGACAGAAACGTCAAGCTTCTTTTCTACAACGTGGACGATAAAAAGATTTACCGCGAGCGCAAGGCGGTTATCAAGATGGGAAAGTTTTTAAAGGTAAAGCGTTCCCAGAGAAAGTACGCCTATATAATGGCTAAGCAGGCTCAGCAGTACTTCGAAATGTTCCGCGAGCAAAACCAGCAAAAGATTCTGGAAGAGAGCAAAAAGACGAAAATATTGCTCGTCGCGCATGCGTACAACGTCGGCGACAAGTACGTCGGCGAGCCCGTTATAAGCGCGCTGAAGTCGCTCGGGTGCGAGCCGATTATCGCCGAATATATGGACGAAATGAAGTGTATACGCGCCTCGCACGAGGTTTCCAAAACTATGCCGTGGGCGTACAACAGACACCTTTTGGGCGCAATCGAGCTTTTAAAGGACAAGGTTGACGGCGTAATACTTTTAACGACCTTCCCCTGCGGCACGGACAGTATGGTAAACGAGCTCATAGTAAGAAAATATAAGGAGCTACCCATTATCACGCTGACGGTCGATTCTCAGGACGGTACGGCGGGTATGGAAACGCGCCTTGAAAGTTTTGTGGACATTATACAGCTGAAAAAGGAGAGAATATGACACACCGCGAAGTCGTTGCGTGCTTTCCGCATATCGCAAACTACGCATACGCTTTTAAATACCTGTTCGAAAAGGGGTTCGAAGTAAATTATTTAATACCGCCTCCCATAAGCAAGAGGACGTTGGAGCTTGGCAGCAAGTACAGTCCCGACTACGTGTGCGTACCGTTCAAGTACTGCATGGGCTGTTATCTCGAAGCGCTCGACTTGGGCGCGAACTGCCTTATGCAGATTTACGGCGGCTGTCGGCTTAACTACTACGGCGAGCTCAACGAGTGTATTTTGCACGATATGGGCTACAAGTTCGAGTTTTTCGATATGGCGGCGGTGGACTGGCATTCGCCCAAATCGATTTTCGAAAATTTCAAGATAATCAACCCCGATATGTCGATAGCCAAAATCGTCAAAGCCGCGCCCGTAACGCTGGATATAATCAAAACTTTGGACAAGTTCGAGGACTTTATCCGCCGCAACGTCGGCTTCGAGGTCAACGACGGCGAGTTCGATAAAACGTACAAAGAATTTTTAGGCAGGCTCGAAAATCTGCATAGCGGCAAGGAGCTGAAAAAGCTCGTTAAAGAGTATTGGAAAAAGCTCAACGCAATAAAGCTGAATAAGCCTTCGAAGACAATCAAAGTCGGCTTTATCGGCGATTACTACACAGTGCAAGAGCCCTTTTCCAATTACTTTATGGAAAAGGAACTCGCTAAGTTCGGTATGGAAGTTTACCGTCAGATGAACCTTACGTGCACGCTGATAAACAAGGAACACAGAAAGTCGCAGAAGAAAGCGAAGAGGTACGCAAAGTACAATCTCGGTGCGACAGCTAACTGCACGGTTGCCGAGGCTATACAGTTTGCCAAAGACGGGTGCGCGGGCATAATTCAGGTCAAGTCATTCGGCTGTACGCCCGAAATCGACGCGATGCCCATTCTTCAAAACGTAAGCAGAGATTTCAATATCCCTGTTTTACATTTCAGCTTCGACTCGCAGACGAGCGAAACGGGCGTCAAGACAAGGCTCGAAGCGTTTTACGATATGGTGGAGGCAAGGAACGGAAGATAATTATGAAAGGTTATTTGGGTATAGATATAGGCTCGATTTCCACGAAGGGCGTGGTAATCGACGGCGACAACAATATTCTGGCTAAGGAATACCTCTGGACGGAAGGCGACCCTATGGGCGCGGTGAAAAGGCTTTTAAAGGCGCTCGAAAAACAGCTCGACGGCAAAGACGTCAAAATCGTTTCGGTCGGCACGACGGGCAGTGCGAGAAAGCTTATCGGCGTTATGACGAACGCGTGCGTGGTTAAAAACGAAATTACCGCCCACGCAATCGGCACTACGACAATTCACCCCGAGGTCAACACTATCTTCGAGATAGGCGGGCAGGACTCCAAGATTATAATAATCGAAAACGGCTTCGTGGTAGACTACGCCATGAACACGCTGTGCGCGGCGGGCACGGGCTCTTTTCTCTCCAGTCAGGCGCACAGGCTGGGCGTGTCGGTCGAGGACTTCGGCGAGATTGCGCTCACCTCGAAAAAGCCGACGAATATCGCCGCGCGCTGTACGGTTTTCGCCGAGAGCGACCTCGTGCACAAGGCGCAGATAGGGCACAAGAAAGAGGACATAATCGCGGGGCTTTGCAAGGCGGTCGTGACCAATTACCTCAACAATATAGGCAAGGGAAAGAAGATAAACGCGCCAATAGTCTTCCAGGGCGGCGTGAGCAAGAACGTGGGAGTCAAGAAAGCGTTCGAGGACGCGGTGGGCAGCGAGGTTATAGTAGACGAAAACGGACACTTGATGGGCGCGTTCGGCGTTGCGGTGCTTGCAAAAAGGAGCGGAAAAGAGAAACCCTTCTCGTTCGAGACGGCGGATATCGAGTTTAAAACGCGCGGCTTCGAGTGCGGCAAATGCGCCAATCACTGCGAAATTATCTGCGTTTATAAGGAAGACGAGCTCATCGATTCCTGGGGCAACAAGTGCGACAACGGCGCGGTAAAAATAAAAAACTAAATTCAATATACTGCATAAAACGGCGCGGCGTTGCGCCGTTTTTTTATCTTTCCAAACGAGAAAATTTTTTACAATAGCCGACAATTTAAAACAAAGTTCTTGCTTTTTATTATAATAGTGTGATAGAATTTACGAGTAAGTATTTATTATAGGAGTGTTTGTATGTCACAAAACAGTTTTAACGGTACAAACGAGCAGGAGAAGGCTCTGCGCGACGTTATCGCCAAGCACCGCTCGGAACGCGGCTGTCTTATGCCCATTCTGCACGAGGCACAGGAGATTTACGGTTATCTGCCCGCGGAAGTGCAGACCATAATCGCCGAAGAGCTGAATATTCCCTTATCGGAAGTTTACGGCGTAGTTACGTTCTACACGCAGTTTTCGCTTCAGCCCAAGGGCAAGCACCGCATTTCGGTGTGTCTGGGCACGGCTTGCTACGTAAAGGGTTCGGACAAAATTTTGGCGGCGGTTGAAAGAGAACTGCGCATATCCTGCGGCGAATGCACGCCCGACGGCAGGTTCTCCATCGACAGCTGCCGCTGCGTAGGCGCGTGCGGTCTTGCGCCCGTAATGATGATTGACGACGACGTTTACGGCAGACTGACCGAAAAAGATATTCCCGAAATTTTACAGAAATACATGCAGGACTAAGGAGGCTTAAAATGACCGTTAAAGAATTTGAAGAGAGAGCGGCTAAAAAAGCCGACCTTATAAAGGTAAGAAGAATAATAAGAGAGCAGGCGGAAGCGCTTGCCGCAAACACGGGCTATCGTAAGCAGGTCCTCGTGTGCGGCGGTACGGGTTGCACCTCGTCGAGCTCGTTGAAAGTTATCGAACAGCTTGAGGCAAGCTTTAAAGAGCTGGGCATCGACGACGTTTTAATCGTCAAGACGGGCTGTTTCGGTCTGTGCGCGCTCGGTCCTATTATGATAGTTTATCCCGAGGGCGCGTTCTACTCGCAGATGACCCCCGAGCACGCAAAGACGGTTGCCGAAAAGCACCTCGTAAAGGGCGGCAATATCGTAAAGGAGCTTTTATACGCGCCCACCGTTCACGAGGACGGAAGCGTTATTCCCTTTGCGGAAATTCCCTTCTACAAGCACCAGATGCGTATAGCTTTACGTAACTGCGGCGTTATCGCGGCTGAGGATATCGACGAAGCTCTTGCGGCGGGCGACTATCAGGCTTTGAAGAAAGTGCTGTTCGAAATGACTCCCGACCAGGTTATCGAAACCGTTCTCGCGTCGGGACTTCGCGGACGCGGCGGCGCGGGCTTCCCCACGGGGCGCAAGTGGGCGTTCACCAAGGCTTCGCAGGGCGACGTGAAATACGTCTGCTGTAACGCCGACGAGGGCGACCCCGGCGCGTTTATGGACAGGTCGGTTTTAGAGGGCGACCCTCATACCGTACTCGAAGCAATGACCATAGCGGGCTTTGCAATAGGCGCGCATCAGGGTTACATTTACGTGCGTGCGGAATATCCCATCGCAGTAGACAGACTTAAAATCGCCATTAATCAGGCGAGAGAAGCGGGCTTGCTCGGTAAAAACATTTTGGGTAGCGGCTTCGATTTCGATATAGATATCCGTCTCGGCGCGGGCGCGTTCGTCTGCGGCGAGGAAACGGCGCTTATGCGCAGTATCGAAGGCGGCAGAGGCGAACCCCGTCCCCGTCCTCCTTTCCCCGCAGTCAAGGGACTTTTCGATAAGCCTACTCTTTTGAATAACGTAGAAACGTGGGCTAACATTTCGCCCATTATCCTGAACGGCGCGGAGTGGTTTGCAAATATCGGCACGGAAAAGAGCAAGGGCACCAAGGTGTTCGCGCTCGGCGGCAAGATACATAACGTAGGTCTTGTGGAAGTGCCTATGGGAACAAAGCTTTCGACCATTATCAACGACATAGGCGGGGGTATACCGGGCGGTAAGGCGTTCAAGGCGGCTCAGACGGGCGGTCCTTCGGGCGGCTGTATTCCCGCAAAGTATATCGACATTCAGATGGACTTCGACAACCTCGTTGCAATCGGCTCTATGATGGGCTCGGGCGGTCTTATCGTTATGGACGAGGATACCTGTATGGTCGATATCGCGAAGTTCTATTTGGAGTTCACCGCCGACGAAAGTTGCGGCAAGTGCACGCCTTGCAGAATCGGTACCAAGCGTATGCTCGAGCTTCTCACGAAGATTACCGAGGGCAACGGCGAGGACGCAGATTTGGACAACATAAAGGAAATCGCGGAGCATATGAAGAGCTCGTCGCTGTGCGCGCTCGGACAGTCCGCGCCTAACCCCATATTGTCCACGCTGGCGCATTTCGAGAACGAGTATATCGCGCATATCCGCGACAAGCACTGCCCCGCGGGCGTGTGCAAATCGCTTTTGAACTACTATATCAACCCCGACAAGTGCCGCGGCTGTACGCTGTGCGCGCGCAACTGCCCCGCAAACGCAATAAGCGGCGCGGTCAAGAACCCGCACGAGATTGACCTCAAAAAGTGTATCAAGTGCGGACAGTGCATAGCGCATTGCAAATTTAATGCGATAGAGAAGAAGTAAGGGGGGAGGTTAACATTTATGGTAAATTTAAAGATTAACGGCATTGCGGTAAGCGTGCCCGAAGGTTCGACTATTTTGGAGGCGGCAAAGCTCGCCAACGTGCGTATTCCCACCCTCTGCTACTTAAAGGAAACACAGTGCATAGGCTCGTGCCGTATGTGCCTTGTAGAGGCTACGGGAGCAAGAGGTCTGGTTGCCGCGTGCGTGTACCCCGTTGCCGAGGGTATGGAAGTAAGAACGAATACTCCCAAGGTCAGAAAATCGAGAAAGACTTCGCTTGAACTTATATTGTCCACGCATAAGAAGAAGTGCCTGTCGTGCGTGCGCTCTATGAACTGCGAACTGCAAAAGCTCGCCTTAGAGTACAACGCGGAAGAGGACAAGTTCGGCACCGACCACGACATTAAGCCTATCGACGACCTTTCGCCGTCGGTTGTACGCGACAATTCCAAATGCATTATGTGTACCCGCTGCGTTGCGGCTTGCGAAAAGCAGACCATCGGCGCAATCGGTCCCAAAAACAGAGGCTACGCAAAGACTATCGGCTCGCCGTTCGACGTTTCATTGGCACATACTCCCTGCGTAAACTGCGGACAGTGCGTAGTTGCCTGCCCCGTAGGCGCGCTGTATGAAAAGAGCTCGGTTGCCGACGTCTGGGGCGCAATCGTAGACCCCAACAAGAAGGTCGTGTTCTTCACCGCGCCTTCCGTAAGGGCAACGCTCGGCGAGGCTTTCGGTCTGCCCGTTGGCACGAACGTAGAGGGTAAAATGGTCACGGCTATCAAACAGCTCGGCGACGTCGAGTGCTTCAATATGGACACGACCGCCGACCTCACCATAATGGAAGAGGCGAACGAGCTTTTGACAAGACTTAAGAAGGGCGGCAAGACCCCTATGTTCACGAGTTGCTGTCCCGGCTGGATAAAATTCTGCGAGCATTACTATCCCGAATTTTTACCCAACCTTTCGACCTGCAAATCGCCTCAGGAAATGTTCTCGGCACTGCTTAAAACCTATTACTGCAAGAAGAACAATATCGACCCCAAGAATTTGTACGTCGTTTCGGTTATTCCCTGCACGGCTAAGAAGTTCGAGGTCACGAGGGAGGAGCTGGGTAATTACACCGACAGTGCAATCACGACGCGCGAGCTTGCCAAGATGATTAAGGAGGCGGGCGTAGACTTTGCCAACCTTCCCGACACGCCTTACGACGACCCGTTCGGTCTGGCTTCGGGTGCGGGCGCAATCTTCGGCGCGACCGGCGGCGTTATGGAAGCGGCTTTAAGAACCGCGGCGAAAGCGCTTGGCGATAAGGACGAGCCTATCGTGTTCAACGAGGTGCGCGGAACGAAAGGTCTGAAGGAAGCGGAATTTACTCTCGGCGGCGTAAAGGTGAGCGTTGCGATTGCAAGCGGACTTGCCAACGCGAGAAAGATTATCGAGAGCATAAAGAGCGGCGAAAAGAACTATACGTTCGTCGAAGTTATGGCTTGCCCCGGCGGCTGTATCAACGGCGGCGGTCAGCCCTACGTTCACGACGAA
>CAYXTN010000044.1:0-10635 GCA_964468085.1 uncultured Clostridia bacterium | reverse complement strand
TAGCTTTCATACGTTTACCCCTAAATAATTGTTAGTTATTGTAAGGAAAACAGGAAAAATAGAGTGAGTTATTATGCAAGCCTATGGTTGTATTGATTTTAAATATAAACTCAAGTAAATAATAAATTTGAGCGTGAAAATTGCTAATATATTAGCGCAAATGTTGAACTGAAGGTGCTCAGTTCAACATTTTATAAAAATTCACATAAAAAAGTCAGTTCAACATTTTATTTGAATGTTGAACTGATGTTGTATTTTTGGGTAATTCAATCCCATGGTTATAATAGCATTAAAATAGCGGTCTCTTGCGAGACCGCTATTTTTAGTTATACCTTGTGATTTTTACTTCGTCATACCTTCCTGAACGGAAACAGTGAATCAAGCATAGTATGGGGGCAATCGCCTGAAATGTATAAGTAATGTAGGTTTAAATTGAACTTTATTACGTTTATTTGCTGTTAAAAATATTTTGATTTACATTTAAATATTACCATTTTTAGAATCATTACTTTTATCAAATATAGATTTCAAGACATATTCTAAAAAAGTAATAAAGAGTTGATGAAAAACGTTTTAAAATGCGTGGTGGCGGTTATATTATTGGCAGAAAATTTGTATGGCTGAATTTTTGTGTTGACATATTCATAATTATATGTTAAAATTATCTCACAACTAGAGATGAAAGGACTTAAGACAGTAGGTTAACAAATCCTACCGAGGTTTTAAAAAGTTTTAAAAGGTTCGGTAGTAGTATTGAACCTTTTTTGTATGCTCACATTATAAGATGAATATATTTAAAAATATACCTGACTGCATAATTTATTTTTTTCTAATCATTGCAATACCGATAA
Organism: uncultured Clostridia bacterium; assembly: GCA_964468085.1. Taxonomy (GTDB): domain Bacteria; phylum Bacillota; class Clostridia; order Christensenellales; family Borkfalkiaceae; genus Coproplasma. The sequence goes on along the minus strand of CAYXTN010000044.1, from coordinate 9,784 downwards.
TCCAATGTATTACTTTACTCAAGGATGCGGATATAATGTTTTTTGCAACGGCGATACTAATGGTTTTAGGTATTGCATATGATGGTTTTGGGCGACACAATAAAAGAGATTCCTTAGGTAAGCAGTTACTTATTATTTTCGGCATTTATGTAGTTAGCGCTTATTTGATAGGTATAATAATTTGGTTTTTGATAATAACTGCAACTGGTGGTAATTATCCTGAAAGTTATCTGCTTTTCTATCTACCAGTCGTTATACCGTTTATTATTGAAAATGCATGTTTTGTTGGACATTGTAAACGGTGTAGAGAAGGAAGAAGATGCACAAGATAACTAAAGGGGAATAAAAATGTTATATTTATATATTTTAGTAGGAATTTTGGCGGCAGCGGCTTTAATTACAATATTAACTGCTTGTATAATAGAAATTATTAAAACAAAAATATCAAAAGAAATAATGACTCAGGCTAATTTGGAAATTTATGAAAAATGGCTTGATGATTATCTTAGCACAAAAAAAATATCCAGAGATGATTTGTTGGATATTTGTAAGGGACAAAAAAAGGACGATGACGGTGCGCCTTTGAGGATAAATATTGAAGAGATACCTCTGTTAGATAAAAAATTGAAAGGTGGTGAGGCTGTCATTGATAATGACGGCGAAGGTGGATATACCGTTTACGTCGCAGATAATTTAAGCACTAAGAGCAACCGTTTTGCTATAGCGCACGAAATTGGCCATGTTGTAATGGGTGACCCATTGCCTGTTGGAAGAAAAGGGCATGGACTTTTTATACGTAGCAAGGATGAACAAATACGTGACTATATTGCTGCAGCTATATTGTTACCTATGGAAGAGTTTTCTAATCTGATTGAACAAGCCAACTATGAACTGCTTGACAAAAAGGGAAAAATGAAATTTATTGAAACTTTAAGCGATGAAAGAGAAGTTGATAGAGAAGTGATAATGAAACGCATTATAGAGTATAAGACAATTAAAGGTAAAGCAGTTTAGTTATAAAAAATAGTTTACCTATTTGGCTTTGATGTTAACCGCGAGGTGGTGCTCATAATATTTTGTTGAGACTGGTGATGTCAATTAGTATAATTTTTTATGTGACAAGCTCTTAGCTATTTGCTAGGAGCTTTTTCTTATGACGGTTAAAAGGTTAATTGGACAAAATAAATAATCAATTGAAATTTTTGAACAAATTAAAGAAACAGCTTTCATTCCGTTATTAAATGTGTGTATGAATAGCATTATAGGAGTAGTGTAGGAATATTATACAATCTGTACACATTTCCCTACTTTTAACTACTCCTAAATACTACTTATTTCCTGGTTTTTGTGGCGTTTTGTTGATGCTTACTTGGTCATACCTTCCTGAACGGCAACCGCAACGGCAACCGTTGCACCGACCATGGGATTGTTGCCCATACCGATTAAGCCCATCATTTCAACGTGAGCGGGAACGGAGGACGAACCTGCGAACTGCGCGTCGGAATGCATTCTGCCCATCGTGTCGGTCATGCCGTAGCTCGAAGGTCCTGCGCCCATATTGTCGGGATGAAGCGTTCTGCCCGTGCCGCCGCCCGAAGCAACCGAGAAATACTTCTCGCCGCTTTCATAGCACCATTTCTTGTATGTGCCCGCAACGGGGTGCTGGAAGCGGGTGGGGTTAGTCGAGTTACCCGTAATCGAAACGGTAACGTGTTCGAGCTTCATAATCGCAACGCCCTCGGGAACGTTGTCCGCGCCGTAGCACTTAACTTTCGCTCTGGGACCGTCGGAGAACGCAACCGTGTCGACAACCTTAACCTGCTCGGTGTAGGGGTCAAACTGAGTTCTAACGTACGTAAAGCCGTTAATTCTCGAAATGATATACGCGGCGTCCTTGCCCAAGCCGTTTAAGATAACGCGCAGGGGCTTAACTCTTACCTTGTTAGCGTTTTCCGCAATCTTGATAGCGCCCTCGGCAGCCGCAAAGCTCTCGTGACCTGCAAGGAAGCAGAAGCAGTCGGTATCTTCGGAAAGAAGCATCGCGCCCAAATTGCCGTGACCCAAACCGACTTTGCGGTTTTCGGCAACCGAACCGTTAATGCAGAAAGCCTGCAAGCCGATACCGATAGCGGCAGCAGCGTCCGCAGCCTTTTTGCAACCCTTCTTGATAGCAATCGCCGCGCCAACGGTGTAAGCCCAGACGGCGTTTTCAAAGCAGATAGGCTGAGTTCCGCGCACGATTTTGTCGCAGTCAACGCCCTTGGAAAGGCAGATGTCGCGGCATTCCTCGATTGACTTAATGCCGTACTCTTTGAGCACGCCTAAAATTTTCTTTTCCCTTCTCTCGTATCCTTCAAAAAGTGCCATAATCAGTCAACCTCCTTGTCGGTTCTCGGGTCGATATGCTTAACCGCGCCCTGTTCTTTAGTATATCTGCCGTAAGTGCCGATAGCCTTGTCGTACGCCTCGTTGGGAGTAAGTCCCTTCTTGATAAAGTCGGTCATCTTGCCGAGCGAAACGAACTTGTAGCCGCAAACTTCGTTATTCTTGTCGAGTGCGAGGGAGAGGACGTAGCCTTCAGCCATTTCGAGGTATCTCACGCCCTTAGCCGCAGTGCCGTACATAGTGCCGACCTGCGAGCGCAAGCCCTTGCCCAAGTCTTCGAGTCCCGCGCCAACGGGGAGACCGTCGTCGGAGAAAGCCGACTGAGTTCTGCCGTAAACGATTTGCAGGAAGAGTTCTCTCATAGCGGTGTTGATGGCGTCGCATACGAGGTCGGTGTTCAAAGCCTCCAAAATGGTCTTGTGAGGCAGAATTTCCGCCGCCATAGCCGCGGAGTGGGTCATGCCCGAGCAACCTATGGTTTCAACCAGTGCCTCCTGAATTATGCCGTCCTTTACGTTAAGCGTGAGTTTGCACGCGCCCTGCTGGGGAGCGCACCAACCGATACCGTGGGTAAGACCTTTGATGTCCTTGATTTCCTTTGCCTGAATCCATTGACCTTCTTCGGGAATGGGAGCGGGGCCGTGTTCGAATCTGCCGGAAACGCCCTTGGCAACGCAAATCATGTTTTCGACGTCTTTTGAATATTGCATTACGTGTCCTCCAAATTTTTTTGATTTCCCGATAAGTATACCACAACGTCTGCAAGATTTCAACAAGATATAGCAAGTTTTTTATGACGATACACAAAAAATTGTGTTTAACTTTTTAAAAACTGTTTACACAAACACAAAAAGTATTATAATAAATATGTAGGGTATTATATGTTGTGCCAAAACTGTAAAAAGAGAGAAGCGACGGTCAATCACGTCGAAATAATAAACGGCAAAGCTTGCGCAATGCACCTTTGTTCTATGTGCGCCAACGAGATGTTCTCAAGCTTCGAGAGCGAGGTGGAAAACGCAATCTTTTCGGGGCTGTTCGGCGACGAAACCTACGGCGAGAGCGTATGTCCCGCGTGCGGGCTTGCGTTTTCGGAGTACGAGCGCACGGGGCTTCTGGGCTGTCCGAGCTGTTACGACGTCTTTAACGAACGGCTTCTTCCCTACATAACGCGCATACAGGGCAAGACGGTGCACGTCGGCAAGGGTGGCGGAGTGTACACCTCCGAGCACGATTTGCAGTTAAAGCTCACCTCACTGCAACGCGATATGGAACGCGCGTTATCCCGCGGCGACTACACCGAGGCGGGCAGAATTAACGAGCAGATGAACGCATTGAAAAAGCGTGGCGCAGGGGGGCGGAGATGGTAGATTACAAGCTCGGCACGGTCGTGTCCTCGCGCATACGCCTCGCCCGCAATTTAAACGGACTGCCTTTCCCCGCGCGCTTGAAAAGCGACAGACAGGCAAAGGAAATTATCCGCTCGGTGTCGGCGGCTGTAAACAAGGTGGACGAATTTCGCCTTTACTATATGGACGGCATATCCGAAGACGAGGCTTTAAACCTTGTCGAAAACAGACTCATTAGCCCCGCGCTTTTGAAAGCGCCGTCGCGGTCGGCGGTGCTCATTAACGAAAAGGGCGATATTTCCATAATGATAAACGAGGAGGACCACCTCCGCGAGCAGTGCATTTCGGGCGGGCTTTCGCTCCGCTCGGCGTACGAGCGTATGTCCGAAAAGGACAGTTTAATAGCGCGTTCGATACCGTTCGCGTACGACGAACAGCTCGGCTATCTGACCGCGTGCCCGACAAACCTCGGCACGGGGCTGAGGGCTTCGGTTATGCTCTTTCTGCCCGCGCTCGACCTTTGCGGAGTTATGCCCGACGTCATAAAGAGCGTGACGCGTTTGGGACTGACCGTGCGCGGCGCGTACGGCGAGGGCACGAAGGCAAAGGGCTACGTCTATCAGGTCAGCAACGAGGTAACGCTCGGCGTGACCGAGGAAACAATTCTTTCTCAGGTGGAAAGCGTGGTCGGAAAAATCGTGGAAATGGAGGCGGCGGAACGCCAGCGCTTAAAGGGCGGCGCGGCTTCGGTAGTCGTTAAAGACAGGTGCCTGAGAGCTTACGGACTTCTGACGAACTGCGCTTTGATGACCCACGGCGAGCTTGACGAACTGTGTGCCGACTTGAAGCTCGGGGTGTGTTTAGGCTATCTTAAATGCGACGATATCGAGGCGATAGACAGCCTGACTTTAAAGATGAAGCCTTCCAACTTAAACGTGCAGTCGGGCAGGGTTTTGGACGAGCGCGAAAGGGATATCTACTGCGCTCAGCAAGTGTCGCAAAAGATAAGAAATCTTATAAGTAAATATTAATTGGGGCGGCAATATGCCGCAACTAACGCGTTTTACAGAGCAAACAAGGAGAAAATAAAGGGCAATGGAAATTCAGAGATATTCGCACAACCTTCAAAAGGTTTTATCCGTCTCGCGCGAGGTGTGCTCCTCGCTTGAGATAAGCTATATCGGCAGTGAGCATATCGTTTACGCAATGCTCGTGACCGAGTGCACGGCGGGTAAAATTTTGGCTTCTTTGGGCGTTACCGAAGAGGTGTACCGCCGCTTTCTCGTAAAGGCTGTCGACCGCCGCTGTAACATTAACGGCTTCACGCCGCGCACAAAGAGTATGCTGGAGCGCGCAAAGGATTTCGCGCTTGCCTATAACGAGGACGGTCTTGCGGGTACGGAGCATCTTTTATACGCGGTCAACCAGTCGCAGGACTGCCTTGCAATGTACATTTTAAAGGCGCTGGGCGTAAATATCGGCGCGCTTACCGCAAAGCTCGAGGAGGCAATCTCGGGCGAGAGCGAGGGCAATCACGACGAAGATTTTCCCTCGTCGTTTTCCAATTTCGAAAGATTTTCAGCGCACGGAAAGCCCGTTACCGAGGAGCGTAAGGGCGACGCCGCGCTCGACGAGAGCGTGCTGCAATACGGCACCGATTTGACCGCCAAGGCGAAAGAGGGCAAGATAGACCCCGTAATCGGCAGGAAGAAAGAGATTGACAAAATCATTCAGGTATTATCCCGCCGCACCAAGAACAACCCCGTGCTAATCGGCGAGCCCGGCGTAGGTAAATCGGCGGTCGTCGAGGGCTTGGCGCAGGCGATTATCGCGGGCGACGTGCCCGACCTTTTAAAGGGCAAGACGGTGTTCTCGCTCGATTTATCCAGCCTCGTTGCTGGCGCTAAGTACCGCGGCGACTTCGAAGAGCGCCTTAAGAACGCGGTCAACACGATAAAGACGAACGGCAACGTAATATTGTTTATAGACGAAATTCACCTTTTAGTGGGCGCGGGCGCTTCCGCGGAGGGCAAGATGGACGCGGCTAACATTTTAAAGCCGCTACTTGCGCGCGGCGAGTTGCAGACGGTCGGTGCAACCACGCTCGACGAGTACAGAAAGTATATCGAAAAGGACGCGGCTTTGGAGCGCCGTTTCACTCCCGTGCAGGTGGAAGAGCCGACGGTGGAGGATACGGTGGAAATCTTGAGGGGCTTGCGCGACAAGTACGAGGCACACCACAAGGTAGCCATTTCCGACGAGGCGATAATCGCCGCCGCAACCCTTTCGGACAGATATATTACCGACCGTTTCCTGCCCGACAAGGCAATCGATTTAATAGACGAGGCGGCTTCGCGCGCGCGCCTGAACAGCTATAATTCGCCCAAGGAGCTGACCGATTTGGAGGAAAAGCTCAAGCGGCTGACCTTCGAAAAGAACAAGGCGGCGCGCGGCGAAAACTACGACAGAGCAAAGGAGCTCGTATCCGAAATCAACGCCGTGCAGGAAAAGATTAAGGCTATTCACGACGAGTGGAAGGGCGGACAGTCCGCACCCGCAATCGGCGCGGACGAAATCGCGCACGTTGTCAGCGGCTGGACGGGAGTGCCCGTCGTAAAGCTCACCGAGCAGGAGAGCGAAAAGCTTTTGAAGTTAGAGGAAAATCTGCACAAGCGCATTATAGGTCAGGACGAGGCGGTCTCGGCGGTTGCCCGTGCTATTCGCCGTGCGCGCGCGGGTCTCAACGAGAGCGGCAAGCCGATAGGCTCGTTTATCTTCGTCGGACCTACGGGCGTTGGTAAGACCGACCTTGCAAAGGCGCTTGCCGAGAATATGTTCGGCGACGAAAAACTGCTTATCAGAATGGATATGTCCGAGTATATGGAAAAGCACTCCGTATCCAAGCTTATCGGCGCGCCTCCGGGCTACGTGGGCTACGACGACAACGCGGGCGGACAGCTCACGGAGCGTGTGAGAAGAAAGCCGTACTCGGTCGTGCTTTTCGACGAGGTGGAAAAGGCGCACCCCGACGTCTTCAATATGCTACTTCAAATTCTCGACGACGGCAGACTGACGGATTCGAAGGGCAGGGTAATCAACTTTAAAAATACCATAATTATTCTGACTTCCAACGTCGGCGCGAGCCAGATTAAAAAGATGTCCAACTTCGGCTTTGCAACGAATGACGACGACGGCTACGACGATATGAAGGAAAAGATTAACGAGGCATTAAAGGAGCAGTTCCGCCCCGAGTTCTTAAACCGTTTAGACGACGTCATTATTTTCCGCAAGCTTTCAAAGGAAGAGGCGGGCAGAATTTGCTACAAGATTATGGACGGACTGCGCACCAGGCTGCGCGAAAAGGGCATATCCTTGGAAGTTGCGCCCGAGGCAATGGATAAGCTGATTGAAGAGGGATATTCCGAGGTGTACGGCGCGCGCCCGATGAAGCGAACCGTGCAAAGGCGCATAGAGGACAGATTGTCCGACGAAATTTTGGCGGGCAACGTGCTTCCCGGCGAGGTGGTAACCGTCGAACTCAAAGACGGCGAGTTCGCCTTCCGCTCCGAGCGTAGAACAGTTTAATTACTTTACAATAACAAGCCCTGCGGCAATCACTTGCCGCAGGGCGTTTTTTTACGCATAAAAGTTTTGCAATTACCAAAACTACTTTTAATGAACGGAAAACTTTTACGCGGTCACACAATGTTTTTCAAAAACACGCCGCGAATTATTTCAACTTCGTCCGTCGCAGGTCCTAAGGAGTGCGCGGGCATAATAGGCGAATACGTAGACGTTGCGCTCGACGACGATATGTACGGCGAGAGCACGTTCGAAAAAGCCGAGTGCAAAATGCTGTCCAACGTTATCGACGGCGCTATCCAGAACGCGGGCTTAAAGAGAACGGAGATAGACGTGCTCTTTTCGGGCGACCTATTAAACCAGATAATTTCGGCAAGCTTTGCGGCGCGCGACTTCGATATACCCTTTTTGGGTTTATACTCGGCTTGCTCGACAATGAGCGAGAGTATGCTCTTAGCCTCGGCGCTTGTCAACGCGGGGTATTGTAAGAGGGCGGTCGCCGCGACGGGCAGTCACTTCGCGTCGGCTGAAAGGCAGTACCGCTATCCTTTGGAGCAGGGCACGACCCGCCCGCCGCAGTCGCAGTGGACAGTCACGGGCGCGGGAGCGTGCGTCATCGCGCAGGCGGACGAGGGGATTAAAATCGTCAACGGCACAATGGGCAAGGTTGTCGATTACGGCGTGACCGACGTCAACAATATGGGCGCGGCAATGGCGCCCGCTTGCGCCGATACGCTTATTCGGCATTTCCGCGATACCGAAACCTCACCCGACGAGTACGACCTGATTATTTCGGGCGACCTCGGCGCGCTCGGTTCGAGAATATTAAAAGATTTAACCTGGGAAAAGGGCTTCGATATTTCCGAAAAGCACGTCGATTGCGGCGAGATTGTCTATAACGTAATCGAGGACGAATTTCAGGGCGGAAGCGGCGCGGGTTGCAGTGCGGTAGTGCTCAATTCGTATATCCTGACCAAGATGAGAGCGGGGCAGTACAAGCGCATATTGTTTGCCGCAACGGGCGCGCTTTTGTCCACCGTTTCGTCGGGTCAGGGCGAGTCGATACCGTGCATCTCGCACGCGGTGCAGTTGGAGCTGTAATTTCGTTTTGCTGAAAACTGGCAGGTGTGCCGCGTTAGCAATTAAAGGACTTGGCAACGGCGACACGCCGTTAATTAAGGCATATATTGGGGGCAATCACAATGGGAATGGAAGTTTTGAATATAATTTTGGCATTTGTAAAGGCGTTTGCCGTGGGCGGCGCGATATGCGTAATCGCGCAGATAATCATAAATTTCACCGACCTTACCGCGGGCAAAATACTCGTGTACTTTATGCTTGCGGGAGTGGTGCTTACGGCAATAGGAGTGTACCAGCCGCTCGTTGATTTTGCGGGCGCGGGCGCAACCGTACCAATTTCGGGGTTCGGCTATCTCTTGGCGAACGGTGCGATTAAGGGCGCGGAAAAGGGCTTTTTCTACGCTGTCACGGGCAGCCTTGCGGCGGCAAGCGCGGGCATTACCGCGGCGGTCGTGTTCTCGTTTATCGCGGCAATTCTGTTTAAATCTAAAACCAAACCCAACTGAAAAAAAGTAGCCGCGCGGCGAGTATTCGCCGCGCGGCGTTTTTAAATTATTTATGTAGTGAGAAAACCGAGAGGACTAAAGCATTATACTTTCAACGTAATCAATCTGTTCCTTGGTGGGAATGTCGGCGGTAAAGGCGCACGCACTGCCCGCCGCGGTTGCAAAGTTCAAAGACTTGAAATAGTTCTGCGTTTTAATGTATTCGTGCACGAACCCCGCAACCATGCAGTCACCCGCACCCACCGAGTTGACAAGCTGACCGCGCGCCGCACGCACGTACATAGCCTGTTTGGTTTCCGAAATCATCACCGCGCCCTCGGAGCCCATCGAGACGATAACGTTCCTCGCGCCGTGCTTTTGCAACTTTCTTGCATACTCGGCAATCACCTTAGTGTTGATAGTGGTGGGCAGTCCGAAAATTTCGCACAGCTCGAATAGGTTGGGTTTGATTAAGAACGGACGGTATTTGAGCGTTTCGGTCAACAGCTTTCCGCACGCGTCCACAACGAAATTTACGTTGTCAACCTCGTCTAATTCGTAAATTAAGTCGGCGTAAACCTCGTCACCTAAATCTGCGGGCGCGTTTCCCGAAATAATTACGTAGTCGCCCTCTGCAAGCTTTTTCTTCAATTCGGTCGCAAGCTTTTTAACGTCGTCGGCGGTAACGTGCGCGCCCGTCGCATTGACATCCGTCTCGGTGGTGGACTTTAATTTAACGTTTATGCGCGAACGCCCGCCCACCTCGATTAAATCGTGCTTTAAACCGAGGTTTTCGATTTCACTGCGTATTTCCTGACCCGTAAACCCCGCGACAAAGCCGAGCGCAACCGACGTATCGTCGAGATTTTTCAGTTGCCTCGAAATGTTTATTCCCTTGCCGCC
>CAYXTN010000043.1:0-10639 GCA_964468085.1 uncultured Clostridia bacterium | reverse complement strand
TCTGAACTCTCTCGTTGGGGTCTTCGATAGTAAGATAGTAGTCGCGCACCTCGATGTACCTTTCCATATACGACAGCTCGTAGTTGACGATATAGCCGTTCGTGCCGTTGTTGCCCGTCGGTCCCATCTCCTGTCCGAGCGTGGGCTCGCCGAGCGACATACTGAACAGCATCTGCTCCCTTATGATTTCCACCTGATATTCGTACTCTTCCGTAAGAGCGGCGGTTATCTGCGCAAGCAGCGAGGAGTTCTCCATTCCGTTAGAAATTATCAGTCGCTTTTGTTCGCCGATTTCCTCTTGAAGCTTGTGATAGAGCTCGTCCTTCCTCTGCTGAGCCGTGCGCAGAAGTTTAAGCTTTACCGTGTCGAGCTTTTTCAGCTCCGCCTCGGTAATTTCGATAATATCGAACGTCATTCGCGCACCTCCCATTCCGCCGTAACAGAATTGACCGTACCGTTGCCCGTCACCTTGAAAGTGAAGCTGTCGCCGCTCTCGGCGTAGGCGTATTTACCCGTTTTGTTAACGTACAGCTTGCGCCCGTCGCAGTTTATTTCGAGCGTGAAATTCCCGCTGCCTTCCACGGCAAGTTTTTTCAGCACCCTCGGTCTGCCGTCGTCGAAAGTGAACGGCTTCGATATCCAGACGCGGTCGGGGTCTTCCGTGTCGTAGAGAAGGTCGCCGATGTAGTTTCCCGAAAAGCAGTAATCACCGCTTTCCGTAAAAAACTGACTGTGACAGCCCTTGGCGTACGGATTGCCTGACCCCGTCTCGGTGTCGTACTCGAACAGGTATGAAACGCCGTCTTTCGTCGCCGTGTACTGAATGTATTTGTCCTTAATAACCTTGGGTTCTTTCAGAAAATAGCCCAGCATAATCTCGTCGAACGGCGCTTTTTCAAGCGTGTTTCCGTCGTAAACGTACATACCTTTATCGGTGTAAATATACAATTGCCCCCCGCATATTACCGAACTATTCTCGTAAATGCCGTTCAATTCGTGCTTGTCGCACAGGTCCATGCGCATATGTCTGGCGTCGCCGAGAGTGGTGAGCGTCGTTATTCCGCGCTCGCGCAAAATGACTATTTTATCGTTGAGCACAAACAGATTCAACAGCTTTCCGAGACCCGGGTTGAGCTGTACGTAGCCCGCATTGTCTATACCGTTTTTAAAGTCGTTGATTGCATAGCCCGACCACCTGACCATATATCTGTCCGACAAATCGATGCCGAACAGCCTGCCGCAGTGCATAACCGTGCTTGTAAATTTGTAGATAATGTTTACGGGCGCGCCCTTGCCTTCGGCATTGACTTTGACCATCCAGCTACCGCTGACGTACAGCCAGTAATATACGCCGTCGATAACGCACGCGTGCTTGCACGGCCAGTTTGCGGTAAGCATTCCGATATACTTCGTATACCCCTTGGCGACGGGGTCCCACCCGTACAGCGAACCCGAGCTCGTCGCAAACATCGCAAGTCCGTTAAAAGGCATAAAGTCCGCTTGCCACACGTTGGTGCAACTGACCGACGGCGATAATTTCTTATAGCAAGGCAACGGCGATATGCCGTTTATTTCCCGTCTGTATCCGAACCGTTCGGCGCAAAAGTCGGTTTCTCCGCCTAAAACTATCGCCTTTTCGGTTTTGGACTTAAACGGCTTATGCGCCTTATAAGAGTGTTTGTACATAGCCGCCTCCTCATATCCACCTTCTGGGCGGTATTCTGCCATTCACGCTGCTGCGCGAAAGCAGCATCTCGATTTCCGAGCGGTACCTGTTCTCCCACAGATTGTACGCCTCGCTGTCGCCCGCAACCAGAAAATATTCAGCCAGCATTCCGTACTCTACAAGGCGCGGACTGACCGCAAAAACGGGATAGAAAAAATCGTCCTCTTCTTCGAGCTCGGGCGGCAGATATTCGTAATAAACGGTGATTTTTTTGCAGTCCGTATGCAGATAGTTGGGGTATATGTGCCACTCAACGGGGTTTTTGCCGTCGGTTACGCGATTAATCTTCGCGGGCGCTTTCAGGAATTTCGAGAACCTGTAAACGCCGTTTTCCGAGCTCATCTCCTCCTCGGTATCGAGCGGAAAATATCCGCGAGCCAGCTCGTCGAGCACCGCGTTAAGGTAGGTAAGCAGTGCGCGTTTCAAGCGCACTGCTTCGTCGGTGTAAGTGCCATTTTCCAAGCTTTCCGCCGCCGACGTTCTGCCCGCAAGGCGCATTGTTTCGCATATAATTTCAATAACTTCCATTGCGCCTCCTTAAATTTTACTCGGCTTTGTCGAGCATTATCGCGCCCTGACCGCAGGGCTTTTTGCATACGAGTTCGGCGTACTTTACAAGCGTTGCCGAATACGCCGCTTTGCCCGCGACCTGCTTTAAAATTCTGCCGCCCTCGTCCTCGAGCCACGCCCAGTCGCAGAGCTGATTTAAAACGAAGTCGTCGGTGTTGACGAAATAAATTCTGTCGTCGGGGCAGAACTTGTCGGCGTAGACGGGCACGTCGTTGATGACTATGCTCGAGTAGCCCGCCGCAATCTCCGCGGTGTTAACGATTCTGCGGGACGTGCTCATAAGCTTTGCAATCTGCTTTCTCACCTTGTGCGAGCAGAGTATCATATTCACCTTGCCGTCGGCGTTTTCCTCGATGGCGTCGATGACGTCGATAATGTCGCTTTCGGTAAAGCCCGTGGGCGTACAGTGCTTGATATAGGGCTGGAAATAGACCTCCGTGCTCTTGGTGTAGCCGTAAAGCGTAGCGCCGTCGAATATGCCCGAAAGCCCTATTAACTCGTTGCCGTCGGCGCCCGCAAGGCAGACCTTTTCGCCGCCCGAAAGGGTGTCGGTAATCGCCGTCGCGAGAGTGATTTCCTTCTTCTCGGTATCGACCGCGGTCACGGTGTTGACCGTAGCCAGCGAGCCTATCTTAACCTTCAAGCCGTTGAAAAAGCTCTTGGCGTTGTTTACGACGAGCACGGTGTTCGACTTCTTGGAAGCGACGGTGCACAAAAGTCCGTTGCCGTCGCCGTAGAGCATACGCGCGAAGTTGGCTTTCGCGCCCGCGACCAGTCCCTCCATTTCGGCGTTTAAAAGGTTGACGAACGCGCCCGCGGAATTTTCGGAAGCGCGCATTGCCTTGTCGGAAATTTCAATCGTGCCGTAAATGTTTTTCAAAGGCAGGGTTACGCCGTAGTATCTGTTAGTACGGGGAGCGGGCAATTCGCCGTCCTCCGCGCCCGCAACCACGCCCGCCATACCGCCCTTGGCGATTGCAAGCTTGACGTCCTTGCCGAACACGTTTTCGCCCGTCTTTGCTATCGCGTTGAAAAAGGGCGAAACCTCACCGTTGAGCTGCGCGTTTACCGCGTCGAGATAGTAGTCTTTTAACGCCGCGTCGGCGTTGTTGATTGTTATCAATTAATTGTCCTCCTTGTCAGAAAAAAGTTTGTTTGCAAGCGCGCCCGCCTCCTTTAAGGTCGAGGGAGTGCGCCTTTGGGTTGCAACGGCGCCGCCGCCCGTCACGAACGGCACGCCGCGCTTTGAAAACACGCCGTTGAGGTATTCCTCGATTACGGCGTTTTTAACCTCGTCGCTTAGCATCGACAAAGTGATTTCCGCCTTGTCGGGCTTTTCCGCCTCATGCGAGGGAGCTTCCGCGTTTTCCGCGGCGATTGCCGCGGGCGTTTGCGCGTCCTTGTTCGCTTCAAGCTCTTTCAGCCGCTGACTGCGTCGGGTGAATTCGGCTTCGAGCGCCTGATAGGCTTCCATAAGGGCCTTAACGTCCTTGAACTTGCCGAGTTCTGCCGCAGCATCCTGTCCTTCCGCCTCCGCGGGGTCTGCCGTAACCGCCTCGTTCCGTATCTGGTTATCCTTCATTTTTTACCTCCGAAGTTTTGTTTTTGTGTTCATTCAAATGTGCGCATACGCGCATTTCCTGCTCGGGCGTCAGCTTTTCGGTCAAAAGAAAAGCCGTGTGCTCCTCGATATGCATCTTGTGGTCGTCGTACCCGTGAATTTCCACGCTCTGCCCGTTTTTGAGCGCGTCGTTCTCCTCGGCGCACCGCTGACGGTGCAGTTCGTCCAAATCGCGCCCGCCCGTGTAACCGTTGTAGCCGAGCGATTTTAACAGCCGCCCCTTTAAGTTCGGACTAATCTTGCCGCTCTCGTCGGAAAACAGCCCCTTGTCAATCATATCGTAGATGACGGCACGGCGGCGCGCGGGGGTCATATTGATATCGCTGTCCGCCTCCAGCACGACGTCGTCGCCCGTAATGTCGCTGTTTTTAAAACTCACGCACGACAGCGCGTCGTTGCCGCCCGACATTTTTATGAGCCGCACGTTCGAGGCGAACTGCCTATATAGCCTTAAAAGCATTCTGCCTACGCCCTTGAGCGCCGAGCGAATCTGCTCGTAGCAAACGTTGAGGCGCGCCTCCTCCTGCTCTATCATGAGCTGCAGTCCCGTCGCCGACGTGACCGACGTGAAGACGTTGCCGCCCTGAGTGACGTCCGTCGTGCCCGAAATTTTGTAGAACTCGCGCTCTAAACGCTCCTCTTCCTGAGTGAACTCGGAGGGCACGCTGCCGAGCGTGAGCATTTCGGGCGGGGTCGCGCCCTGTCTGTACACGATAACTTTCCCGGGGGCGAGCCCGTCCTCGACCAGCTCGTCGGTATCCACCGAGCCCTCCTCGACGGCAACCGTGCCCATCGAAATGCGGTTCAAAAATTCGTGCTTGCGGTTCTTGACCGCGTTGTACGCGCGCTGAACGGGGATAAGTCTGTCCACCACGCAAGAGCCGAAAAACGAGCCCGCAACGGGCGACGAGTACTGCACCACGAAAGGGTAAGTGCGCGTGTTGCCGTCGCCGTTGAGGTAGGGAAGCTCGCCGTCGAATAAGAGCTTATTTCCCGCCACAATCGTCAGTCTTCCCGCGGGAAATTCGGAATTGGGGCGCACATATCTTTCGATTACCACTTCGTAGCCGTGTTTTACGACGTGCTCCGTTCTTCCGTTTTCTTCGCCGCCAAGCGCCGAAACGTGCGCGCGACTCTGTGCGTATTCGTCAATGTCGCGCCCCTCGACGCGCACGCCGTAAGCGGTGAAAATGTCCTCCGCAGGCACGGCTCTAGCGTGAATTATGCTCGGCTGATTGTACAGATTTTCTTCGGAAAGCGAGTCGGGATAAATCTCGAACGGTGACACCACCGACACCCTGACCTTGCCCTCCTTGACGCTTGCGCCGTCGAACGTTTTGCCTATCTCGTTGCCCGCGTAGCCGTCCCAGATAATCTTATAGAACACCGTTCCGCACGTCTCCGACCACACCGTCGCCTTGGAAAGCGCGCCGTCGATATCGCAGTCCTCGCACGCCGCGCTCAAGATTGCCGAGGCGAGTTTAGCCGAACGCCTGTCCTCGTCGTCCTCACTCGCCGCCCTTACGGCAAGACGGGGGCGAATGCCCGTAAGCCTGCAACAGCGCATATCGATTGTGGGCGCTATGTAATTGAACACCCTCTTTTGCTGCCAGTAGTAGCCGCCGCTGTCCCCCTCGATTTCCCCGAGCGGGTTGACGTCGCAGTACTGGTTGCCGTTGACGAAGTTAATGTTCAACTGCCAACTTCTTTCCGTGCGCCTGCGCTCCTCCTGCCGCCTCTTGAAGTCGGCGTAAATTTCGGCGATGAGCTCGCCTTCCTGCTTTGCCTTTTTGTCGTTACTGTCAGTCACAGTTTCCCTCCTTTAACATTTTGATTAAGTTTTCGCGCTCGGCGGCGAGCTCCTCGTCGGTTGCCCCGACGCCCGCCTCGCTGTCGAGCAGCATTTTTACCGCCTTGATATCGGGCGGAATTTCCCGCCTCGTCACCTTCTTTTTTACGAGTTTGAGCTCGCCGCCCTCTACCGCAAACTCCTCGATGACCTCGCTCGCGGACAGCCCCACCGCGCACTTGGTCAACGCTTCCTTAACACTGTCACACTTTTCCACTTTTAGTTTTAAGCCTCCTGATTCTTCTCATTTTGTCAACGTAGACGGCGTTCTCGGCGGACTCTTTCTGAGCGGGGCGCGGGCGGGACATTATAAAATATCTCAGCTCGTCCATACAGTGGTCGTCCACCTTAACGGGACTGTCGCCGTCCGACCAGTGATAGCGCGAAAACTCGTCAATCATATTCTTGCACGTATCGAAAATATAGATATCGGGCGTGCCGTTGCCCCTCTTCAAATACTCCTTAACGCGGCAGATACCCGCAAAAACGTCCTTGTTGACCTTGGTATTCACAAGTATACCTTTCTCGCAAAAGAGCTCCGCAACACTCTTGGAACAGGCAAGCGTTCTCTGGTTCGCCGCACTGTCTATAAGCGCCGAAATTCTGCCCTTCGAGTCGGTTTTCCACCCGATTCGTGCGGATATATCCCTTAACGAACGCGCATGAGCGTCGATATCCACCCCCGCCGCAAAGTGCTCGGCAACCACGTAAATATTGCCGTCCCAGTCGACCGCGTACCAGTGCGCCGACAGCGGATTGTTGAGGCCGGGGTCAATCGAAATGTTCTCCTGCCACTCACTCGGCACGGGAAACGGCGGTATTACGTGCACCGAGCTGTCGAACTCGGGATAGACCAAACCCGCGCCCTTCGAAAACCTCCCGTACTTCCTCGCGTCTAAAGTTGCCCCGTCGAGCGACTGCGACAAAAGCTTAATCTCGCTCTTCGAAAGATATGGGTTGTCCTCCCAGCTCATAAACTCGCACCACACCTGCGGGTTATTGCGGCGGTTGAGATAAATTTCGTTATAGATAAAGGTCTCGCCCTTAAGCGGAGTCATCGTGCCGAAAATGTCGCCGCGCTTGTCCATAACGCGCATTAAACATTCCTCGTAAATATCGCGCGGCGGCTCTTCGTCCAGCCATACGAAATCGAGGGAACTCCCCTGAAACTTTTCGCGCCCCTGGTCGCAGCTTTTAAAGCCGAGCGTGGAAATTCCGCCGAACACGTTTTTAATCTTTATCTGGTCGATAATTCCCGACTCGGGCGCGTCCTTTCTGCCTGAAAGCATTGTGATATCGGCTATCCAGCTTTTCGGCAGATACTTTAAAATCTTGCTCTGCGCAACGTCGCGCTGAACCTGTTGAGAGAGCGATACCGCCCACCCGAACACGTCGGGGCGGTTCTTGCGATAGGGGTGAATACCCCGCAAAAGCCAGACCGCCTCCACGGCTCCGCACTCGGTTTTCCCCGAGCGGTTGCCGCCGAACACCCAGCGTATGCGCTTTTTGCACTTGTGAAATGCGAGCTGTTTTTTGTGTTTTTTTCTGCCCGTATTGTAGTTGTCGAGCGCCGCCGTCGCCTTTTTGCGCCGTGAAAGCTCACAGTCAATCTCGGCAATGCGGCTTAAAATCTGTTCTCTATTCATAGACCTTTTATGACAAAATATCCGTTTGTTTTCACTCTGCCGCAAGGTATAATTCATAAATATGAAACGCCTTACGGTTGCAATTTTCTGCGTAATCTTAATACTTGCCGCCGCACCCTTCAACTCCGCCTACGCCGCCCCGTCCAAATACGCGAGAGCGAAAAATTACGAGGCGTATTTCTGCAACGAAAAGAGCGAAACGACCTCGATATTCGCCGTGCCTTACACCTACTGCGTGGAGGTCTTGCGCGAGGAGGGCGAGTGGTATTACGCGCGGTACGCAAACGACGCGGGCATCTACAAAGCGGTTTACGGCTATTGCAAAAAGGAGCATTTCGACGTCGAATACGGCACGCCGCAGTCGACCTTTTTATACAAGACCGTGACTGTCAGTTTTTCGGCGGGCGGCAACCCCTCTTCCCTCCCCGTGCTCGGCGAAATCGCGTTGGAAGCCGCATATTACGGCACGTACGAGGCGGGCGGCGTGTATTATTCGTACGTTTACTGTCAGGGCAAGTTCGGCTATATAGAGGGCAAATACGACGACTACGAAAAGAACCTCCCCACCCACACACCCGACGATAGCGGCGAAAGCTCGGAAGGCGGCGGGTCGGGACTGAACTTCGCCACTATCGCGTTTATCGTCATTGCGTCACTGTCCGTAGTCGTAATTTTAATTATCTACTTCACCACCAAAAAGCCGCGTATTGACGGCTGATTTAAGCTACCGCGTCAGGCGGATAACCCGTCTAACGGATAGACCGTTAATCCGGCGCGGAGCTTATCAAACACCGGTACGCACACATAACCTTATAGAGGTTTTCGCCGCTTTTTAGAAGCCCTCCCGCACGCCTCGCAAACTTGACCGCCGCGCGGTGAATTTCTTTTTTGTCCTCATCCTTAATGCCGCCCCTCGCCGCCGCATACTCCTTTAATGTTTGCCTGTCCCTCTCGGTCATATTGCAAAGAACGTTGTCCAGCCGCGCCCACAATTCAGAGAGCTGCCGCTTGTCCTCCAACACCTTACAAATCTTGTCGAAGTACTCCTCGCACCCACCGTATACGTCCCGTCCCGAAGACAACGCCAGCCGCGTAATTATATTGTCGAGTGCTTTATTTAAACTGCCCGCCGAAAAGTAAAATCTCAATAGCTTCTTTATTTTCACCGCACGCCCCTTTGCGTGTACCGCCAATTTATTGAACAATTGCGAACGTTTGTTCTTGTTTACGTTTGTATTATACACCTTAAATATGACAAAAAACGCATAATTAAAAAATTTTTGCTTGAAAATCAAAATTTTTGAACATAAAAAATGTGAACAAGACAAACAAAGGCACGGCAAGGGGTGTTTCAAATCCTTTACAAGCCGCCAAGGAAGTGGTATAATTTTTGATATGAAGGCAAACAAGGCATTAAAAATTTCGCTTGCGGCGCTGATTGCCGCCTGCGCTATACCGTACGGTGCGGTTTTCGCCGCGGAAAACGGTACGACAGAATACCCCGTCAAAACAACGGTTGACGGCAAGGAAGTTCTGCCGTTCGAGTGCGAGCTCACTTTTTCCGACGAAAAGCCGATTACCGACTACGCCGTTTACGGCGACAATATCGCGTTTGCTTCCAACACCTCTATGTTTGTTCTGTACACGGACAAAAACGGCGACCGCAAGCTGGACAAAGAGCACCACTATCAGAAACAGAACAGAATCGAAAGGCTCGACTACGATAAAAACGGTAATCTGTATTTAGACGTCAAGACGGACGGCATTTTCATCTATCCCAACTACATCGAGCAGGCTACTCACGAATTTCCCGAATACGGCAACACCGTAAAGCTGTCCACCGACGAGGAATACAGACTTTCGAACGACGGTCTGCACTACTTTTCGGGCGACGAACACGAAGTTTTAGGCACTGACTTTAAGAATTTGAAGGTCTTCGACGACAAGGCGTATGCCGTTAAGGACAACGTTCTGTACACGTTTACGGGCAACAAAGCCGACCGCGTCGACGTCGATTATACCGATTTCGAAACAGCCGACCATATCTTATGCGGCGACGTTGCAGGCAAGCTTACCGCGGCAGGTTACGAGATAAAGACCGCCGAAATAAAGCCGGGCAGTTACTATACGCAGATAAACGCCGACGTTATAGGCGACGAAGCGGGCGACACGTTCATACAGATACGCACCGAAAAGACGAACGGGGACAAGCCGTGCATAGTGCTTTGCGAGAGCGGTAACGCAACAATCGTTGCCACGAACGAAGGAATGTATATAACGGCGACCGAGAATCTGAGCGACCCCGTACCCTCCACACAGAAGAACGACTGGGCAATCGGCTCGGACGGAAAGCGGCTTGCCGCATACACCGTCAGGGACATAGGCGTTTACGCCTCCCCCTTTATGAGTGAAAGCACCAAGATTGCAACGCTGGAAAGCGGCGCGGAAAACCACGTCGAAGTAATTGAAAAATTCGAGTTCAACAGCGTAAAGTTTTACAGAGTAAGATACACGGTAAAAGGCGAGGGCGGAAACGATACGACGATAAGCGGATTTGTTGCGGCAAAGACGCTGACGGAATACGACTACAAAGCCGAGGACAACGAGCCGCACGAAAACGGCGACAAAGAATTTAAGTACGAAACGAACGTCGTTTCGGTAGTGCTTGCAATAGTAATCGTTGCTCTGGTTATAGTTGCGATAATGTATATCTCTTTGATAGGCTCTAAAAAGAATAAGGACAAGACCGAAAAAGAAAAGAAAAAGAAAAAGCGCGAACCCGAACCCGTTGATTACAACGAGGACGAAGACGAAGAATAATCAGAATAATAAAAAGCCGACGGAAAAAACCGTCGGCTTTTTTGTTTGTGTTTTAATCACCAAGCATTAACTCTTCGTAAGCTAGGTTAATCATATCAACCGCAACTTTCAAGGAAGTCAAATCGAGCACCTGAACAACCGTCGGTTTAATCTTTATCGCAGACTTTCCGCGCTTGTTCGTATTGCTAAGTCGAAGCTGTTTCAACGCCTCGTTCTCGAGCATAAACTCCGCCACGGTCACGCCGCGTTTAATGAGAAGCTTAATAAGATTTCTCTTGCCTATCTTAACCGTTACGAAATTCTTTGAAATCGAAAGCTCCGTATCGGGTTTGGTAAGCGCCTCTTCCCTCAACTCGTCGAAATAGCTCTGCTGTTCGGGCGAAAGCTCCTCGTAAAGCTCGGTTATG
>CAYXTN010000042.1:0-10902 GCA_964468085.1 uncultured Clostridia bacterium | reverse complement strand
AACCACCCCTGGTTCGAACCCGTCTGCCTTGCGGCAAGCGCGAACTCGGCGGGCAAGAAATACAAGGACGCGGTCAAAAAGTGGCTTATGTCCTCCCCCATGCCCGAAAAGTACGCGGACATTACGGTTATGGACGCGACTGCGGACAGAGAAAAAATCGCCTCTACGGTCGATTTCTGCTTCTGCGCGGTCAATATGAAAAAGGACGAAATCCGCGAGCTCGAGTACGCGTACGCCAAGTCCGAGTGCCCGATAGTTTCCAACAACTCGGCGCACCGCTTCACGGAAGACGTACCCATGATTATTCCCGAGGTCAACGCCGACCACCTCGAAGTGATTGCTTCCCAGCGCAAACGCCTCGGCACAAAGCGCGGGTTTATCGCTGTCAAGAGCAACTGCTCGCTGCAGTCCTACGTACCCTTACTTCACCCTTTGAAGAAGTTCGGCGTTAAGTGCGCGGCGGTTACAACCTATCAGGCGATATCGGGCGCGGGAAAAGTCTTTGATACTATGCCCGAGATTTGCGACAACGTAATTCCCTATATCGGCGGCGAGGAAGAAAAGAGCGAGAAAGAGCCGCTCAAAATCTGGGGCGAGGTAGTTGGCGGCGCAATCGTGCCCGCTACCGCTCCCGTTATTACGGCGCAGTGTCTCAGAGTGCCCGTTTCCGACGGTCACACCGCGGCTTGCTTCGTTTCGTTCGAAAACAAACCCTCAAAAGAGGAAATTTTATCGGCGTGGAAAAATTTTGCGGGCGAGCCTCAAAAGCTTGACCTTCCCTCCGCGCCCAAACAGTTTATTCACTACTTCGAAGAGGATAACCGCCCTCAACCCGCACTGGATAGGAACACCGAAAACGGTATGGCGGTTTGCGCGGGCAGATTAAGAGAGGACAATTTGTTCGATTATAAATTCGTAGGCTTTTCGCACAACACCCTGCGCGGTGCGGCGGGCGGGGCTGTTCTGCTTGCCGAGCTTTTAGCAGCAAAAGGTTATTTTAATTAAGAGGCAATATGAAAGGTTTTTTTAAAGGCACTGCCACTGCAATGATTACGCCGTTCTATACAGACGGCGGGGTCAACTTCGACGCTTTCGGCAGAATGATTGAATACCAGATTGAAAACGGCACCGACGCGCTCGTAATTTTGGGCACGACGGGCGAGCCTTCCACCATGACCGACGACGAAAAGGTCGCGGTTATGAAATATTCGGTTGAAAAAATCAAGGGGCGCGCGAAAGTTATTTTCGGCGCGGGCAGTAACTGCACGGCGGAGGCGGTTGCGGCGAGCAAGCGCGCGGAAAGCTTAGGTGCGGACGGACTACTATGCGTTACCCCTTACTACAACAAGTGCACTCAAAAGGGCATAGTCGCCTACTATCAGGCGATTTGCAACGCGGTGAAAATTCCCGTGATTGCATACAACGTGCCTGCGCGTACGGGCGTGAATATACTGCCCGCAACGGCGGAAGAGCTTGCAAAAATTCCCAATCTTGCGGGCATTAAGGAAGCGTGCGGAAATATGGAACAGATTTGCGAGACCATGCGCCGCGTTCGCCCTTACTGCGACGTTTATTCGGGCGACGACAACCTCAATCTTCCCATACTCGCAATAGGCGGCGCGGGACTTATTTCCGTTGCAAGCAACATTGCCCCCAAAGAGGTCAAGCAGGTTTATACATACGTATCCGAGTGCAAGCTCGCCGAGGCGAACGAGCTTGAAGATAAGCTTCTTCCTTTAATCGACGCGTGCTTTACCGAGGTCAATCCCATACCCGTAAAGGCGGGCTGCGATATGCTGGGTCTGGATGCGGGAGTGCCCCGCGCACCTTTGACCGAACTCGAGGACGAACACAAGAAAATTATGCAGGACTGCATTAACAAATTAGGACTGAAATTATGATTAAGGTTGCAATCTGCGGTGCGTGCGGCAAGATGGGCGCAAACATATCAGAGCTTTTAAACGGCGATAACGAGGCGGAATATTTCTTAGGCATAGACCCGCGCGGCGGCGATAAAGTTTACAAAGCTTTCAATGAAATCGGGGGCAAGCCCGACGTTATTATCGACTTTTCCTCTCCCGCCGTTTTATCCGACGAACTTGACTACGCGGTTAAAAACAACGTGCCCGCGGTGATAGGCTCTACGGGGTTTACTCCCGCTCAAATAGAAGAGATTAACCAAGCGGCAAAGAAGGTTGCGATTTTCCGTACTGCGAATTTTTCCCTCGGCGTAAATCTTTTGTGTCAGCTCGTCAAGCGCGCGGCGGAAACTTTGGGCGAGAAATTCGATATCGAGATTATCGAAAAGCATCACAACCAGAAGGTTGACGCGCCCAGCGGCACGGCGCTTATGCTTGCTGACAGCGCGTCCTCCGCTTTCGACGGCGGCAAGCAGTATTTGAACGGTCGCGAAGGTATTTGCGGCAAGCGCGGCAAAGAGATAGGTATGCACGCGGTGCGCGGCGGCACAATCGTCGGCGAGCACGAGGTGCTATTTTGCGGCGAGGACGAAATAGTCACTCTTTCCCACTCGGCGCGCAGTAAGAAAGTATTCGCGGCGGGCGCTATAAAAGCCGCCAAATGGCTTGCGGGAAAGCCCGCGGGTCTGTATAATATGAGCGATTTATTTAACGATTAACCCTATAATATGGCTTAATTAAAGCCCCGCGGCGAAACGCCGCGGGGCTGTTCATATTTGAAACTTAATTGTTTGCAGCTTTGAAATCCGCGACCGCCTGTTTAGCCGCAGCAGGAACGACTGAATTGTTAGTTGTTCCGTAATTGTATATGATATATTCGTGCTTATAGCCGCTTCCTTCTTCACAATAATAGCTGACATATCCGTCACTGTTTATTTTAATTGAAACGGAGTATCCATTGTTGTCCATTTTATATTTACCGCCAGTAAATGTTAGATGCAAATATAATTTATCAGTTCCAGCTAATACACTTGAAATTGTAGGCATAATTTCGCCAGATGTAGTTCCGACTACCCATTCGCCTCTTGCTCCGTAGTCTTCATAATTGCAGTAATAAGAAATCGAATTTTCAACTATTATATATTCTTTTGACCCATAGTTATATGTGCCATCACTTTCAACTGACGTTACTTCTGACGTCGAGTATTGCTCATTTCCGAAATGATATATATAGTTTACCGCAGTAGCGTCATATGTTTCGCCCATATATGAGCCAAATTCATGATTAACCACACAGTAAGTGTAATTGTCTGCCGACACTGACTTCTCATATGCCGCCTTATACTCATCGATGGTTACCTCTATCGAAGGTCCTACATCGGGCACCCCGCTCCCATCGTCGTCACCGCTTTTGTTACATGCCGTTGCGCCGAAAAGGCACGCCGCGCTGAGTGCGCATACCGCTACCGCCGTTACCAATACTTTCTTTCTCATAATTTTCTCCTTTGTAGTAATATTTTACTATATAAATAGTATAAAGTAAATATTTTCCTAAGTCAATATGTTTTTACTAATATAATACTAAAATTTCTAGTAAGAGGAAAAATATTAGTATGAACAGAATTAAAGAACTTAGAGAAGACAGAGATTTGCGGCAGATTGATATTTCCGAAAAAGTGGGTATTGACCAGAAAACGCTATCAAATTACGAAACAGGGAAGACTAACCCCGACAGCTTTGCCATAATTAAGCTTGCGGAGTTTTTCGGCGTTACCTGCGACTACCTTTTGGGCGTTTCGGAACGCAATCTTTTGAACGCCGACGAGGTTTTGAACGAGATTGACGACATAAAAAAAAGGCTGGACGATATAAAAAAATATTTAAAAAAGAATTAAAAAACGCCCCGCGGCAGATTTGCCGCGGGGCGTTTTGACTTTGTAAACACGCCTTAAAACATTGCTAAAAATTGTTTGAGTGCGTATGAAACCTGCGTACCCTTAGGCAAAGCTATACCCACTCCACGCACGGGCAACGACGGAACGACGTCCACTTCGAAAAGCTCGCCGCTGTCGAGCATTGCCTTTGCGTACTCGCGCGGAACACAGCCTATACCCATACCGTTCTTTGCGAATTTGAGCATCAAGTCCCAGTTTTCCACCTCGATATCGGGCGTGAGCTGTATACCCAGCGTCTGCGTGTACGACGCAAGCGAGCGGCGCGCAATGGTGTTGCTTTCAATCATAAGCAAGGGGTATTCGTGCAAACTGGAAAGGGGAATATTTTTGCCCTTCAAATTTGCATACTTTTCACCCGCAACAAAAATATCGGAAAGGTGCGCGACCATTCCCGTAAAGTTGACGTCCTTGTCCTCTATCGGCAGATTGACGAACGCCACGTCGCACTTGTTTTCTTTGAGCTGGTCGAGCGTTTCGGGCGTCGTGCCGCAGATAAGCTCGATTTTAACGGCGGGGCACTTTTGGTTGTACTCGACTATTTTATCGGCGAGCAGGTTGGAAAAGATAGCGTCGGTTGCGCCTATTCTTATCATACCCGTTGCCGTCGTCTGCATTTCGAGAAGAGTGTTTTCCGCCTCTTCCAAAAGCTTTAACGCCTCCTCAACCTTTTTGAATATGAGCTTGCCGCCCTGCGACGACAGCTCCATACCCATATGCGTACGGTTGAAAAGGGTTGTGCCGAGCTGTGTTTCAAGCTGTTTGACAGCCTGCGATACGGCGGGCTGGGATATGAACAGCTCCTCCGCCGCGCGCGTAGAACTGCCGAATTTAGCCACCGTGTAAAATACTCTGTACAATTCGAGATTGACCATAAACTCCTCCTTATTTGCCCACGCAGAATTTTGCGAAAACAGTGTTGATAATTTCCTCGTCGGCGGTTTCGCCCGTGATTTCGCCCAAAATGCGCCACCCCTCGCGGATATCGAGAGAGATTATATCGAGCGGGAAATCTTTAACTCCGTCCGCCGCCGCAGTCAGTTTTTCGAGCGCGCGCTTTAATGCTAGATAATGCCGCTCCTCGATAACGTACGCGTTTTCAAGCGAGCTGACCCCCGTTGCTTTGCGCGCGATTAAGCCCTTTAATTTATCCAGCCCTTCGCCCGTAACCGAGGAAATCGCGACGTCGTATTCGCCGCACGGCTTTGCTTCGTCCGTCTTGGAAAACACCTTGACAAGGCGGTTGTCCGCCACGCCTTTTGCGGCTGAAAAATCGCCGCAATCGGAAACGCAGATTACGATATCGGCGGACGATAATGCGCGCTTTGCACGCTCTATGCCTATCGCCTCTATCTCTCCCGCCTCCGCTCTTATTCCCGCGGTGTCGGTGAAATTGTATTTGACTCCGCCTATCTGCAAAGTGCCTTCGACCGCGTCGCGCGTCGTTCCCGCAAGCGGCGAAACGATTGCCTTGTCGTAGCCCAAAAGCGCGTTCAGAAGCGACGATTTCCCCACGTTCGGAGCGCCGCAAATTGCAGCAATTACGCCGCTTTTTATAAATTTACCCCCCGAATATGCCGCGACTAACACGTTTAAGCGGTCACAAACAGCCCGCAAATCGTCTTCGACTGAACCGAGCTCGGTTTCCTCTATTCCCTCTTCGGGATAGTCGCAGTCGGCGGCTATCTGCGCGAGCATATCGGTAAGCCCCGACTGAATTTCCTTGATTTCACCCGTCAGTTTTTCGGCGTACAAAAGTCCGCCCGCCCTGACCTCGGCAAGGCTTTCGGCGTTAATCATATCTATCATACCCTCGGCGGACGAGAGCGAAAGCTTGCCGTTAACGAACGCGCGCTTGGTAAACTCCCCCCTTTCCGCGGGGCGCGCACCGTTTTTGTAAGTCGCGCTTAAAACTCCGCGCGCAATCTGCGTACCGCCGTGACAGTGGAACTCCACGACGTCCTCGCCCGTGAACGATTTGGGCGCCTTGAAATACACGCACATTCCGAAGTCGGAAAAGCCCTCGCACAGAATTTTGCCCGTATACATTCTGTACGGCTCGAACTTTAAAACTGCCGTACTACCCGCAGGCTTAAACATTTTGTCGGCAAGTTTTAGCGCGCCTTTGCCGCTCACCCTTATAACCGCAACCCCTCCTATACCCGAAGCGGTGCTTATCGCCGAGATTAAATTTTCGTCATTATTAAAATTTTGTTTTTCCATAACGTTTACTTATACCCGAATTATAACACGCTTAAAACTCTTTTGCAATAAAAAAGCGGGAATTAAATTCCCGCATTAAAATTTCAGTTATTCAAATCGTCGAAAGGGTCGTACGGATTGCCTCCGCGATTACCGTTTTGTCCGCTTTGACCGCCGTTTGACGAGCCGAGACCGCCGAACGGGTCGTCGGGCGGAGCCGACGGGCGTTGCTGCGCGTAGGGGTCGCTTTGTCCGCCGCCGTTGTTCGTGCCGTAACCCGAGCCGTAGTTAGAGCCGTTCTGACCGTCCATACCGCCGTTATTACGCATATACTCCTGATACATTCTGTACTGCCTCTGCCGCTGTTCCCTGATATACTCCAGATAGTTTTTGCCGCGGTTGTTGCGAACGACGAACATAAATATGCCGCCTATCGGAAAGAGCACGGAAAGCACGGAAAAGAGCACGTATCTGGGCGACGCGTAGGTGCGGAAGAACGCAACGAGGATAAACACCTTTAAAATCATATACGCAAGCTGTACCCAGTATAAAATATAGTCCTGCAAGTTGCCGAACACCCAGCCCGCCCAGGCTAAGTTGTCGGGTAGGGACAATTCGTAGCCGGTCAAAAATTCGAACTGCGTGCCGTACACCATCGTTTCGTAAACGGGCTCGGCGTAACCCCCCTTGAAGATAAGATACATTGCAACGTAGTACAAAACCGACAGCGCGCAGTACACCACTTCAACGAGCGCCGCGGCAAGCGAAACGTACTTAGCCTTGGTTCTGAAAACGGTATTCTTTTCGGAAACCACGCCTATATAGTAGGTATTGAAAAAAGGCAGAAAAGCCATCCACTTGTTTTTGAAACCCTCGCGGGTGGCTATCGTGTAGAGAGCTATCGCCTGCAGAATATATATTACCGCAAATATGCAGCCGCCTATTACAAGGTACGCCCACAGATAATTTTTGTAAGCGTCTTTCATAAAGGCTAATTCGGTTATGCTCGCAATTTCGAAAAATTCCATTTTACCCTCGTCAATATTTTTATTTTATACTTGCCGTGTATAAAATATAAAACCGTTGTGTGAAAATTGTGTAAAAATTACCCCTCGAACACATCGAACCCGTAGTCTACGCTTTTAAGCGTAAGCCCCTTGGCGGGCATGGTTTTGCCGACTTTGTTTCTGTCGCCGTTTTCCAGCGAGGCTTGTATATCCGCCTCGGACAGTCTATCCAGCGCATACCACAGCGCCGTGCCGACGAGCGTGCGCACCATATTGTACAAAAAGCCGTTGCCGCACACCTCAACGTTTACGAAACCGCCCTCTTCCTTAATTTCGAAAGAATAAATTGTGCGCACCGTCGTTTTGACCTGCGAGCCGCTCGCGCAGTATGCGGCAAAGTCGTGCTCGCCGATAAAAGCTTGAGCCGCCTCGCGCATTTTATTTAAGTCGGGCGCGCCCTTTACCCACACCGCGTACCTGTCTGAAAGCGGGTTGTGGCGGGGCGAGAAATACATTTTGTAGAGGTAAGTTTTCTTTTTCGCCGAGCGGTTGGAATCGAACCCCTGCGGCGCGACGGCGGACTTTATAACGCTGACGTCGTCGGGTAGCCTCTGATTTAACGCGTCGGCAAGCTTTTCGCCCGCAATTTCCGCGTTCAAATCTACGTGGCAGATTTGCGAAAGAGCGTGCACGCCCGCGTCCGTTCTGCCGCTTGCGGTGACAGTGGCGTCCTCGCCGAACGCTTTTTTTACCGCCGCGTTCAGCTCTTCCTGCACCGTTCTGCCGTTATTTTGCACCTGCCAGCCGCAAAAATTCGTGCCGTCGTAGGCGACCTTTAATACGTACCTCATACTACCACCATATAGCCGTAGATAGGCGGATATATCAGATAGCCGTAAATATTGAGTAAAATTACGCCCGCTATCATTATTCCCGCAAACAGCGCGGCAATAAGGTCGCGCCAGCCGAGTCTCAGTTTTTTGTATTTCGTGCGCTTGTGCCCGCTCGAATAACAGCGGACGTCCATTGCGTCGCCCAGCTCCTCCGCGCGGCGGAACGCGCTGATGAGTAGCGGAATGAGCACGGGCACGATTGCCTTTACGCGCTTGAAGATATTGCCGCTGTCGAAGTTTGCGCCCCTCGCCTTCTGCGCCGAAATTATGCGGTTGGTTTCGTCCATCAGCGTAGGAATAAACCGAAGCGCAATTGACATTATCAGCGCGAGCGCGTGCACGGGCAGTTTAATGAGCGTGAAAGGAAAGAGCAGACTTTCCAGTCCGTCCGTTAAATTTACGGGCGTGGTCGTCAGCGTGAGTATCGCCGAGCCCATAACGAGGAACAGCAGTCTCAGCGTTAAGAACCCTGCGAAAATCAAGCCCTCGGTATAGATGTGAATAAACTTCCACTCCCACAAAAGGTAACTGCCGCCGTGGAAAAACACGTTCAAAAGCGACGTGAAAACGAGTATCACTATAACGCCCTTTATCGAGCGCAGAACCGAGCCGAGCGGCACGCGCGAGGCGATAATCGTAATAAGCAGAATAATAAAACACAATGCAAGCCCGTAGAACGATTTCGCCAAGAAAAGCATTACGATATAGGCAATTAAAAAGAGCAGTTTTACGCGCGGGTCGAGGCGGTGCACGAAGGACTTTGCGGGATAGTACTGACCGAACGTTACGTCGTTAAGCATCTCCGCCTCCTTTCAGCGCGCCTACTACCGCCGAGGCAAACCCCTCGGAGGTCAAGTCGCTCTGTAAATCAAGTCCGAGCGCGGACATTTCCCGTTGAATTTTTGCCGTAGTCGGTATATCCAGCCCGAGCGCGAAAAGCTCTTCAGCCCTTTTAAAGAGGTTTGCGGGAGTATCGCAATCGAAGATTTTACCGTCGGAAACAACGCACGCGCGGGTGCAGTTTTCGGCAATTTCGTCCATATCGTGAGATACGATTATTACCGTCTTGCACCAGTCGCCGTGAAGCGAGTGCAAAAGCTTCATTATGTCGCGTTTGCCCAAGGGGTCAAGCCCCGCGGCGGGCTCGTCCAAAACTAAAATTTTGGGCTTGGTTACGATTACGCCCGCAATCGCAACGCGGCGCTTCTGTCCGCCGGATAAGTCGAAGGGCGACTTGTCGTGCACCTCTTCGTAGTTAAGTCCAACCGCTTCAAGGCTCTCTTTTACCGCCTGTTCGACCTCTTCTTTGGTAAGATTTTTTTTGAAGTTTTTCAAGCCGAACGCCACGTCTTGCCCGACCGTTTCGGCAAACAACTGGTATTCGGGGTACTGAAAGACCATTCCCACGTCGGCGCGCAGGGACTGAAAATCGCATTTTTTATCCGACAAATCGTAGCCGCCGATTGTGATTATGCTCTCGGGCGGGGGCGTCTGTCCCTTCTTTGCCTTGGGCTTTTTGTAGCGCTTTTGCGACTTGGGCAGTCTTATTAAAGCGTTCAAATGCTGTACCAAAGTCGACTTGCCGCTGCCCGTGTGACCTATTATTCCGAAAAATTCCCCTTGGGATATATGCAGGTTAACGCCGTTTAACGCCTTTGTTGCAAACGGCGACTTGGCAGAATACGTGAAATTGAGGTCGGATACGTCGATATCCCACTCGTTTTGCGCATTTTCCGCGATTGGTGCGGGAATATCCCCTTGCGAACGCGGTTTGAAGCCCGTTTTATCGGCTTGTTCCTTTATTTCGCGAGCAAGCGTTTCGGGCTTAAGACAGTCGGCCAAATTAAAGCCCGCCGCCCGTATTTTATTGCATATCGCGCCAATTTCGGGCAGACTTAAATTGTAGCTTTCGAGCTCCTCGCCCTTTTCGAAAATTTCCTCGGGACTGCCCTCCAGAGCAATCTCGCCCTTGTTCATAACGACAGCTCTGTCGGCTAAAAGCGCCTCGTCCATAAAGTGGGTTATGAGTATGACGGTCATACCCTCTTCCTTGTTGAGGCGTGCGGCGACCTCGGTCACCTCGCGCCTGCCTTTGGGGTCGAGCATTGCGGTACTTTCGTCAAGGATTAAAACGTCGGGTTTGATTGCAAGAACGCCCGCAACGGCTATGCGCTGTTTCTGTCCGCCCGAAAGCCGCGTAGGGGTTGCGTGGCGGTACTTTGACATTCCCACCGCGTCGAGCGCCCACTCTATTCTCTGCCCTATTTCCTCGCGCGGAACACCCAAGTTTTCAGGACCGAACGCGACGTCGTCCTCGACGATTGATGCGACCATCTGATTGTCGGGGTTCTGGAAAACGACGCCCGCGTGCTCGCGCACTAGTCCCAACTGACTTCTGTCCGAGGGGTCGTAGCCCCACACGGTGACCTTGCCCTTGTCGGCGGTCAAAAGTCCGCAAATAAGGCGGGCGAGCGTGGACTTGCCGCTTCCGTTGTGCCCTAAAACGGCGACGAACTCGCCGCGCCTGACTTTAAGTGAAACGTCCTTTAAAGCGAAGGGCAATTCCTCGGAATAGGTGAAGCTGACGTTGTCGAGCTCAACGGCAAAATCGGGGAGCGGCTTTGCCTCGCTCTCCGTAGAAATATCCTTATTGAGTTTTTCTCTGTCTTTCTTTTTCTTTGCCATAAGTTTTTCCCGACTTTTAAAATTATAGCAAACGCAGAAAATTTTAACAACATTTTTAAAGTGAGTTTTATGAAAGTATGATAAAATTTTTGCTTCAAAAAAACAAAAACGCATATTGACAATTTCTGGTTATTGAATTATAATTGTATAGGTGTCGTATGACATTATTATTAAAAAATATAAAAAACAATATACGGAGGTTTTTTGAATGAAAAAATTGACTATCGACGGTAATACCGCCGCA
>CAYXTN010000041.1:0-10961 GCA_964468085.1 uncultured Clostridia bacterium | reverse complement strand
AAGCGCACATTGCCTTGCGTATCGTAGTTGATACGCCGATTAAGTCCGGGAGGTGAAAAATTATGAAAACTTACGAAATGCTTTACGTATTGGACGCAGCAGTTGCCGACGAAGCTAAGGAAGCTCTGGTTTCCAAGTTCGAGGGAATTGTTACGTCTAACGGCGGCAAAGTCGTTTCCACCGACAAGTGGGGCGTGAAAAAGTTGGCTTATCCCATCAATTATAAGTCCGACGGCTATTACGTTTTAATGACTTTCGAAGCCGAAAGCGCAGTGGTTAAAGAGCTCGACAGAGTTGCAGGTTTAACCGCGGAAGTTTTAAGAAGAATGATAACGAAAAAGTAAGGATAAACAAATGAACAAGGTTTTTTTAATCGGTAATCTCACGCGCGACCCCGAACTCACCGAAACGAGCGGCGGCGTATCAATCTGCCGTTTCGCAATTGCGGTCAACAGAAATTATTCGGGTTCGGACGGCGAAAGAAAGACCGACTTCTTCAACGTAACCGCATGGCGCGGTCTTGGAGAAACGGTTTCGCGCTATGCCAAAAAGGGCAACAAGGTTGCGGTATCGGGCACAATCGAGCTGAGAAACTACGAGGACAGCACGGGCGCAAAGCGCACTGCGGTCGATATTATCGCGCAGGACGTTGAATTTTTAACGCCCAGAAATTCCGACGGTTTCGACGGTGCCGACGCACCCGCGCCCGCAAGAGGCAGCGGCAACAGAGGTTCTAATAAACCTGCATTGCAGTCGTTTGACGACGACAGCGACATTCCCTTTTAATCAGGGCTATTATTTAAGGAGTAATAAAAATGGAAGAGAAGACAACTGTTAAGAAGAGCTATAAAAAAGCTCCCCGCAGAAAGGTCTGCGTTTTCTGCCAGGAAAAGGTAGCGGAGATTGACTTCAAGGACGTTAACCGTTTGAAGAAGTTCGTTACCGAGTCGGGCAAAATGCTTCCCAGAAGAATGAGCGGTAACTGCGCTAAGCACCAGAGAGAGCTTTCCAAGGCAATCAAGCGTGCGAGAGTTGCGGCGCTTCTTCCTTTCAAGGGCGAGTAATTTAAAATAAAACGACAAAGTCCGTACAATTGTACGGACTTTTTTATTGCACTCTACGGAGCGTGGGTGTATTTTTCCGTGATTACGAGGCGGCAGTTGAAATGTCCGCACTGCGGCAAGATAAGCTACTGCAAAAAGAAATTGAGTAAATAAAAAACTAACCGCCCGCGCGATTAAAATCGCGCGGGCGGTTAGTTGTTGTCCTCGAAAAATTCATCGTAGGTGATTTCAAAAAAGCGGA
Source organism: uncultured Clostridia bacterium (assembly GCA_964468085.1). Taxonomy (GTDB): domain Bacteria; phylum Bacillota; class Clostridia; order Christensenellales; family Borkfalkiaceae; genus Coproplasma. Next base: position 9,656 of record CAYXTN010000041.1, on the reverse strand, counting down.
CTAAAGCCTTTATTGCCGAAATGTTCGGCTCGGTGCTGCCGTTTTCCCAGTCGGAAACGGTGCGTGCGGAGTATCCCAGCTGCTTACCCAATTCGGCTTGTGATATATTTTTTGCCTTACGCAACGACCGTATGGTTGTGCCCACGTTGTTTGTCATATACTTAATTTTAGCGGAAAATCCGCCAAAATACTTGACTTGGCGGAAAATCCGCTGTAAAATTGAACCATCTTACAAAAGGAGAGAGCGTATGGATAAACAGCAAATAGAGGAGAAGTTTGAAAAAAAGGAGTTTAAGGATTTACTTAAAAAGCACAGAAATTCGACGATTTGGGATATAGTCTTGTTCGGCATTGCATTACTTTGCATGATAATTATAAGCTTTGCGCCCGTGGTTAAAGTGAGCGGCGAAAAGCTTTACATAAATTATATGCAGGCACTGAGAACGGGAATTGAAAATTCCGACGGCAAACCTATTAAATCAGATAACGAAAAGCTGGAAGAGGGCAGATATAATGCAATGATATTGGCCGTGGAAAAATCGTACGATTCCGATGAGTCCGAATTAGTAAAGGCGGCAACTGATTTGAAGGTTAAATTATCGGCGGCTTATATGTTTCTCGTTTCCGGGGATGACGCCACTATTGAAGAGTCCGCGAAAGGATATTCCAAGCTGAATAAAAGTTACGGTATGGCCGACTATATGAAAATTATATTGGGTGAAACTCAATTCAAATCGGACGGGGTCGGGGTATTTTCAGTCGACTTATTCGGCGCCTTCTATTGGATGCTGAACTCTATAATCTTTTATACAGTGCTTGCGTTCGAAGCGGTGTTTTTGCTTTTGAGTATCCTTAAGCTATGCTTTAATAAACGTTATACGCAGTATATGTACAATAAACGTTACACAAATTATAGCACCAAAAAGGGCAAAATCAGGGGCGGAATGCAGAGCCTGAGTTTTGTTTTCTTTTTGGTATTCATTATATTTTATTTGTGTTCGTCAAGCAAGACGAAGTATTTTAAAGAACCTGCGCGTATCTTTTTAAGCGCGGTCAGCATATCGCCGTTGATTTACGTAATGGCGGGAATTTCCCTCGTCGTTTTGGTGTTGTCCGCAATAAATATAGTTCGCAAGAAAAAACTGCACGAATGGATGTGCATTCACGCGTAAAAAGTAAAATACCGCCCGCGCGATTTTAATCGCACGGGCGGTATTTTTAATTAACTTTCCAGCTCCATAAGTTTTTGCCGCTCATAAATTTGCCGAAGATATATTTGTCGCTTGCGCTTTCGGTCATTATGTAAATTCTGCCGTTCAGATACACGATTTCCTCGCTCATCGGCGGAGCAGTAACACTGCGTCTAAGGCACGCGCCGTCAAGGTAGTAAAGGGGCACGGTTTTACCGCCTAAATCCTCGCCGAAAGTCCATTGCCCCGCGGATATGCTTGATTTATCGTAAAAAAGAAGGTGCGAAGCCGCAAGTCCGTACGAGGTGGAAAGCACTATTTCGTCCTCGGTAAAGGTCATACCCTGAACGAGTCCCGCGGTGGAGTACACGGCACTCGGCACGGGCGAAATATAAAAGCTGTCGGCGGCGTTATCGTCAATGTCGAACACGGTTATTACCGCCGTGTTTTTATCTCCGTTGGGCGTTGTCATACGCTGCCAGTCGGGCGTTTCGTAGTTGCCCGCGCGGTAGAACGAGCCCGTATAAAATTTGCCGTCATAGACATTACAGTAAGCGGGGTCTAAAAGCGTTTTAACCTCGCCGAGCTTTTTGCTTTCCTTTTTGTGGTTAATCAAATCGTCGAGCGCGAACACGTCGCAGCCGTCGTCGCCCGTAATGTAGAAGTATTCCTTGTAGTGCGCAATGCCGCCCGTGTGCCCCGTGTAGTTACTGCCGTCTGCGTTTTTCAAAAGGGTGCGCTTTGCGTCGCCGTTTTCGTCGATATAGTAGACCATCGAGCATTTGCCCTTGGTCGCCGCATAGCCGCAGGTGATAAAGGCGTTCTCGTCCTCCAAATAGTCGAGCCCCTGCCCGACGAAGCCGCCGCCCGTCGGTATTTTAAACTCCGCCCGCGCACGCTTATAGAAGTCGGCAAAAACGAGTTTTTCGCCCAGGCGCACGCCCGCAAGCAGTATTACGATTATCGAAATCGCAATAATAATAGCCGTAAAAAAAGCGGTGACGGAAAATTTCCCTTTAAATCTTTTTTTCATAAGCTTTCCTCGGAAATTATTTTAACACAGATTTGTGAAATTTCAATCATAATTTTGTACGGGGCTTTACAAATTGGTAAATTGTGGTATAATTGAATAGACAAAAAAATTTTTTGACAGGAGATATAAAAATGTCATACGAACAGAATTTTTCGCTGAAAGGCAAAATCGCCTGGGTTACGGGCGCAAGCTACGGTATCGGCTTTGCTATCGCCAAGGCATACGCTCAGGCGGGCGCAACCATCGTTTTCAACGATATCAATCAGGAACTTGTAGACAAGGGCATTAAGGCTTACAAGGACGAGGGCATTGCCGCTCACGGCTACGTTTGCGACGTCACCGACGAGGCGGCTATCAACGCGCTCGTAGCTCAAATCGAGAAGGAAGTGGGCGTTGTCGATATCCTCGTTAACAACGCGGGCATTATCCGCCGTATCCCCATGACCGAAATGACCGCGGCTGATTTCAGAAAGGTAGTAGATATCGACCTTAACGCACCCTTCATCGTGTCCAAGGCGGTTATCCCTTCGATGATTAAAAAGGGTCACGGCAAGATTATCAATATCTGCTCGATGATGAGCGAGCTCGGCAGAGAGACCGTTTCCGCATACGCTGCGGCTAAGGGCGGCTTGAAGATGTTGACCAAGAATATCTGCTCGGAATACGGCAAGTACAACATTCAGTGCAACGGCATCGGACCGGGATATATCGCAACCCCGCAGACCGCGCCGCTTCGTGAAAAACAGCCCGACGGCAGCCGTCATCCTTTCGACAGCTTCATTATCGCAAAGACCCCCGCAGAGCGCTGGGGCACGCCCGAAGACTTGGCAGGTCCCGCGGTATTCCTTGCGTCGGACGCTTCCAACTTCGTAAACGGACATATCCTCTACGTTGACGGCGGTATCCTCGCATATATCGGTAAACAGCCGTAATAAAACTGAAAATTTAAATCGCCCGAACCGCATTGCGGTTCGGGCGATTTTTTGATTATTCAGGGCATACTATGGGGGCAATCTTATAAACTTGCCTTTAAAATGGCGCGGATTTCCTCTTTATTCAGCACTTTGTAGCCGCCGTCCATAATGAGCGTGCTCTCGACAATGCCGTCGAGCATATCCTCGGTCGCGCCGCACTCGGTAATGTTCATAGCCAAACCGATTTTCTTCATCCAGCTCTCCATTGCCGAAAGCCCTTCGTTTGCAATCTGCTCTTTCGTCTTGCCCGCAGGGGACACCTGCCAAACGTTTACCGCGTAGCGCGCAAACTTGTCGAGCCCGTAAGGGAGAATATGGCGGTAGTAGGGCATAGACACGGCGGCGAGCGTCATACCGTGAGTTGCGTCGGTGTGCGCCGCAACCGCCTGACCGAGCATATGCACTTCCCAGTCGGTAGTCTTTCCCTTGGCAACCAAAGTGTTCAGAGCCCACGTGGCTATCCACATAATGTTCGAGCGCGCCTCGTAGTCGGTCGGGTTTTCAACGGCAACGTTAGCGCTGTAAATGAGCGAGCGCAACAGTCCTTCCATAATGTAGTCGCTCGTGTTGTCGTCCGTGCCCGAAAAGTACTGCTCCAAAATGTGCGACATTATATCGTAAATACCCGAAACCATCTGGTACTTGGGCAGAGTAAAGGTAAATTCGGGGTTTAAAACCGAGAACTTGGGGAAGACGTTTTCGCCGAACACGTGACCAATTTTGAGTTTCTGCGCGTGGTTGGTTATAACCGAGCCGCCGTTCATTTCACTGCCCGTGCCGACCATCGTCAGCACACAGCCCACGGGGATAATATCGCAGGTAGGTTCTTCAAAGCGGATAAAGTATTTATCCCAAGCGTCGTCGTTGCAGTTGACGGAAACCGAAACGGCCTTTGCGTAGTCGCAGACAGAGCCGCCGCCCACAGCCAAAATCAAATCCGCTTTCGCCGCCTTTGCGCGCGCAATGCCCTCTTCTAGCTTGTCCGAGGTGGGGTTGGGCATAACGCCCGCGTCCTCGTAAATATTCTTGCCGTTGTCCTTTAAAATTTTAATTACCTTATCGTAAATGCCGTTCTTTTTTATCGAGCCGCCGCCGTAAACCAAGAGTACGTTTTTGCCGTACTTGGGGAGCTCCTCGTTGAGCCCGTCTAAAGCGTCTTTGCCGAAGTAGAGTTTGGTGGGGTTGCAGTATGTAAAATTTCCTAACATTTATTTGCCTCCTTGTTTACGTTTTACATTATAATAAACAAGTGATATAATGTAAAGGAAAATTACTTTAAGAGGAGCAATTATGGATTACAGAAAAGTTTCTTTGGAAAAGCACGCCGAGTGGAAGGGCAAAATCGAGACGGTTTGCAGAGTACCCGTAGATAACAGAGAGGCGCTCTCGCTCGCATATACCCCTGGGGTTGCCGAGCCCTGTATGGCAATTCACGCGGACGTGGAAAAATCGTTCGACCTTACCCGCCGCTGGAATACCGTTCCCGTCATAACCGACGGCACGGCGGTTTTGGGCTTGGGCGATATCGGTCCCGAGGCGGGTATGCCCGTAATGGAGGGCAAGTGCGCGCTCTTTAAGGCGTACGGCGACGTAGACGCGTTTCCCCTCTGCATAGGCTCGAAGGATACCGAAGATATAATTAAGACGATTAAGCTCTTGGCGGGCTCGTTCGGCGGCATTAACCTGGAGGATATCTCCGCGCCCCGCTGTTTCGAGATAGAAACGCGCCTCAAAGAGGAACTCAATATCCCCGTATTCCACGACGACCAGCACGGCACGGCTATCGTTTCGGCGGCGGCGCTTATGAACTCTTTAAAGCTTGCGGGTAAAAAGATTGACGAGATTAAGCTTGTAATCAACGGCGCGGGCGCGGCAGGCATTGCGATTGCAAAGTTCCTTTTAAAGCTGGGCGTTAAAGATATAACAATGTGCGACAAGAAGGGCATTATCTGCAAGGGAAGCGATTGGCTCAACCCCGCGCAGAAGGAGATGGCGGAAATCACCAACTTACGGCATTTGCAAGGTACTCTTGCCGACGCTATGAAAGGCGCGGACGCGTTTATTGGCGTATCGGGACCGCACTGCGTAACCAAGGAAATGGTCAGGTCTATGGCGGACAAAAGCATATTGTTTACGTGCGCCAACCCAGTGCCCGAAATCGAGCCCGCGGACGCGAAGGAGGCGGGCGCGTTTATATTGGGAACGGGCTCTTCGGCAAATCCCAACCAGATTAATAACGTTTTGGTATTCCCCGGGCTCTTCCGCGGCGCGCTGGACGTTAGGGCGACGACGGTCAACACCGAAATGATGATTGCGGCGGCAAAGGGCATTGCGGAGTGCGTTTCGGACAAGGAGCTTTCTACCGACTACATACTGCCGTACGCGTACGATATAAACGCGCACAAGGCGGTTGCCAAAGCGGTAGCAAAGGCGGCGGTTGCAACGGGCGTTGCAAAAATTAAATAACGTAATGGCATAAATTAAAAACCCCCGAACGGTGAAAACCGTTCGGGGGTTATATTTTATTTATCTGTCGCTTTCGGCTTTGTCTATCGAGATAATAAATTCGTGTTCGTTTATCATTTTGCTGGCAAACGCTACGTCAACTATCTTTTTCGTATGAAGTACGGCGTTATAAACCAGCTCGCCGTCAATGCGTTCTGCTTTAAATTCGGTAAATCTTGTAATACCGAAGATGTTTTTTATCGTCTGGGCACAGTCCTCGGTGGGGCTTTTGAACGAAATTCTTATTTCGTTTTGGTGCTTCTGACTGAAAAGGCGGAGGGGTAAATGCAAAAACAGCTGTACCAAAATCGTCAGCACGGTAGCGCACAGCGCCACTAAATACATACCCGCGCCCATTGTCATACCAATCGCCGCCGTAAGCCAAACGCCCGCCGCGGAGGTTAGCCCGTGCACCGCGTTTTGCCTGTGCATAATCGTGCCTGCGCCGATAAAGCCTATGCCCGTTACGACCTGAGCCGCCACGCGCGAGGTGTCCGATTCGAAACCGTACAGGGAAACGATGGTAAAGAGAGCCGCGCCCGCCGCAACCACGACGTGTATTCTTATTCCCGCCACTTTAAGGCGAATCTGCCTTTCCACGCCGAGAGCAAAGCCTAAAACTATCGCAAATAAAAATCTTAAAACACATTCCAGCCAAAGCAGATTTTCCGGCAGGAGATGTTGAACTATCGGCATACGTTACCTCAAAAATTTTCTTCAAGTATATTCTATTAACGATTGTATCACAAAAAAACTCTGAAGACAAGCGTAACCTTAAAATTGGTTTGCTTTCCCTGTCGAAATTTAAGAATTAATTAAAGATTTACGTTTGGGAAAATGCTATAATTAAAGTGGAGGAGCATTATGAAATACAATTGCCTTATCGTGGACGATGAAAAAGTGCTTGCGGACAGCACGGCGGAATACTTCAATCTTTTCGGCGTAAATACGCTCGCCGTGTACGGCGCGGACGGATGCCGCAGCTTTTTTAAAGACAACACCGCCGAGCTTATTTTATTGGATATAAACCTCGAGGACGGAAGCGGTTTCGACTTGTGCAGAAAGCTTAGGCAGACGACGAACATTCCCATACTATTCATATCCGCGCGCACGAGCGACGACGACAAGATTGTCGCGCTCAATATCGGCGGCGACGATTACGTGCAAAAGCCCTATTCGCTCGGCGTGTTGCTTGCAAAGGTAAAGGCGGTATTAAAGCGGTTCGGGAATACTCCCGCCACGGAGTTTTTCGACGGTTATCTGACCGTCAATTTTGCGGCAAAACAGGCATATGTGGGGGGCAATCTCATAAAACTGACTTCGCTCGAGTTCAGATTGCTGTCGTATCTCATCGAAAATAAGGGCAAAGTCATATCCAAAAAGGAGCTCTTCGAAAGGGTGTGGGAGGACAAGTTCACGGGCGACGGAACGCTCAACGTGCACGTAAGAAGACTGCGCGAGGCGATAGAGAAAAACCCGAACAACCCCGAATATATTCAAACCGTATGGGGCGACGGCTATAAATTTACGGGAGGCAACCGATGAAAAAGCGACTGTTTTTAATGGGCTTTGTTCTCGTATTTATAGCCGAAATAATAACGCTGATAGTCTTTGCCGTGCAAACGCCCGACTTCTCGCAGGACACGGTCGCCGTAAACGAAGTGGTGCAGTCGGTCACGCGCGATTTCGACTCGCTCGACGAACATAAAAAAACGAACGCGCTCGACTACGTTGTGCTGGACGAGAGCGGCGACGTTTTGTACAAAACCAAATCGGGGCTGTCGGAGAGCGTAAACGCGGCAATCGCGCACAGAGATACCATACTCGATATCGAGGGCGGCAAGGTCATTATTTACAACGACGGAGTGCGAACTCTGCAATTTCAGAGGCGGACGGCAATAATCGTCATAACGCTTGCAATCGCCGTTCAGTGCGGCATATGCTTGGGGTATGCCGTCTATATTCATTTTACGGTCATACGGCCATTCCGCAAATTAAAGGGCTTTGCCGAGCGCGTGGCGGGCGGCAACCTCGACATTCCGCTCGAGATGGACAAGCACAATCTTTTCGGCGCGTTTACGGAAAGCTTCGATATAATGCGTTCGGAACTCAAAAAGGCGCGCATTGCCGAGGCTCAGGCACAGCAGAGTAAAAAGGAGCTGGTTGCAAAGCTTTCGCACGATATTAAGACGCCCGTGGCGAGCATTAAGGCGGTTTCCGAAGTCGGGCTTGCCGTTGCAAGCGACGAAAAGAACAAGGCGAACTACACGCAGATAATAGGCAAGGCGGACCAGATAAACACGCTTGTTACCAACCTGTTTACGGCGACCTTGGAGGAGCTGCAACAGCTCACCGTAACGCCGACCAATATCGAGAGCGGGCGGGTGAAAACCATGCTCGAAAACGCCGACTATATGCACCGCGCTACGATACCCGAATTGCCCGAATGCCTGGTGTATGCCGACGGCTTGCGGCTTCAGCAGGTGTTCGACAATATCTTTGCAAATTCATACAAATACGCTAAGACGGCAATTATTGTAACCGCGCAAATAACCGACGACCGCCTCGATGTAGCTATCGAAGATTTCGGCGGCGGAGTGCCTGAGGAGGAGCTTGCCGTACTCAAAGAAAAGTTCAGGCGCGGAAGCAACTCGGCGAATACCGAAGGCGCGGGCTTGGGGCTGTATATCTCCGACTACTTTATGAAAGAGATGAAAGGGGAGCTGGAAACCGAAAACGGCGAACACGGTCTGAAAGTTGTCGTGACTTTAGTTTTGAGCGGAAAGATTTAAGGAATATTTAAGAAAATTTTAAAGTCGTTTAAGGTTTCGTTAAGGTATATTACGGGGGTAATGGAGATTTTTTATGAAAAACACGCTTTTAAAGACTGAAAATTTAAGCAAAACTTTCTCTAACGGCGGTCAGCAACAGCACGTTTTAAAGAATATCGATTTGGAGCTCTATCAGGGCGATTTCACCGTAATTATGGGCGCGAGCGGCGCGGGCAAATCGACACTTTTGTACGCCCTTTCGGGTATGGATACACCCACCCTCGGCAAAATAACTTTCGGCGATAAGGTCATTTCCGATTTATCGCAGGACGGACTTGCGGTGTTCCGCCGCGACCACTGCGGCTTCGTGTTTCAGCAGATTTATTTAATCGACGGAATGTCCGTTATGGACAACGTGCTCGCGGCGGGGCTTTTGGTAAACAAGGACAAAAAGGCGCTTGTGGCAAGGGCGAAGGAGCTGTTTGCGGCAGTCGATATTTCCGAGGAAACGCAAAAGAAATTCCCCACGCAGATTTCGGGCGGCGAGGCTCAGCGCGTAGGGATAGTGCGTGCGCTTATAAACTCGCCTGAAATACTGTTCGCCGACGAGCCTACGGGCGCGCTCAATTCCAAGACGGGGCTTGACGTTTTGGACACGCTCACCAAATTTAACGAGCAGGGGCAGAGCGTGGTTATGGTCACGCACGATATGCGTTCGGCGCGCCGCGGCAACCGTATTCTTTATTTAAAAGACGGCGTTATTTTGGGCGAGTGCGATTTGGGCCAGTATACCCACGGCGACGAGGCAAGGCACGAAAAGCTGAACGCGTTCTTAAAAGAAATGGGGTGGTAATATGAGAAAGCTCTTTATCATTGCCCGCTCGAATATGCGGAAAGCTAAGGGGCAGACGGTGGCTATCGTCGTGCTGATTTTAATTGCCGCGCTTATGCTCAATCTGTGGCTTATGCTCGCGTTGGACTACAAAGCCAACTTCGACAGATATCACGACAAGCTCAACGCCGAGCACGTGACTATTGCGGTTGACGATGAGAACGGCGAGGTGCGCGAATTTTTAGACGGAACTCTCGCGGAAGACAGCCGCGTTTCGCAGTACAAGCTTGACGACTGCCTGCATATGACGATAACGTTTCCCTATAACGGCAGCGAAATGAACAGCTGGGC